>JBDGSB010000079.1:0-16608 GCA_042217765.1 Haloarculaceae archaeon | reverse complement strand
GTCACGCACACGTCATCCCGGCGAGTCGTCCGAGTGAAGCCACCCAGATGGAGCGACGGTGGCGGCAATCCTTGCGCCTATACCGTACTATCTCTTCATTTTATGTAATTTTTATACCAGAAAACATTGATTATACCGGAGTGTGTATGGAAAGTCGCTGTCGCTCTTGCAACGGAGTGGCACATCCCTGTTCCCCCATTCCCCCCTTTCGACGACGCCACGACGCCACGACGCCACGACATAGCGGCGGCTCCGGTCCTCGACGATTCGCTTCCGAAGACCGTCGCTCGACTGCCCGTTTCCGAAGACCGTCGCTCGACTGCCCGCTTCCAACGACTGTCGCTCGACGGATCGGTGAATCCGAGACCCCGGCAAGGTTCGGGACCGACGCAAGCTATTCATTACCACCGAGCCTTGTTCGGATATGACCCGCGAACAGTTCCGTCCCCCGGATCACGAGGCGGACCACTTCCTGCTGACGACCGTCGTCGGCAGTTATCCACAGCCGGCCTGGCTCGACGCCGCCCGCGACCTGGTCGAGGAGGGCGACCTCTCGGCGGACGACCTCGACGAGGCCGAAGACGACGCCGTCAGGGCGATCAGCGGCGACATGGTTCGCGCCGGCCTCGACGTCGTCACCGACGGCGAACAGCGCCGAACGGGGATGGTCGAGTACTTCGCGCAGTTCATCGACGGCTACGACGCCAGCGGCGAGGGCGACGACTGGAACGCCCGGATGCCGACCGTCGTGGACACGGTGTCGTCGGACGTCCCCTGGCTCGTCGACGACTTCGCGTTCGTCTCGGCAGTCGCGGACCGCCCCGTCAAGACGACCATCACCGGCCCGTTCACGCTCGCGTCGTTCTGCAGCATGGAGGCCTACGACGGCGACGTCGAGCAACTGGCCTACGACATGGCGGACCTCGTCGCCGCCGAGGCGGGACGGCTCGCCGACGCCGGCGCGAAGTGGATCCAGATCGACGAGCCGGCGCTGGGCATGTCGCCCCACGGCGGTATCGCCACGGAGTGCCTCTCGCGCATCGCGCCCGAAGTTCCCGACGACGTCCGCCTCGGCGTCCACGTCTGTTCCGGCGAGTACGAGAACCTCGTGCCCGACCTCTTCGAGTTCCCCGTCGACGAGATCGACCTGGAGTTCGCCAGCCAGGGTGCCAACGATCCTCACGACCTGTTCGGTGGCGTCGACCTCGACGTCGACGTGGGCTACGGCGTCGTCGACACCCAGAACAAGGCGGCCGAGTCCGTCGACGAAATCGTCGAGCGCATCGAGTACGGACTAGCGGTCGTCCCGCCCGAGCGGATGACCGTCGTCACCGACTGTGGCATGAAGCCGCTCACTCGCGCGCCCGCGGAAGAGAAGATCACCAATCTCGCGGCGGCCGCGCGCCGGGTGGAGCGCAGGCTCGACGACGGGGAACTCGAAGCGGTCGCGAGCGCGAACTAGGCGTCTGCCGTCGAGACGAGGGCAGAGATCCGCAACCGAGACGAGAGCCCGCGAAAAGCCGGTTTCGCCGACGTGTCGAGAAATTAGAGTTCGACGCCGCCGGGAATGAGACTCGAGTCGCGCCGGAGGTCGCCCTCGGAGTCGTACACGAGCAGCGTCCGCTTTCGGAAGGTCGCGACCTCCTCGTCGTCGCGCCGGATGCACACCCGATAGCGCCACTCCTCGTCGTCGCCGTCGTCGGCGCGCGCGGCTCGAACGAGGTCTCGAACCAGCGTTGCGTCCGCGTTCGTTTCGAGGACGTACTCACCCGTGAACCGGTTTGTGACGCTGAGAACGCCCGCTGCGTCGTCGGCGTCTACCGGCGTCGTATACCGGAACGCGACGTCGATTTCGCCGTCTTCGAGCGGGTCGCCGTCGCCGTTTTCGAGTCGCTCTCCCAGCAGTCCGGACGGACCGTCGAACGTCAGCACGACGGCCGGCGACTCCTCGTCGGCCTCGACGTTCCGGAGTTCCGGGGTGAAGTAGTCTCGCCTCATTCGATAGTCGTCACTATGGAACGGTGTACCATGAACGTAACGCCGGAGGCGCATTCTATCCCGGGCGAGACGTCAGTACACCGACTATATCGGCGGCAACGACTGCGTCCATCGACAGCAGTCACGACGAGGTCGAACGAATCTCGCCCGCGGACCACCGTCTCGCCGAGTCGATAGCTTTTACCACCGGCGCGACGGTCGGACGTCTCATGTGGGTCCGCTCGGAGTACGCGGGTGAACTGGCCGTCGTCGCGGCGTGGCTGGCCGCGCTGTTACCGTGGTCGGTGTCGGTCGTGCCGCAGGCGTACGGCCTCGTCGTCATTCGGTTCGTGTTCTTTCGCGTCCAGTACGTCACGGGCGCGTCGCTGTCCACGAACGTCAGCCGGCCGTTCCTGTTCGTCTTCCAGATGCCCGGCTTCCACGGCACGGCCGATCTCGTGACCGCGAGCGAGATCTGGCTGGCCGGAGCCGGGGTCGTGGCACTGGCGGTCGCGCTGAGCGTCGTCTACTACGGGTTCGAAGAACGGGTCGAGGCGTCGCCGGTTGACCCCGTGCGGCTGATGGGCGGACTCCTGGTCGTGGGGGCGCTCGTCCACACCGTCTCGCTGTACCTGTTCTTCCAGGCGCAGCCGACCTATCCCGTCGGCGTCGTGCTGATGTGGGTCCTGGCCGCCGTGCTGCTGGGCGTCGAACGGACCGACGGGTCGCCCGACCCAGCCACGTGAGGGTACCCTCCGAACCCGGGTCCGAATTTAAATAGTTGGCGACGTAACCGATAGCCAGACGACGCGTCGGTGGCGTCGACTGCGAGGGGAGCATGTCAGGGCACGATTCGCACGAACGAACCAGTTCGACGCCCGACGGTGCGCTCGATGCGTTCGGACGGTGGCTCTCCCGGACGGCGAGGGTCCTCGTCGGGCAGGACATCGGTATCACCGAGTACGACCCCGGACGACACGAGCGTCTCGTCTCCTTCGACGGGGTTCCGGGCTACGAGGAGATCGACCGGTACTGGGTAAACGTCCCCTACGCGTTCGTTTCGATCAATTACGACGACGACGCGAACGAACACTACTACCACGTGGTCGAGCCCTCGCTAGACGACCTCGAGAGCGACCTGCTCGATCGCCTGTTCGAGGACGTCCGCGACCCGCTTTTGTACCGCCACGACGTCGTCGACGATCCGGAGGCCGCGCTCAAAGACGAGGTGAACGCCCGTCTCGAGGAGTACGGCGTGACCGTCCCCGAGGAGAGTTTCTACCGGCTCTACTACTACCTCCACCGGACGTTTCTGGGATACGGGAAACTCGACCCGCTGATACACGATCCCTACATCGAGGACATCTCGTGTGACGGACCGAACCTCCCCGTGTTCGTCTACCACGAGGAGTACACCGACGTCGAGACCTCGGTCAGGTTCGGCGAGCGGGAACTGCACAACTTCGTCGTCCACCTCGCCCAGCGGTCGGGCCGACACATCAGCGTCAGCGACCCCGTCGTCTCGACGACGCTCCCGATGGGGGCGCGGGCGGAACTGGCGCTGGGTGAGGAGGTCACCCCCCGCGGGTCGGCGTTCACCCTCCGGAAGTACTCCGAGGAGCCGTTCACGCCGATCGACCTGATGGACTACGGGACGTTCAACGAGCGCATGCTTGCGTACCTCTGGCTGGCCATCGAGAACAACAAGTCGCTCATCTTCGCGGGCGGCACTGCGGCCGGCAAGACCACCTCGATGAACGCCGTCTCGATGTTCATCCCGCCACGTTCGAAGGTCCTGACCATCGAGGACACGCGCGAACTCTCGCTGTACCACGACAACTGGCTGTCGAGCGTCACCCGCGAACGCATGGACCAGTCGGACATCACCATGTACGACCTCCTGCGATCGGCGCTCCGACATCGCCCCGAGTACATCATCGTCGGCGAGGTGCGAGGCGAGGAGGCGATCACGCTCTTCCAGGCGATGAACACCGGCCACACGACCTTCTCGACGATGCACGCCGACAGCGTCCAGACGGTCATCAACCGCCTGGAGAACGAGCCGATCAACGTCCCGCGACCGATGGTGCAGTCGCTCGACATCCTCTCGGTGCAGATACTCACCCGGTCGGGTGACGAGCGCGTCCGCCGGACCAACTCGCTGGCCGAAATCGAGGGCATCGACCAGCGGACCGGCGAACTCGACTATTCGGAGACCTACTCGTGGGTCGCCCAGGAGGACCGCTTCAGCGAGAGCAACAGCGACCTCCTCGACGAGATCCGCGAGGAGAACGGCTGGAGTCAGGCCGAGTTGCTCACGGAGTTGCGCAACCGCCGGCACTTCCTGGCCTACCTCCAGGAGCGGGGCGTCAGGGACTACCGGCGGTTCACCGCACTGGTCAACAAGTACTACGCCGACCCCGACGAGGTGATGGACATGATCGAAGACGGAGACATCGAGGTCACGGCCTGACGATGGTGTCGCTGCTGGGCCTGCTCCCGATACTGGTCGCGGCGGCACTGGTCGCCATCATTCCGCTGGCGAGCGTCAGCGAGTCCCTCGACCGGCGACTCTCTAGCATCTCCCGGTGGCTGTTCGGCCGGTACGTACAGGGAGACGCACCCGAACGCGAGCGGATGCTCCGGGCCGCATACGTCCAGGAGACCTACCGCGCCTACGCGGCGCGGTCGTACTTCTACGCGACGCTGGCCGCGCTGGCGGGCGGTATCGTCTCGGTGTACGCCGTCGGCGTCGCGATGGAGTCGCTGGGGGCCGTCGGCGACCTGCTCGGCCAGTTGCCGCGGCCGATGGGACCGACGTTCGATGCGCTGTTCAACGACGTGGCGCTCCCGACGGGGCAACTGCTGGCCGTCGTCCTCGGGGCGGGCGTGATCGGCGGCGGCACGCTGGCCGGCCTGACCTACCTGTACCGCTGGCAGCAGCCGAAAAGCGTCATCGAGGTGCGTCGACGTGGCATCAATCGGACCCTCCCCGCGGCGGTCGCGTTCGTCTACGCGCTCAGCCGTGGCGGCATGGAGGTGCCCGCAGTGCTTCGCATCCTCGAACGCAACCGCGACGTCTACGGCGACACCGCCGAGGAGTTCGCCATCGCCGCCCGCGAGATGGACCTGTTCGGCAACGACGTCGTCACCGCGATCGACCGGATGGCCGACCGCACGCCGAGCGACCAGTTCAAGACCTTCGCCGAGAACTTCAGCAGCGTCCTCCAGAGCGGCCAGAGCCTGACGGAGTTTCTGCGCGAGCAGTACGAACGCTACCAGGAGGAGGCCGAACAGCGCCAGGAGGAAGTCCTCGAGTTGCTCGCGACCATCGCCGAGGGGTACGTGACCGTCCTGGTCGCCGGCGTGTTGTTTCTCATCACCATCCTGCTCGTGTTCGGGCTCACGACCTCGAACACGCTCGGGATGTTGAAACTGCTGGCGTACCTGTTCGTCCCGCTGGCGAACGTCGGGTTCGTGGTCTATCTCGACCAGCAGTTGAGCCTGCTCGGCATCAGCCACTCGAGCAGCGTCGGGAACCTGCGCGAGGAACTGTCGACGGTGGTTCGACCCACGTCGATTCAATCGCCCCGGGCGGACGGCGGGACGACACGGCACCACGCGGCGTCTCGCCAACTCCGGGTATACGACCGCCTCAAACGGATCAAGGACGTCGCGCGAAACCCCCTTCGAGCACTCCTGTGGAATCCGCGGTCGGTGCTGTACGTGACCGTCCCGCTCGCGATCGTCTGGCTCGCGATACGGCTGCCACACGCGTTCGCGGCCGATCGGGTCGCCGTCCGGGTACTCGACGACGTGCTCGTCCAGACCGCCCTGTTCCTGCTGGGCACGTTCGCCGTCGTCTGGGCGATCTACCGGCGGCGCATCCAGCGCATCGAGAACGCCACGCCCGAACTGCTCGAACGCCTCGCGAGCCTCAACGAGGCCGGCCTCTCCGTGGTCGAGAGCTTCGAGCAGGTCCGGGAAACCGACCTCGGCGTCCTTTCCGAGGAGGTGGATCGCGTCTGGCTCGACGTCACGTTCGGGGCGAACGTCCAGGACGCGCTCCGGCGGTTCGGCCTGCGTCTGAAGACTGCGGCGATAACCCGGGCGGTGACCCTCGTCACGAACGCGATGGAGTCGTCGGGCACTCTCGGGCCGGTGCTTCGCATCGCTGCCACGCAGGCCCGCGCGGACGTCGAACTCCGCCGCCAGCGCCGCCAGCAGATGCTAACCTACCTCGTCGTCATCTACATCTCCTTTCTGGTGTTTCTGGTCATCATCGCCGCCGTCCAGCAGGTGCTAGTTCCGAGCCTCCCCAACAACCTCCCGTCTAGCGGCGGACAGGCCGGCAGCGCGATCGGCGGTGCCGCCAGCGCGTTCACGCGGCTCGGCCAGGTCGACAAACCCGCCTACACGCTCGTGTTTTTCCACACGGCGCTGATTCAGGCGGTGTGTTCCGGGTTCGTCGCCGGCCAACTCGGTGAAGGAACGCTGAAGGACGGCACGAAACACGCCGCGGTCATGCTGGGCATCGCGTACCTGGCGTTCGTCGTGCTGTCCGCGCCGGTCGCGTCGCTGAACTTCACCGACCAGACCGCCCGCGAGGAGGTCGTCGTCGACGACGTCTCGCTGTCCACTGGCGGGTACGTCGTCGTCCGCCTCGGCGAACCCGACGGCGAAGTCCTCGGCCACAGCGACTACCTCGCGCCCGGAACGCACACCCAGGTCACGGTGGCACTCGACGAGCCCCTCACACAGGACGCACAGCTGTACGCCGTCCCGCATCTCGATACGAACGGGAACGAACAGTTCGACTTCGCCGGCGGCGAGACCGACCACCCGTATCCCTCGAAGATCACGACCACGGCCGATCCCGCCCGGATAACCGCCTCCGGGGACCGACAGGCCGCACTCGGGCGACCGGGGGTCTCCCGTTCCGTCTCCGGGTCGACCGCGTTCACGTCCGGGCGTCTCGTCTCCGGGTCGACCGCGTTCGCAGTCGGGTCCAGTCCCGCTGACGGCCCGACCGGCGTCGCGGCCGGATCGCTCCCGTAACGCCTACAGGTGGGTCACGCCTACGGCTGGCCGATGGAGTTCGCCGCCTTCGCGGAGCGCGCCCGTCGGATCGAACGCGAGAGTGCCGACCTCGAAATCGTCGCCCACGTCGTCGACTGTTTCGAGGCCGCCGGTGCGGACCTTCCGACCGTCGTGCGGTTCCTGCTCGGCCGCGCGTTCCCGGCCCACGACTCGCGGACGCTAGACGTCGGTCCGTCGCTCTGTCACGCCGCCATCGCGAAGGCTGCGGGGCCGAACGTCGACGCCGACGACGTCGAGCGGCGACTGGCCGTGGAGGGCGACGTCGGAGCGGTCGCTGCCAGCTACGACCTGGGCGGCCAGCAGGGACTCGCCGCCTTCGCCGACGGCGACCGCGAGTCGCTGACCGTCGCCGACGTCGAGGGGACGCTGCACCGCCTGGCCGCGGCTGACGGCTCGGGCAGTCAGGAGACGAAACTCGACGCGCTGTTCGGGCTGTTCACCCGCGCCGGCGACGACGAAGCGCGCTATCTCGCGCGTCTCGTCCTCTCGGAGATGCGCATCGGCGTCGGGGAGGGGGCCGTCAGGGACGCCGTCGCCGAGGCGTTCGACGTGCCGGTCGACGCCGTCGAGCGGGCGTTGCAGGTCTCGAACGACTACGGGCACGTCGCGCGTGTCGCCCGCGAATCGGGCGCGGATGGACTGACCGACGTCCACCTCGAAGTCGGACGCCCGGTCCAGGCGATGCTCGCACAGGCCGGGACCGTCGCCGACGCGCTCGATTCGTGGGGGACCGTCGGCGTCGAGACGAAGTACGACGGCGCGCGCGTCCAGGTCCACTACGACGGCACCGACGCGTCGCTGTACTCCCGGAATATGGAGGACGTGACCGACCCGCTGCCCGAGATCGTCGACTTCGTCGAGTCGGCACTGGATCGACCGGCGATCCTCGACGGGGAAGTCGTCGCCGTCGACGACGACGGCCGGCCCCAGCCGTTCCAGCAGGTGCTCCGTCGCTTCCGGCGCAAACACGACGTGGCGCAGGCGCGCGAGGAGGTCACGCTGGAACTGCACGTCTTCGATTGCCTCCACGCGGGCGACGGCGATGGCGGCGACGCGGCCGCGCGGTCGACGGACGCACGCCACACGGGCGACCTCCTCGACGCCCCGTTGACGACACGTCACGACCGACTGATGGACCTGCTGGGCGAGCACGACGACGCGGTCGCGGACCTTCGGCTGTGCGAGGACGCCGAGGAGATCGAGGCGATGGAGGCCACAGCACTGCAGGCCGGCCACGAGGGACTCATGCTCAAGAACCCGGAGTCGGCGTACACGCCCGGAGATCGGGGGCAAAACTGGCTGAAGCGAAAACCCGACGTCGAGACGCTCGATCTGGTCGTCACCGGCGCCGAGTGGGGCGAGGGACGGCGCGCGACCCTCCTCGGGACCTTCCTGCTGTCGGTCCGCACCGGCGACGGGTACGAGACGATCGGCAAGGTGGCGACGGGCATCACCGACGAGGAACTCGAGGCGCTAACCGCGCTCCTCGAACCGCACGTCCGGTCGGAGACCGGAACCGAAGTCGACGTCGAACCCGCGGTCGTGTTCGAGGTCGGCTACGAGGAGATTCAGTCGTCGCCGACGTACTCGTCGGGGTACGCCCTGCGATTTCCGCGCTTTCTCGGCGTCCGGGAGGACAAAGACCCCGGCGACGCCGACACTCTCGACCGGGTGCAACGGCTGGCCGATCGGCAGTAGTGACGGTCCCAGGAGGGCCCGCACGGGGTCGTTCGGCGTCGTCGCGCCGCCGGTTGCACGCCGCTGACGCCGACGGCTGCACGCCGCTGGATTCGCCACCCGGTGGGCATTTAGCTCCGGCGCTCGCAGGGTGGAGCATGGACCCGGACTTCTCCGCACTCGACGACGCGCTCGCGGACGCGGGCTGTGACGGCTATCTCGTCGACGCCGACTCGACGAACTCCGATCAGTACTACCTCTCGGGCTTCGACGCGCCGGATCCCTTCGTGACGATGTACGACGGCGAGGTACACCTGCTGTTCTCCCGGAGCCTCGAATACGGCCGCGCGAAGCGGGAAGCGCGCGCCGCGACGGTCCAGCGGGACGTCGACTTCGACCGCGCCGCGAAGGTCGAGGAGTACGGTCGCCACGAGGCCGCCTGGCACGTCCTCGCGGACTTTCTGGACAGCTACGACGTCTCCTCGGTGGCCGTCCCGCCGCGGTTTCCCGTGAGCACGGCCGACGGCCTCCGGGAGTGCGGCGTGACGGTGACGCCCGACGTCGACGAAACGGTGACGAAAATCCGCGCCACCAAGACCGACGAGGAAATCGAGTACGTGCGGGAGGCACAGCGGGCGAACGAGGCCGCGATGGCCGCCGCAGAGGACCTGCTGGCGAGCGCGGACGTCGTCGACGGCGTCCTCCGGGCCGACGGGGAGGTGCTGACCAGCGAGCGCGTCAAAGAAGCGATCGAAGTGACGCTGCTGCGCCACGGCTGTGCGCTCGACGACACCATCGTCGCCTGCGGCAGCGACGCCGCCGACCCTCACGACAAGGGCAGCGGTCCCCTGGCGGCGGACGAGCCGATCATCGTTGACATCTTCCCGCAGGACAAGGCGACGAAGTACCACGCGGACATGACCCGGACGTTCCTGCGCGGCGACCCGTCGGACGCCGTGCGGGAGTGGTACGACCTCACCGAGACGGCGCTGGACGCCGCCCTGGACGTCGTCGAACCGGGCGTGACCGGCGAGGCTGTCCACGACGTCGTCTGTGACGTCTACGAGGACGCCGGCCTGCCGACGCTGCGCAGCGACGAGACGACCGAGACCGGCTTCATCCACTCGACCGGCCACGGCGTCGGCCTCGACGTCCACGAACTGCCACGCATCGGCCCCGGCGGCGAGGAACTCCGGCCCGGCCACGTCATCACCGTCGAACCCGGCCTCTACGACCCCGAAGTGGGCGGCGTCCGCATCGAGGACTTCGTCGTCGTCACCGAGGACGGCTCCGAGAACCTCACCGACTACGAGCGGGAACTAGTGCTCTGAGGACCGCACGCCGCACCCGCGACCGAAAGCGGTTTCTCCGTACCGGCGACATCCTTCTACATGCACGTCGTGGTCAACGCGGCGATGAGCGCGGACGGCAAGCTCTCCTCGCGTCGCCGCGAACAGGTGCTGATCAGCGGCGAGGAGGACTTCCGGCGCGTGGACGAACTCCGGGCGGAGTCGGACGCCGTCATGGTCGGCGTCGGGACGGTCGTCGCCGACGACCCGTCGCTGAACGTCGACGACCCGGACCTCCGGGCCGGCCGCGACGAACGCGGCCAGCCCGAACAGCCCGCCCGCGTCGTCGCCGACTCGCGTATCCGGACGCCGCCGGACGCCACCATCCTCGACGACAGCGCCGCCACGTACGTCCTGACCAGCGAGCAAGCGCCGTCCGACTTCGTCGATCAGATGGCGGATGCGGGCGCGACGGTCGTCGTCGCGGGCCACAGCCGCGTCGACCTGCAAGCGGCGTTCGAGACCCTCGAGCGCGACCACGGCGTCGAGCGCCTCATGGTCGAGGGCGGCGGCGAACTCATCTTCGGCCTCTTCGAGGAAGGCCTGGTCGACGAACTGTTCGCGTTCGTCGGCCCGCAGGTCATCGGCGGCCGCGACGCGCCGACGCTCGCCGACGGCGACGGCTTCGTCGAGGACTTCGTCCCGCTGGAACTGTCGGCCGTCGAGCGCCTCGACGACGGCGTCCTGCTACGGTGGGTGCCCAAAGACAGGCGGTGAGTCGGGTCCGTATGAAAGCCCCACCCGCGTCGGTCGTCCGCAGACGGACCGTCGCTACGGGGGTTGCGATCACCGGGACACAGCGAGCGCAGTCAGTCTCAGTGGTCGTGGCCGGTCATCTCGCCGAACGACCGGCCGAACCGCTGCTCGAACAGGTCCATCGTCGCCGCTTCGAGCGCCGAAATCTCCTCGCTGGGCTCGCCCTGACTGTGGTGGATCGCGCCGTGAATCTGCTGTGCGAACCCGAGCATCGCGATGTCGCCGACCGTCTCCGGCGTCGATTCGTCCCCTTCGGCGAACAGGTCGACCAGGCCGGCCGGGAGCGTCAGTTCGTCGGTCTCGCCGTCGGCCTCGAGCGTGATGGTGACGTCGTCTGTCATGCGCCCGGATTCGCCATCCGGGGTTAAGGGGCTGTCGGGTTCGTGACCGGTCGGTGGCGCGGCTGGCGCACGGACGGCGACGCATCGAAGGAATGGTGACGCACCGAAGAGTGGACGACGCGCCGAACGGCGAGAACGAGTGGCCGATCAGTCGTCGCTCTCGGCCGCGGCGGCCTCGGGTTCGCGCCGCGGGACCGATTCGAGGAACTCGTCGGCGTCGATGGCGGCCTTGCTGCCCATGCCGGCCGCGGTGACGGCCTGCTGGTAGTGGTAGTCGACGACGTCGCCGGCACCGAAGATGCCCTCGACGGCCGTGGCGGTCTGGTTGCCGCCGTCGCCGCCGCGGGTCTTCAGGTAGCCCGCGTCGTCGAGTTCGACGCCGGTGTCTTCGAGGTACTCGGTGTTGGGCGTGTGCCCGATGGCCAGAAACACCGCGCCGACGTCGAAGTCGAACGTCTCCGTCTCGGGGTCGTCGAGGTTGTCCTTGGGGTAGCCCGACTCGTTGCGCGCGAGGGTCACGTGGTCGACGCCCGCCTCCTGGCTGCCGTGAATCTCGAGGAGTTCGGTGTTGCGCATGAGTTCGACGTCGCCCGTCTCGACTTTCTCCGCGATGCGGTCGATCCAGTAGTCCTCCGCGCGGAACTCCTCGCGGCGGTGGGCGACGTAGACGGTGTCGGCGAACTTCGTCAGGAAGTTGGCCTCTTCCATCGCGGCGTCGCCGCCGCCGACGACGAGCATGTCCTCTCCGCGGAAGAACGCGCCGTCGCAGGTGGCACAGGTGGAGACGCCGAATCCCATCAGTTCGTCCTCGCCGGGAACGCCTAGCGTGCGGGCGCTGGCCCCGCTGGCGGCGACGAACGCGTCAGTCGTGTAGACGTCGCCGTTTTTCATCTCGACGCGGAACGGCGACTCGTCGCCGGAGACGTCGACGACGATGCCGTGTTCGATCTCCGCGCCGAACTGCGTGGCCTGCTCTTTCATGTTGTTCACCAGGTCGGGACCGCCGATGCCGTCGGGGAATCCCGGATAGTTCGCGACGTCGGTGGTGAGGGTGAGCTGGCCGCCGGGCTCGTCGCCCTCGAACACGAGCGGATCGTTGTTCGAGCGCGCCGCGTAGATGGCCGCCGTCAACCCAGCGATACCGGATCCGGCGACGATGAGTCGCCTGTGTGCTGTCTCGTTCGTCATTGTGGGAAGGTATTGCTGGACGTCGTATTTACTTTGCGCCCTCGTGTCGACGTCGTGCAATCGCGGTTGTATAATAATGGGGAATTCGAACACGACCGTTGCGTCGATCGCAAAGCCCGAAGCCTTAGGCCCGCGCCCGCGAGGGTAGCGGTATGGATGCGGACTTAGAATCGAAGACGAACCGCTACGAGGCGTTGCTCGCGGCGGCGCTCGACGAAGCGGAGATCGCATCGCCCGCGGACTCGCCGCTTGCGGACGCCGCCGAGGACTGCGAGGAGATGGCCCGATCGTACCTCGAAGACGGCCGCCACTTCAGGGACGACGACGACCTCGTGAACGCGCTGGCGTCGTTCTCCTACGGGCACGCGTGGCTGGACGCGGGCGCGCGCATCGGCCTGTTCGAGGTCCCGACGGAGGGGCACCTGTTCACGGTGTGAGCGGCGGGCCGTCGTTCGAGAGACGAGCGCCGTGGGGCGACGTCGTTACGCTCACGACCTATCCGGCCTCGTTCGTCGTCGCCACGCGCCGACCAGCAGGTAGACCTCGTAGCCGAAGACGGCGGCGATGGCGAGGACGGTCGCCCAGACCAGTGCCGCGAACGCGGTCGCCCCGACGGCCGCCATCAGTCGCTCACCTCCCGTTCGGCGTCGTCGAAGACGTGGACGTCGCTGGCCAGTCGACCGAGGTCGAAGCGTGCGTCGGTGACACGCGCGCCGACGAGCGCCACGATGGCCGAGACGCCGACCGCGAGGACGAACGCGCCCAGCAGCGACGCCGCGGGCAACACCCCGACGAGCGGACCGACGCCGGGCAGGGCGACCAGCGCGCTCCGCGCGCTCGGGAAGAACGACAGGCCGGCGACCAGACCGGCGACGGCGGCGCTCACCGCTCCCCACTGGTCGATGCGCCGGGAGTACAGCCCGTACAACAGGGGCACGAACGTGGCCGCGGCCAGCAAGTCCGCCAGCAGAAACAGCGCGAGGACGCTGGTCGCCCAGACCGCGACGACGACGGCCCCGACGCCCGCCGCTACCGTGAGCACGCGCGCCCCGAGCGTCAGCGTGGCGTCGTCGGGGTCGTCGAGGAGTCGGGGCAGGTCGGCGGTGACGATGCTCGACAGCGCGTTGAACAGCGTATCGGCCGTGCTGGCGACCAGCAGCGTCACGAGCAACACGACCGCGAAGGGTATCCAGGGCGGGAAGGCAGCCCCGAGCAACAGCAGGAAGGCGTTGCTCGCCGCGTGGTCGCCGACCAGCCCCAGTCCGGCTGCGATGGTGCCAGCAAAGCCCGCGACGAAGACGATGGGGACGACCGCGACGGCCGTGACCGCGAACGAGCGCCTGACCGTCGCCTCGTCGCGGCCCGCGTAGACCCGTTGCCACCACGCCTGATTCAGCATCTCCGCGCCGAGAATCGCCAGCACGAGCGCGCCGCCGAGTTTCAGCCCCGGGACGAAGCCCGGATCGAGCAGGGCCGGCTTCGCGGCGACGATTTCGCCGTGGACGGCCGCCGGACCGCCGAGCAGGGCCACCGCGCCGCCGAAGGTGACGGCCAGCAGCGGCATGATGAGCAGCGCCTGCGCCGTGTCGGTGACGATGCTCGCCCGGAGGCCGCCGTAGGCCGTGTACGCCAGCACGAACCCGGTCACGAGGAGGCCGGTCTGCCACCGCGGCACGTCCGCGACGAACTGCAACGCGTTCGTGATGGCCGTCAGGTCCGCCGCGAGGAAGATGAACATGTACCCCACGCTGACTACCAGCACGTAGGCGTACATCACCGACCCGTAGCGGACGTGGGCGTACTCCGTCAGCGTGTGTCCATCGGGCATGAGGTCGCGAATCCGCGGCCCGACGAAGACGTACGCCAGCATCGGCGCGGCGCTTCCGACGCCGTACCCGATGGCCGCCGTAATTCCGAGGCCGACGCCCGCCTCCGCCGGACTGAACAGTATCCACGCGCCCATGCCGGACGCGACGAGCGTCGCCGTCAGCGTCCCCTGTCCCGCGCTGTCGCGCGCCGAGATGAAGTCCTCGACCGACCCGACCCGGCCGCGCGAGTACCACACGCCGAACAGGGCAAAGGCCGCGAGCGTCACCGCCGTCGCCGCGAGCGCGAGCGTCGTCGATAGCACGTTCGAACGATGCCGCTCACGGATGATATACTTTGGTGGTACCACCGAGTGTCAATCCACGAGGACGTGCCGACCTCGTCGAATCAGGAATTATACAGTTTCTGACGATTCTGACGTCGTACTTTTAAGATGGTCGACTCTCTTGAACGCCGTATGGCAGATACCTCCGCTCTCTACGACGCCCTCATGTCCATCGCGGAACGGACAGACGAGGACATGAGCGAACGGGACGTGGAGAACCTATTTCTCGAACAAGGATTCTACGATGCGCTCGACTACGAGGGTACTGGTACGGACCTGCGAAGCGAGTTCACGCTCCCCGACGACCGACGCCCCGACTACATCACCCTCGACACCAACGAGGCCGTCACGGCGGTCTACGAGTTCAAGACGACCGGGCGCGACCTTCCGCCCTACGAGGACCAACTGTTTCACTACATGGACTACCTGCGGGCGGAGTACGGCGTCCTGACCAACGGCGAGCAGTTGCGGCTCTACCGGCGTGGCGAGGATTCACCCCGGCTGGTCGTCGCGCTGGGCGACCTCACTGAGAGCCAAGTCCGCGACATCGCCAGCGCCCTCCAGAAGCGAGCGTTCGACCTCACCAACCCCGACCACGTGGACCGATTCTTCGAGACGTTAGAGCCGATTCCGCTCGACGCCGAAGCCGAACTCGGCCAAGAACACTTCTTCGACACCTTCCGGCTGGAGGACGGCAGCCCATTCGCGGAACTGGTCGCGGGGTTGATGGACCTCCTGCACGACCTTCGAGACGAGCGGGAAGCGACGTTCGTCAAGGGGGCGTACGACTTTTGGGAGGCGGCTTACGCCAGCGAGCCCGAGAAGGTGCCGGACTCGTGGAAGCCGTTCATCAACGGCGAGCAGTCGCTTCGGGACTTCATGTTCTGTCTGGAGAGCGGCCACGCGCTGCTGTCGCGGCTGCTGTTGGCGAAGGCCACCGAAGACTACGACTTTTTCGCTGGCACCGGCTACGAGGGCATGGCCGACTACGTGCAGGGATTGCAAGGCTTCGGCGAGACAATCAACCTCGACGCCTTCCCCGTGGCGGCCGACGACCTCATCGGGGACATGGAAGACCAGTTGGTTGAGGGACTGTTTCAGGACGACATCTTCGTTTGGTGGCGGGAGGGATACAAGGAACAGATTAGCCGGGGGCACGGATCGGGCCGTAGCCGGCTAGAGGACGTGGCGGCATCGGACGACAGCAGCATTACGGTGACTGCCGAGGTTGAGGAACTACGGGAGACGCGGGACCGCCTGAGCCGCGCCGTCGCCGAGGTATTCTTCAACGTGTTGCGGTTCGACTTCGCGGACGTCGAGGGCGACCTGCTGGGGGACCTCTACCAGCGGTACTTCGACCCGGAGACGCGGAAGGCGTTAGGAGAGTTCTACACGCCGCAGCCGGTCATCGAGTACATCATGGATGGCGTCGATTACGACCGCGGCGTCTCTAACGAGCGCATCATCGACCCGTCCTGTGGTTCCGGGACCTTTCTCGTGGAAGCGGTGGAACGGTATCTCGACGATGTTCGACGCTACGAGGACGATCCCGACTGGGAGCACCATCTCCGTCGATTGTGTACCAGTCCCCACATCGTCGGGCTGGACATTCACCCATTCGCGGTGCTGATGGCACAGATTCGGTTCGTGACGGCCATCCTGCCGGCGTATCGACGGGCAAAGAAGCAGAATCGCAACTTCACGCTGAAGCGACTGCCAATCTACCGGACGGACACGCTACGGAACGAGCGGGAACTGTCTGGGGTAGACCTCGGAACAGGTGCCGGTGAGACCTGGCAATCGCCGATTGATGCGTGGCAGGAGGACGAAAAGGAGGTACGCGTTCCGGTTCCGCTACCCATCGAAATCGAAAACGGCGACGGGGAGAAGCCCGGTGTCGAGACTGAGGACGGGTTTCTCGTTCGACGGGTGCGGATGCCGCTGTTTACTACCATCAGGTCCGAGACGGAAGTGCAGAACTTCGGGGAGTATTTCGCGGCTATTCAAGGCGTGCTAGGAGCCTGTCCGAGAATTAGGTTGAGCAGTTCAGGCACTGGCAAGACAGTTC
>JBDGSB010000054.1:0-17410 GCA_042217765.1 Haloarculaceae archaeon | reverse complement strand
AGCGCCCAAGGACGAAGCCACGCCTCCAACAGAAACCGTCGAGGTAGTACGTGGGACTTGCCAGAGCGTTCCGGAGGCTCCCGGTCGCCAGTAATCGATACTCGAGCACTTCAGGCTCTCCACGCGGACGTATTCGAACCGATGTCGACCGGAGCACTCACTCGTCCCAGGTGGACGCCGACGACAGCGTAAACGAAACCGGCGACCAATCGTCGACGACTAGTCGATGATCAGCTTCCGACGAGACGTTTCAGAAGCGGCTGATTAAACCTTCCACCCGCGGTCAGTGGTGTTCAGGCGCTCACAGCCGCCCTCGGTAACGACGACCAGGTCTTCGATGCGAACCCCGAACTCGCCCTCGAGATAGATGCCCGGCTCGACCGAGAACACCATCCCCTCTTCCAACGGGCGTTCGTTACCGCTGACGATGTAGGGCTCTTCGTGGACTTCCAGGCCGACGCCGTGGCCAGTCCGGTGGATGAACCTGTCGCCGTACCCCGCGTCCGAGATCACATCTCGGGCCGCGTTATCGACGGCCGCCGCCGGAATCCCGGGTTCGATGACCTCGATCGCTGCTTGCTGGGCGTCACGGACTGTGGCATGGACGTCCTCGAATCCAGCCGGTGGTGCCTCCGAGAACACGACCGTCCGCGTCTGGTCACTCGGATAGCCGTCGACACGGGCACCGAAATCGAACACGACCGGGTCACCGGCCTGAACCTCGCGGTCCCCGTGGCTGTGGTGGGGTTTCGCGCCGTTCGGCCCGCTGCCGATGATCGGCTCGAACGACGTGGAACTCCCGCCGTGAGCAGCGAGACGTTCCTCGACGTAGGCCGCCAACTCGTCCTCCGTCATCCCAACCGCGTCGGCGCCGAGAGCCCGGACGTCTCGCATCGCGGCGTCCGCGACCTCGCCGGCGCGCCGGAGCGCGGAGCGCTCCGCGTCGGACTTCCGAACGCGGACCGGCCCGAGGACGTCGCTCGCGAGCCCGAACGTCGCGTCCGGAAGCGTCCCTCGAAGGTCCTGCGTGAATCGCGCCCACATCCGGTCGTCGACGAGCAGGCGCCCTGCGCGGATTCCCAGGTCGCTAGCGACATCCTCGACGATTTCGAGCGGGTCGTCCCCGTCGCCGTACGTGCGGACGTCGTCGACCCAGGACTCGTCTCGGATCTCCGTGGCGTACAGCTCCGGGGCGACGAACACTGCGGGGCCGCGCTCGGGAACGAACAGGAACAGGTGGCGTTCCATGGGTTCGTCGCTGAACCCGGAGAGATACCGCATGTCGACGCTCGGGAACAACAAGACTGCGTCAGCCGCCTCGTCCTCGAGGCGGTCCCGGCAGGCCGCAATCCGGTCCTGATAGTTCACGTGCTCTCGTCCCCCTTCCAGACCCCGGCAGTCTCGTAGTCCCCGGGAATCCCCCAGTCAGTGATCTCCCCGACGGGCGGCGACTCGTAGCCCCCGACCTTGCTGTGCGTCCAGCCGAAGTCCGCGAGGTCCGCGAGCAGTTCGGCGTACTTGAACGGCGCCGTCACCGCGTCCAGGACGGGCACCCCCAGGTCGTCCTGGAGTTCCTCGTAGAAGCCGTATTCGGCGGTGCACCCGAGAATGACGACCTCCGCGTCATCTTCCTGTACGGCTGCAGTGGCGGCCTCCCGAAGCCGGCGCTCAGTTGTGTCAGGGTCTGCCTGGAAGTCGAGCACACCTAGGTCGGCGGTCCGGAACGACGCCAGGTGGTCCTCGAACCCGTACTTGCGGACGCGGTCACGCATCTGCGGCACCCACTTCTGGCGGCCGACGACCACCGAGAACGAGTCGCCGAGCGTCGTCGCGAGGTGGGTGGTGGCTTCCGCCGGCGCCGCGACGGGCATCGACTCGCTGACCTCGCGGGCTTCCTCGAGCGCGAGGTCGTAGAAACAGCCGACGACGACCGCGTCGTAGCCGTCCTGCTCGGCTTCCTTCACGAGGTGGAGGACGTCCGGCGTCACCAGCGCCTCGTAGTAGTGGTACTCGACGTGGTGGGGGCCGCGGTCCAACGCCGCCACGTCGACGGTCGTTCCGTCCCGTGCGGCCGCCTGGAGGATCGACTGGATGTCCCCGGAGAAGTCGTCGTGGCCGACCGGGTCGATCCAGCGGACGTCCGTCATCGGTCTCCCCGGAGCGCGTCCGTCTCGGCGTGATCGATTTCACCGTCGTCGGTGATGGCGACGCCGTACTGGTCGCGTGCGGCTTCCCGAGAGACGTAGCCGTCCTTGTAGTCCTCGAGGACCAGCTCGGGGTCGCGGTCGAATGGGTCGCCGTACCCGCCGCCGCCCGCGGTCCGGTTCGAGATGACTTCACCGGGGGCGAAGTCACCGCGGAACATGCCTGCGTGTTTGCCCTCGCCGTCGTGGAGGTGGTCGTTGTCCACGAGCACGTCGACGCGCTCCTCGAAGTCGTCGCGGTCCGACTCCAACACGACCACGTTCTTCTTCCCGGGTTGCCCGCCATCCAGCCCCCAGTTGTCGGTGCGAGTCTTCTGGATGATCGAGAGCGCGCCGACTGGCTCGAGGACACGGAAGTCTCGGCGAATCCCGAGCCCGCCGCGGTGCTCGCCGGGGCCACCTGAGTCCTCGCGGAGAAACAACTGGTCGAATCGAATCGGCGCCTTGTTCTCGAACACCTCGATGGGGATGTTGCGGACCATCGTTTCGCTGATGTGCATCAGCGCGTTCTCTCCGTCGTGGTCGACGCCCCCGCCCCAGCCGACGCCCTCGTTGTTCGCCTCGACGAACGGCCGGCCGGTATCCGGATTCTCGCCGAACAGCATGATGTCCGCGAGATCGCCACCGGTACTCGCAGGGACGCGATCCGGCATGCCCTTGGCGAGAGCCTTGTAGACGACGTCGATGCCGACGATGCCGGTCCAGACGGTGAACGTCGGCGCGGGATAGCTGGCGTTGAAGATGTTGTCCTCTGGGACGTGCATCGACAGCGGCTCGTACTGACCGCCGTTGGAGTCCTCCTCCGGCGTGGTCAGCGTCTTGAACGTGAGCTTGCAGATAGTCTCGCTCATCCCGGGCGGGATGTTCAGGGGTTCCTCAACTTCTCCCGACGACCCCGAGAAGTCCACGGCGAACTCGTCGCCGTCGATCGTGACCTCTGCACGGAGTTCGATGAGGTTGTCGTCGTCGCGGCCGACGCCGTCCGCGTAGCCAGTCGCCGACCACGTGCCGTCCGGCAGGTCTTCGACGGCCTCGCGTGCGGTCTCCTCGCCGTGGTCGAGAATCCTGTCGATGGCGGTTTCGACGGTCTCGGCGCCGTATTTGTCGTAGAGTTCGGTGAGCCGCTGCTCGCCGGTTCGGACGGCCGCGACTTGCGCGTTCAGGTCGCCCTCGACTTTCTCCGGCATCCGGGAGTTGAACCGGATGATGTCCATGATCTCCTCGTCCGGCTCGCCGCCCTTGTACACCTTCGTGCCGGGGAACAGCACGCCCTCCTGGTGGACGTCGGTGGAGTCGAGGACGTACCCCGAGTCCTTCGCCCCGAGGTCGAGCCAGTGAGCACGACACGTGGTATAGCCGATGAGTTCCTCGTCGTGGAACACCGGCGCGAAAAGCATCACGTCGAGGGTGTGCGTGCCGCTCCAGTAGGGGTAGTTCATGATGAAGACGTCCCCCGGGTTCATGTTCTCCTCGCCGACGTGCTCGACGGCTTTCTCGATGCCGTAGTCGTTGGCGCCGAGGAACAGCGCGAGCCCCGGCGAGTCCGCGATGAGGTTCAGGTCGCGGTCGAAAATCGAGATCCCGAAGTCCAGAATCTCGTAGATGATGGTGTTGTACGCGGTGCGAACGAGGGTGCGTTGCATTTCTGTGGCGGCCGACGTGAGGTAGTTCCGAACTACCTCGACCGTCGCCGCGTCGAGGTCTTGGGCGTGCGTGCTCATTGGTCGTCCTCCGTAGTGATGATGATGTGGCCGTACTCGTCGACAGTCGCGGTCTGGTCGCCATGGAACACGAGCGAGGTCGTCGGCTCCGTGACGACGGCGGGCCCCTCGAGCGCGTCGCCGGGGGCGAGCGTCGCGCGGTCGTAGACGTCGAATTCGCGGAACTCGCCGCTCGCGAAGCAGTACGCCTCCCGGGTGTCCGCCGGCTCGAGTGCGCCGTCGCGGGCTTCCTGCCGGTCCAGGGACGGTTTGTCGTTTTCACCGATGGCGCGAACCCGGACGTGAACGACCTGCACCGGATCGTCCATCGTGTGTCCGTACCGGGACTCGTGCTGTGCCTCGAAGCGGGCTGCGAGTTCGTCGAGGTCGCTGACGCCGTCGGCGTCGACCTCGACGGTGTGTTCCTGGCCGAGGTACCGCATCTCGACGGCGCGCTCGAGACGCTGCCGGCGCTCATCGATGCCCTCGGCGGAGAGCGTCTCGCGACCCTCGTCTTCCAACTCCGTGAAGGTAGTCTCGAGCGCGTCGAGGTCGACGTCGTCGAGGACGGCGATGTTGGTCTGCGAGAAGTCGTAGACGACGTCCGCCATCAGCATCCCCCACGCGGAGAACACGGACGGTGCCTGCGGGACGAGCACCTCTTTCGCGCCGAGTTCGCGGGCGACGAGAGGGACGAACATCGGCCCGGCACCGCCGTAGGCGACCATCGAGAAATCCCGGGGGTCCAGGCCCTTCTCGACGGTGATCTCGCGGATGGCGCCGACCGTGTTCGCGAGCGCCACGTCGAAGACGCCCCGGCTCGCGTCCTCGACTGACGTGTCGAGCGGGTCGGCGAGTTTGGACTGGATGCCGTCGATGGCCGCGTCGGCGGCCGTGTCCATTTCGCCGCCGAGGAAGTCCGCGGGGTCGAGGAAGCCGAGTGCAAGTGCGGCGTCCGTGACGGTCGGTTCGGTGCCGCCGTTGTTGTAGCAGATCGGCCCGGGGTCGGCGCCCGCGCTCTCCGGGCCGACTTTCAGGAGGTCGCCGTCCAGCCACGCGATAGAGCCGCCGCCCGCGCCGATGGTACGGATGTCGTAGACGGGGATAAGCATCGGCTGATGTTCGAGCGTGGAGTCGTACTTCACGACCGGCGAGCCGTCCTCGACGACCGCGGCGTCGAGACTCGTGCCGCCCATGTCGACGGTGATCAGGTCGTCGCGGCCGGTCACGTCGCCGACCTGTGACGCGCCGATGAGGCCGCCTGCGGGCCCGGAGAGGATGGTGTGGACGGGCGCGGTTTTCGCGCTTTCCGCGGTGAGGGTGCCGCCGCCGGAGCGCGTGATGTAGAACGACTCGTCGAACCCGGCGTCGGCGAGTGCCGAGTCGAGGGTGTCGACGTAGTTCTGGAAAATCGGTTTAATGTAGCTGTCGAGAACCGCAGTGCTAGTGCGTTCGTACTCTCGGTATTCGCCGGTGATGTCACTGGAGACGGAGACGCTCACTTCGGGGTACGAGTCGCGAACGATGTCGGCGGCGGCCTGCTCGTGTTGGTCGTTCTGGTAGGCGTGGAGGAAGCAGATGGCGATGGCGTCGACGTCGTGGTCTTCGACGAGTTCGCGGGCGGCGTCTTCGACGGCCGCTTCGTCGAGTTCTTCGACGACGGCCCCGTCGGCGTCCAGCCGTCCGGGGACGCCGATGCGGCGTCGCCGGGGGACCATGGATTCGGGCTTCTGGTAGTTGATGTCGTACATCGCGTCTCGCTCGACGTTCGTGCGCGCGATCTCGTAGACGTCGCCGAAGCCCTCGTTGGTGATGATGCCGGTTCGGGCGCCGTCGCGTTCGAGGACTGCGTTCAGGCCGAGTGTGGTACCGTGGACGAACGCTTCGGTGTCGGCGAGGTCGGCCTCGACTTTGTCGATGGAGTCGAGGACGCCGTCGGAGGGTTGGTTGGGGGTGGTCGCTGCTTTCTCGAGGTTGACTTCGCCGGTTTCCCGGTCGAAGGTGATGGCGTCGACGAACGTGCCGCCGATGTCGACTGCCACTCTTTGTGTGCTGTTCTGTGTCACGCTATAGCCGTTTCGTGCAATTGCTTATATTATTTTCCCCGGTGGGCTGTGGTTCGTGCAATATTCCACCCGAATCGGAATTGGATACCCATTACATGACCCGATTAGTAAATTGTTACCTTTGTTTTGCAGTATATATCCGGTAGTACTAAGTCTCCGAGCGTTACAGGTGGCTACCATGGGTACCAATGGCAAAGATAGCGTCGACCGTCGCACATTCCTGAAATACAGCGGTGCAGCCAGTGTCGGTGCAATATTCGCTGGGTGTACCGGCAACCAGTCGACGGACACCACAACGACCGGACCGAACAACGACACGACCGAATCGACAGACGGTGGCAACGGGAACACCACCGGCTCGGGTGAGCCCAACGAGTTCAACTACGTCACCACCGTCACCCCGAGCTCCATCGACCCGATGAAGGGGTCGGACAACCTGGAGACCATCCTCCTCCACAACGTCTACGACCCCCTGCTCTACTACTCGGACACCACCCCGCCCGAACTCAAGAACTGGCTGGCTGAGGACTACTCCGTCAGCGACGACGGCCGCACCTACACCTTCCAGCTGCGCTCGGACGCCACCTTCCACAACGGCGACCCCGTCACCGCGACCGACGTCAAGTACTCCGTCCAGCGCATGATGGACATGCAGAAGGGGTTCTCGTGGATGTGGTCGGGCATCCTCGAGCCGGAGAACGTCGAAGTCGTCGACGAGACGACGGTCGAGATGACGACGAACACCGTCTTCGCGCCCTTCCTGTACACGCTTCCGTTCCTCTTCATCGTCAACAAGGCCCAGGTCGAAAGGCACGCGAAAAGCGACGGGCCGTACGGCGAGCACGGGGACTACGGGACCCAGTGGCTCGAGTCGAACGACGCGGGGAGCGGTCCCTACACCCTGAGTTCACGCCAGCGGAAACGCCAGGTCGTCATCGAGCAGAACGACGAGTGGTGGCGCGAGTTCCCCCACGGCCAGAACGGCTACGACAAAGTGACCACCGAGATGGTCCAGGAAACGGCGACTGCCGCGGGCCGGATGAAAGAGGGCGCGGAGATGTCGGACCAGTGGCTCCCGCTCCAGACCTACCAGAGTCTCGACGACGCGGAGGACGTTCGGGTGCACGCGAAAGCGACGTTCAACCCGTTCTACGTCTATATGCACACCCAGCGGCCGCCGCTGGACGACGTTCACGTCCGGAAGGCGATCTCGTACGCATTCGACTACAAAACCGCACTCACCGACGTCATGGCGGGCGACTCCGACCACCTGGAAGGCCCCCTCCCGTCGGCGATGTGGAGCCACACGAGCGACCTGCCGACGTACGGCCAGGACCTCGAACAGGCACGTTCGCACCTCGAGCAGTCCGACTACAGTGCCAGCGACATCGACCTGACGTACACCTACGTCTCCGGGCTCACGACGGAGAAAAACATGGGGCTGTTGCTCCAGTCGAACCTCCAGGAACTCGGTGCGTCCCTCGCGGTCGAGAAGGCGCCCTGGTCGAAGATCACCTCGATGACGACCCAGAAGTCGTCCACGCCGGACATGCTCGCCATCTACCTCTCGTTCAGTTACGCGGACCCGGACACGTTCCTCTACCCGGCCTGGCACAGCGACTCGCACGGCTCCTGGACCAGCGCGTCGTGGTACTCGAACGACCGCGTCGACGAACTCCTCACCGAGGGCCGCCGCACCGTGGGGAAGGACGAACGCATCCCCATCTACCAGGAGGCACAGCGCATCATCGCCGACGATGCGCCCGCACTCTTCGTGATGAATCAGGCGACGCGGAACGCGCTCTCTACGAGCGTGAAGGGGTTCCAGGATCCGGGCGTGACGGGCTACCGGCAGACGTTCCATCGGTACTACCAGGGCTGATCACCGAGCATGGGTTACCGAGACTATCTGATCAAGCGCGGTCTGTCGACGATCCCGATGTTGATCGGGCTCTCGATGTTGATTTTCACGCTCGCCCGCGTGATCCCGGGGCGGCCCGCACGGCTCGCCCTCGGGCCACGGGCTACTGACGAGGCCGTCCAGCAGCTCCGGAACCGGATGGGGCTCGACGACCCTCTCTGGGAGCAGTACATCGACTACATGGCTGGCCTGCTGCACGGCGACATGGGCCAGTCGCTGGTCTCTAACCGGAACGTGGCGACCGACCTCGTGGAGTACTTCCCGGCCACGTTCGAGCTGACGACGCTAGCCATGATCATCGCCATCCTGGTTGGCGTTCCGCTCGGTGTGGTCGCCGGCAGTAACAAGGACCGGTGGCCGGACAACGCGAGCCGCCTATTCTCGTTCTTCAACGTCTCACTGCCGCCGTTCTGGGCGGGGATTCTGCTCCAGCTCGTCATCGCGTTCCACCTGGGGCTGCTTCCGGCGACCGGACGCATCGGGGACGTGAGTCCGATGCCCGTCGAAACCACGGGTCTCTTGCTCGTGGACAGCCTGCTCGCGGCCAACGTCGACGCGTTCGTCAGTGCTGTCAGGCACTTGATTCTCCCCGCGATAACGCTGTCGCTGGCGCCGACGGCCGACATCGCCCGGATGACGAGGTCCAGCTTCATCGAGGAGTTCGACAAGGACTACGTCGAGGGGCTCCGGACGCACGGCATCCCCAGCAAGCTCATCGCGTACAAGTACGTACTGCGGAAGTCCTTCGCGTCGACCCTGACGATCATCGGTCTCGACTACGGGTTCCTCCTGGGGTCCGCGTTCGTCGTCGAGATCGTGTTCTCGTGGCCCGGAATGGCGTCCTACGGCGTCGAGGCCATCCTCCAGAAGGACATCAACGCGATGGTCGGTGTCACCCTCGTCGTCGGCGCGTCGTTCCTGATTGTCAACTTCGTTGTGGACGTCCTCTACGGGCTCTTCGACCCGCGAGTGTGGCACGGCGGTGATTCCCAATGACCGACACAGAAACGAATCCGAGCGCGCTGCAGAAGCGCCTCGAGGACGTCGACCGGATCGCGTATCGATTCCGCCAGAACCCGATGTCCGTCGTCGGGCTCGCCATCATCGTCGGGTTCGTCTTCGTCGCGGTGTTCGCACCGTGGATAGCACCGTACCCGCAGGACGCCGGGTACGGCGGTGAACCGGCCGTCCACTTCGCGCAGAAGTTCCAGCCGCCGAGCATGGAGCACGTCTTCGGCACCGACCAGGCCGGCCGCGACATCTTCAGTCGCGTCGTCTTCGGCACGCGGCTCTCGCTCAAGATCGGCGTCGTCGTGCTCGCCGGAGCCGTCTCGATCGGCGTCCCGATGGGGCTCGTTGCCGGCTACCTCGGTGGGCCAGTCGGCATGACGTTGATGCGCGTCACGGACATCTTCCTGTCCGTTCCGCCACTCGTCCTCGCGCTCGCGGTCAGCGTCGCCCTCGAGCCAAGTTTGACGAACGCGATGCTCGCCATCGCCGCCGTCTGGTGGCCCTGGTACGCGAGACTGACGTACGGCGAGGTGATCTCCGTGAAAGAGGAGACGTTCGTCGAGGCGAGCCGCGGCGTCGGCGCTTCCTCGTTCCGGACGATCTTCCGGGAGATCCTGCCGAACGTCCTCGCCCCGATCACCGTCAAAATGAGCCTCGACATGGGCTACGCCATTCTGGTGGCGTCCGCCCTCGGGTTCCTCGGGCTGGGTGCGCAACCACCGACGCCGGAGTGGGGGACGATGGTCAGCCAGGGACGCGATTACCTCCCCGAGATCTGGTGGTACTCGACGTTCCCCGGGTTGGCGATCTTCCTCCTCGTGCTCGGGTTCAACTTCCTCGGTGACGGCCTGCGAGACATGTTCGACGTGGAGGTGCAATGATGAGCCGGCCACTCCTCGACGTCGAGGACCTCTCGGTGTCCTTCGACACGTACGAAGGCCGCCACGACGTGCTGAACGGCGTCGACCTGACCGTCAACGAGGGCGAGACGGTGGCGCTCGTCGGCGAGACCGGCTGTGGCAAGTCGGTCACCGCGCGCTCCATCCTCGGGACGCTGTCGACCCCGCCGGGCGAGATCACGAGCGGCGAAATCCACTACGACGGGACCGAGCTACTCGAGGACCCTGCCACCCACGAACGCCTGAAGGGCGAAGAGATGAGCATGATCTTCCAGGACCCGATGACGTACCTGTCGCCGGTCTACCCGGTCGGTTCGATGATGGCCGACGTCGCAACGTACAGCGGCGACGAGGACGCGTCGTGGTGGGACATCCTAAAGAACCTGCTCGGGCAGCGAGAGAACAAACAGGAGATCCGCGAGCGCAGCATCGAACTGCTCGACCGGATGCGAATCCCCGACCCCGAGGGGACGCTCGACCGGTATCCGGTCGAACTGTCGGGCGGGATGCGCCAGCGGGTCATCATCGCGATGGCGCTCATCAACGACCCCGAGTTCCTCATCGCGGACGAACCGACGACAGCGCTCGACGTCACCGTCCAGGACCAGATCCTGGACCTGCTCCGGGAACGCGTCGAAGAGCGCGACCTCTCGATGCTGTACATCACCCACAACCTCGGCGTCGCCCGCGAGATCGCCGACCGCATCTGCATCATGTACGCCGGGGAGATCGTGGAGGTCGGCGAGACCGAGGAGATCTTCGACAACCCACTCCACCCGTACACGCGGGGCTTGCTGGACAGCATCCCGAAGCTCACCGGCTTCGACGGCACCGGCATCGACGGCCAGATTCCGGATTACACGGACCCGCCGTCCGGGTGTCGGTTCCACCCGCGGTGTCCCGCCGCGATGGAGGGGACCTGCGACGTCGAACCGCTCGAGGACTACGAGGTCGGCGACGACCGCACCGTCGCCTGCCACCTCTACGAGGACAGCATGGCGTTCGACGAGGCCGCGGCGATCGCCACCGACGAGGCGACGTACCGTGACGACGAGCGACAGCCGGCGGAAGCCGGTCCCGGAGGCGACAAATGAGCGCTGACACCCCAGACATCGACGCGCGCGACGAGTCGACGACTGCCGCGGACCGGGAGGCGATTCACCGCGCCGACGAGCCCGCGGCCGCCCCGCTCGTGTCGGTCCGCGACGTCGAGAAGTACTATCCGGTTCGCGAGGGGCTTCTCAGTCGGTCGGCGTCCTACGTGAAGGCTGTCGACGGCGTGAGCTTCGACGTCTTCCCCGGTGAGACGTTCGCCGTGGTCGGCGAGTCCGGCTGCGGGAAGACGACGCTCGGGAAGACCGTCGCCAGACTGTACGAGGCTACGGGCGGCTCGGTCGTCTTCGACGGGCAGGACGTCACTGACCTGGACGGCAAGGGGTTACGCCGGCTCCGACGGGACGTCCAGGTCGTGTATCAGGACCCGTCGTCGTCGCTGAACCCGCGCCGCCGGATCGGGAACATCATCAAGGACCCGTTGGACGTCCACGGCGTCGGCTCGAAGGCCGAACGGGAGGAACGCGTCGGCGAGCTGCTGGAGCTCGTGGACCTGCCCGAGGAGTTCCGCCACCGGTACCCGAACGCGCTCTCCGGCGGCCAGAAGCAGCGCGTCGCGATTGCGCGCGCCATCGCGGTCGAGCCGAAGTTCGTCGTGCTGGACGAGCCGACGAGCGCGCTCGACGTCTCCGTGCAGGCGAAGGTCCTGTCGCTCTTGGACGACCTCCAGGAGGAGCTCGACCTGACGTACCTGTTGATCAGTCACGACCTCAGTCTGGTGAAGAACGTCGCGGACCGGATCGGTGTGATGTACCTGGGGAACTTCATGGAAGTCGCGGACAGCGACCGGTTGTTCGAGAACCCCGTGAATCCCTACACGGAACAGTTGTTGTCGGCGATTCCGGTCATCGAGAGTCACGAACGGGAGTTGAAGCCGACGGCGGTGGAGGTCCAGGGGGAGACGCCCGACCCCCAGAATCCGCCGAGCGGCTGTCCGTTCAATCCGCGGTGTCATCGGCGGTTCGATGCCTGTGATGCCGTGGAGCCCGAGCTGGTCGAAGTGGAACCCGGCCATCTGACGCGGTGTCTCCACCATCCGGGCGAGAAGCGCGAGGAGGTGATGCAGGCGCTGCCGGAAGGAGTGGCCTTCGAGGACCGCGAAGGCACGCAACGCGAGTAGCCCGCCGCGACTGGCGTGGCTCCGCCAGTATCTGTCATCCCCTGCCACGCCAGCTGACCCCAATCCGGATATTCGTTCCGGAGCAGAATACTGTATATACCAGCCAAAAAGCCTTCTCTGACACCCTATTCGTTTGCTATCTCCAATTTTGGTTTACGGAAAGTTTATGGAGGAGACCGTTCTGTGTCTTCGCATGGTAGAGAATGGCACCCGAGTCGCCGTCGACATCGGCGGGACGTTCACCGATCTCGTCGCCGTCACCGACGACGGTCTCACGCTCGAGAAAGCGTCGACGACGCCGTCGAACTTCGCCGACGGCGTCATCGACGCCGTCGGCAAGAGCCCGCTCGACCCGGCCACGGCCAACCAGTTCGTCCACGGCACCACCGTCGTCATCAACGCCATCACCGAACGCGAGGGGGAAGACACCGCTCTCATCACCACCGAGGGATTCAGGGACGTCCTCGACATCACGCGAGCGAACCGCCCAGACATGTTCAACTTCCAGTACGAGAAACCGGAGCCGTTCGTCCCGCGACGCCACCGGTGGGAAGTCCCGGAGCGCGTCGACCAGGCCGGGAACGTCCTCACGTCCCTGGACGAGGACGCTGTTCGAGAGACCGCCCGCGAAATCCGGGACGCGGGCTTCGACACCGTCGCCGTGAGCTACCTCCACAGCTACCGACACCCCGAACACGAACAGCGGACGCGCGAACTCGTCCACGACGTCCACCCGGACGCCTACGTCACGCTCTCCCACGAACTCACCAAGGAGTACCGAGAGTACGAGCGAACAAACACGGCCGTCCTGAACTCCTACGTCCGCCCGATCGCCGATTCGTACCTCGACACGCTCGAAGCGCGGCTCGCGGACGAGGACTTCGACGGGAACACGTACGCGATGAAGTCCAACGCCGGCACCGCGAGCTTCCAGCAGGCGCGGCGACGCCCCGTCGAGATGGTCGAGAGCGGGCCCGTCGGTGGCGTCTACGGTGCGGCCCGCGTCGGCGAACGTGTCGGTGATCCCGACGTAATCAGCTTCGACATGGGCGGCACCACCGCCAAGACGTCGCTCGTCGAGGACGGCGACGTCACCATCGAGACGAACTACTGGCTCGAATCGTCGCCCCGCGACGAGGGCTACCCACTCAAAATCCCGGTCGTGGATATCGTCGAGATCGGCGCGGGCGGCGGCTCCATCGCCTGGACCGACCAGGGCGGCTCCATCAACGTCGGCCCGAAGTCGTCGGGCGCCGACCCCGGGCCTGCGTGTTACGGGCGTGGCGGCACCGACCCGACGGTCACCGACGCGAACCTCCTCACCGGCCGCCTCAATCCGGACTACTTCCTGGGCGGCGAGATGACCCTCGACGTGGACGCGGCACGCGCGGCGCTGGAACCGCTCGCCGACTCGTTCGGTACCAGCGTCCGGGAGGCCGCACACGGCATCCTGCGCGTCGTCAACTCGAACATGGCGACCGCCCTCAAGCAAGTGAGCATCCGGCGCGGACACGACCCGCGGGACTTCGTCATGGTGGCCAGTGGCGGAGCGGGGCCGCTCCACGCCGCGACGCTCGGCCGCGAACTCGGCGTCAAGGAAACGGTCGTGCCGCGTGCGCCAGGCCAGTTCTCCGCCTGGGGGATGCTGTTGACCGACCTCCGGAAGGACTACGCCCGCACCCACGTCACCGACTTCGACACTACAGCCGCACCGGAGGTCGACGCCATCTTCGCGGACATGGCGGCCGAAGCGTACGAGGCCTACGACGCGGAGGGCGTCCCGCGGGACGACGTCGCCGTCGAGCGTACGCTCGACCTCCGGTACGCCGGGCAGGAACACACGGTGAACACGCCCGTTCCCGAAGGCGGCGTCGACGAGGCCGCCGTGGAAGAAACGATTGCGCGGTTCCACGACCGCCACGAGCAGACGTACAACTTCCGGATGGACGACGACGTCGAACTGGTGAACCTCCGGCTGACGGCGTCGGCGGAGATGCCGAAACCCGCCGTCGACTCCGTGGAGCGAGACGTCGCCCCCGACGCGGCGGTCAAGGACACTCGAGACGTAGACTTCGGTCCGGAGGGCGTCCACGACACGCGCGTGTTCGAACGCGACTCGCTGCCGACCACCGAACCCATCGAGGGGCCGGTGGTAGTCGAAGAACCGGCCTGCACGACGCTCGTCCATCCCGATCAGACGCTCGAAGTCGACGCGCTCGGCAACCTCCACATCTCCCAGCAATGAAACCCGACATCCACTCCCGTGACGAAGCCGGTAGCGTAGACCCGTTCACGCGCGAAGTCGTCGTCAACGCGTTGCAGAACGCCGCCGAGGAGATGTTCATCAACCTCGGCCGCACCGCCAAGTCGAGTGTCATCTACGAGACCCTGGACTACGCCTGCGGCATCACGGACGCCGAGGCGAACGTCGTCGCGCAAGCCAACGGGGTCCCCGGCTTCCTCGGCACGCTCAAGTTCTGCGTCGCCGACGCCATCGAGAAGTTCGGTTCCGACGGCTTCGAACCCGGGGACGTCGTCCTGCTGAACGACTACCACGGCGGGACTCACCTCAACGACGTTGCAATGGTGGCGCCCATCTTCGTCGACGACGAACTGCTCGGGTTCGCGGCGTCGAAAGCGCACTGGACGGACGTCGGAGGGAAAGACCCCGGGTCGTGGACGACGGACGCGACCAGCGTCTTCCAGGAGGGCGTCCAGTACCCCATGGTCAAACTCTACGAGGGCGGCGAGCGGAACGACGCCGTCTACGACATCGTCGTCGCCAACACGCGAATGCCCGACATCACGCGCGGCGACATGCAGGCACAGAAGTCCTCCATGGACGTCGGCGCCGAGCGCGTCGTCGACGTGTTCGAACGGTACGGCGTCGACACCGTGCAGCGAGCCGTCGCCGACGAGTTCGACGCCGGCGAACAGCTCGTCCGCGAGGAGATCCGGTCGCTGCCGAACGGCACGTACACCGCCGAGGACAACCTCGACGACGACGGCATCACCGACGACCCGGTCCACGTCGAAGTCGAGGTGACGATCGACGACGAGACGATTGCGTTGGACTTCACCGGGACCGACCCGGAAACGGAGGGCCCGATCAATTCGCCGTACGCGGCTTCGGTGTCGGACATCCGGGCCTTCTTCCAGGCCATCACGCTCCCCGAAGCTGAGACCAACGAGGGCTTCTTCCGGCCGCTCGAGATCACCATCCCGGAGGGGACGGTGCTGAACGCGACGAAACCCGCTGCTATCGGGACGGACTGGGAGGGCTCGGCGATGGCCGCCGACCTGCCGTGGCAAGCCCTCGCCCCGCACCTACCCGACCGCCTGTCCGCTGGACACTTCTTGAGCGTCTGCGCGACCATCGTCGGCGGACACGACGACCGCCGCGACGAGGACTTCCTCGTCGTCGAACCACAGCCCGGCGGCTGGGGAGCCAGCCCCGGCAAGGACGGGGCGGACGTCCTCGTCTGCTCCGGCGACGGTGACACGCTCGAGATGCCCGTCGAGGTGATGGAGACGCGCTTCCCCCTGTTGTTCGACCAGTTCGCGCTCGACACCCCCCAGGAGGCCGGGCACGGCGAGTTCCGCGGCGGCACGGGTCTCGTCCAGGATTACCGGATGTACAACGCGTCCGACGGGTTCATCACGGCCGGATTCGGCCGGTCCAAGTTCCCGCCGTGGGGCGTCGACGGCGGCCAGGACGGCGACGGCAACTACATCGAAATCCACCGGGAGAACTCGGGGGACGTCGAGCGCCACAGCAACCTCACGAACTACGGCCTCGCGTCCGGCGACGTCGCCCGCCTCGTCACGAGCGCCGGTGGCGGCTGGGGCGACCCTTTCGACCGCGACCCCGAACGAGTCCTCGAGGACCACCGCGACGACTACATCACGCGTGAAACAGCCCGAGACCAGTACGGCGTCGTCATCACCGCCGACGGCGAACTCGACAGGTCGGCGACGGAGGAACGTCGCGCGACGGACGCACAGGAGGGCAAGACGGAAACAGAGTCGTCCCGCGAGGGAATCGAATCGGCTCCCGGCGGTGATGGAGAATGAGCGGGGACACTGTCGAACTGACAGACCTCGACTCAGTGTGGACCGAGAGTACTGGCAGTCCACACGCGCTGTTCGAATCCATCGACCCGGAATCAGAAGCCGGCACGTTCGTCATCCAGCCGGGCGAACGAGTTCCAGACGAGGGCTGGACGAGCCACGAGGGAGACGAGTTGTCGATAATCCTGGACGGCGAGGTGACGCTCGTCACTCGAACTGACGAGTACACTGTCTCCGAAGGAACGTTCTCCGTGATTCCGGCAGGTGTGGACCATTACAGCGTCAACGAGACGGACGAGCCGACGAAACTGGTGTACACCGCAATCGGCGGACTATAGCCGAGCCGCCGCCCGCTGCGGCGCTACTCCGTCCCGTTCGAGAGCTTCTTGTGCCAGGCCTTGTGCGTTTTCGTGACCGGGATCGTTTCGTACGCCTCGACTGCGTCGTGATCCTGGAGCTTCGTGCGGAGGTACGTCTTGACGTCAGATAGCGACGCGTGCCAGACTCGCAACAGGAGGTCGTACTGGCCCATGTACTCCTCGATCTCGTAGATGAGCTCTTCGTCCTTGACCTCCTCGAGGAACGCGTCGAGCTCCTCGGTTCCGACGTCGACGTTGAGTGTGAGGAACACGTCGGCGTACGCGAGGTCGGCAGCCTGGAGAACGAGGACGCCCAGCACGTCGATGAGGCCTTCTTCCTCCAGTTTTTCGCGCCGGCGTCGCGCTGCGGTCCTGGAGAGTCCGACCCGTTCCCCGATCTCTGTGTCGGACATCCGGCCGTCCTCGTTCAGCGCCTTGTAGATTCGGTAGTCGGTCTCGTCGAGGTGTTTCTTGAGAATCTGTTTGACCTTCTCGTTCTCCAACCACTCGTTCTCAGCGGAGGCCTGAGGCACCATGTAGACTGACTTCACCCCCCGGGGAAGTGTAGTTATCGGTCGATTCGTCACAGTTCACGTTCCGATTCGGCACAATATCCTGCATTCGGCAGACAAAATCTGCTGTCCCGTGGTCTACGACAGGCCAGAATCAGCGTGGATTTGAACTCCCGTCGCTCGCTACCGCTCGCGACGTAGTTCGAATCCGCCAATCCGATTCGCCGCCGCTTGCCGACCCGAGCCACACCTCCATGGGCCCTGGCGGATTTTGAACCGGAGCCAGAGGTTCCTGCTCGCTACGCTGCGCGGGCCGCCTCTGCCAGGGTTCAAATCCTGCCCCAGTTTCAACTCCTCCCGTTCGCTCGTCGTAGAAACATGGGCCCTGGCGGTGCGTATCCACGAACTCCCACGCCGCCAGCAACCGGTAATGG
>JBDGSB010000081.1:0-18079 GCA_042217765.1 Haloarculaceae archaeon | reverse complement strand
GTGAGCTGAAAGATGCGTACGCCCTCGTCGTACAGCACGTCGATCCTGTCGAGCGATCCCTGGATGGCGGCTCCGACGTTCTGCGTGTTCAGGACGATGCCCACGTCGCCATCGCTGGCGACCTGTCGCGCCTCGGCCGGGGATCGCACCTTCCGAAGCCAGTCGGCGGCGTCGAATCGCGCCTGCCACCGGGCGAGGTCGCGGCGCTGTCCGGTTCGCTCGGAGACGGTCGACTCGTGGGTCCAGGGCGTGACGCTGAGCAGGTTCACGCCCGCGGCCTCGTAGATGCGTTTCACGGCGTCGCGAAACGCGCCGTCGGTCTCGAACCGCCGCACTTCGTGATCCCAGATCGCCTCCCAGCACTCGTCTTTCGTCTGTCCCTCCGCGACCATGTCCCTGATCGCCCGGTTCACGTCCTCGGCGTCGCCGTACGCCTCGACGACCTGCGCCCACGGCGCTGAGGAGGTGTAATCGAAGATCGGTCGTCCGTCGGCCATACGTTGACGTGAACAGACGACGTTGTTAACGTTTGCCACCGCCGGTAGACGACGTTGTAAACGTTTGCCACCGCCAGCGGTCGCTGGCGCGGGCGAGAGCGGGGGCCGAACTCACGAGAGTGTTTCGCCTCTGGTCTCCCGCCCGAACGCCAGCAGGGCAAGCCCGGTAGCGACCAGCAGAACGGTGACGGGTGCCAGCGCGACGAGGTAGCCGAACTGCGCCAGCGTTCCGAAGACGACCGGACCGAGCGTCGCCGCGACCTTACCGACCGAACCCGTGAGTCCGAGGCCGGTCGAGCGGACCTTCGTGGGGAACACCTCCGACGTGTAGGCGTACAGCACCGCCCACGCGCCGAACAGCGCGAATCCCATCGCGAAGACGCCGACGCTGAACAGCGTCTCGCCGCCGGCCGCTCCCCCGTCGGGGATGGCAACGGCGAAGACGAAGGTCGCGAGGCCGCCAACGACCAGAAGCGACCCCAGCGTCCACTTCCGGCCGACGACCTCGATGAGGTACGCTCCGCTCAGTTGGCCGAGCAACTGGAACGCGGCGACCGCGAACAGGTACGTATAGAGGCTCTCGACGTAGCCGGCCGTCGCGATCGTGTCCGGCAGCCACGTGAAGATGCCGTAGTACGCGAGGTTGACGCTGAACCACAGGACGACCATCAGCGCCGTCGTGCGTGCGAGGTCCGAATCGAACAACCGCGAGAACCCACCGGTGCCCGACTCGGGCGGCCGCAACGCGTCCGGCAGTCCGGCGACGTCGTCGCCGTTGTACCGCGCCATCGCCTCTAGCCGGGCCATTGCCGCGTCGAGGTCACCGGACTCGGCCAGGTAGTAGGGCGACTCCGGCAGGTACAGGTACACGAACGCGGCGAGCACGACCGGCGCGATGCCGATAGCGAAGAAGATGCGCCAGGCGTCGACGCCCCACAGCGTCCCGTCGGTGGACAGTTCCGAGAGGACGAGCCACGCGACGGCCACCGTCGCGAAACTCCCCAGCGAGAAGCACGCTTCCAGGTACGTCACCGATCGTCCCCGGGTGATCGACGGCATGTGTTCGGTCACGTAGGACGCCCCGGCGACGAGCGTGCCGCCGAGCCCGACGCCGGTGAGCAGTCGGAACCCGACGGCCGTGTAGAACCCCACCGCGAGCCCCGTCAGCGCGGTGAACACGGAGAAGGTCACCACGCCGGCCACGAGCGTTCGTTTGCGTCCCGCCCGGTCGGCGTAGCGACCACCCAGCGAGTTGCCGAGTATCATCCCGACGAGGCTCGCGCTGCCGAGGACGCCGGCGGTGAACCCCGAGAGGTTCCAGGTCTCGATGAACGTGGGAAGCGTGAACGAGATTCCCAGTACCGACACACCCATCGCGGCCCAGACGCTGCCCAGGATTCCCATGACCAGCCAGTGGAACCGTCCGATTGGGATGTCATCGACGACGTCGCCGACGGGCGCTCGTTCGACCATTGTCGCCACGTATTCGACGCCTCCACCATCCATCTGACGCTTTCGCGCGGCGTGTGCGATCCACGTCTCCTCGGAGAGGTGCGTCGAACAGTGCCCGACGTCCGGACCGGTCGAAGTGCCCGACGTCCGGACCGGTCGAAGTACCCGACGACCCGGTACACATTTATGTCGAACCGGAGTCAATCGAGACGACATGGCCGACGTCGAAGTGACGCGGTTCGTGGAGGCCCCCCTCGAAGCGGTCGAGCGCCTGCTCTCGCCGCGAACCATCGTCGAGTACGAGGGGACGTTCACCGTCGACGACGTGACCGAGACCGACGACGGCTGGACCGTCGACGCCTCGATGGGCGACGCCGACGTCGTGTTCGACTTCGTGGCGCTGAGCTACGGGTACGCCTACGAACAGCGCGGTGACGAGGGCCCCTTCGACGAGATGGAGACCACGGTCGCGCTCCGGGCCGCCGGCGAGGAAACGCGGGTCACGCTGGCCTCGACCGTCGACATGGGACTGCCGCTGTCTGCGCTGACCGACCGCCTGGCGGGCTGGAAGCGACGCGGCGAACTTCGTCGGGCGCTCAATCGACTAGAGGAAGACCTCGCGTGACGCGGTTCTTCGCTTCGTCGCAATCGGCGTAATCGGCGTGTACGGGCGCGATAGACCCGGTATCCGACACGTCGGCGAATGCATTTGTAGGGCGAGTCCGTATGGAGCGTATGCCAAGCGTTGACGCAGAGTCCACGCTCGCCATGCTCTGGCTCGTCGCCGGAACGCTCGGTCCGGCCGGCCTGATTTACGGCACGGTACAGGTCGTCGGCTTGGAAGTAGATTCGCCGTTCGACCTCGTTTTCACCTCCGTCGTCGTCCTCGTAAGCCTGGTGTGGATGACCTACTGTACGTGGCGCATCCGCACGGTCTCGGATCGTTCGACACCAGCCATCGTCGAGTGGGGCCGCTCGAAACTCGAGTAGTCCGTCGAATCCATCATGGGCGACATGTTACGACGACTCACGGAATTTCTCGGATTCAGTCCGCCGACGAACCGGCCGTTCGGCGACCTCTCCGACGAGGAACTCCTCGAGCGCTACGTTCGCACGCGGATCGAACTCCGGGACGACGACCACGCCAGACCGACCGCGGAACTCGTCGGAACGGCCGACAAGTTCATGGAGGAGTGGGAGTGGCGCCACGGCGGACTCGAAGAGTTCGACGCGCGTGCGGACCGTCTAGAGGCGGAACTTCGGGACGACGAGTAGGGCGAGACCGCCACGACGAGCGGTCGGCCCCTACGATATATAAGCGTCGTTCTCCTACCCGGAGATCATGAGCGCACGGATACCGGAGAGCGCAGACGTCGTTATCGTCGGTGGCGGGATCATGGGAACGAGTACGGCATTCCATCTGGCACGGGATACCGACCTCGAGATCCTCCTGCTCGAGAAGGATTCGATCGGGAGTGGCTCGACCGGAAGGTCGTCGGGGAATATCCGATTCAACTACGGTCCGGTTCGTCACTACAGCGAAATGGCATACGAGAGTTACAAATTCTGGACCGCTACAGAGGAGAAACTCGGTTCAGACGTTGGATTCAAGCAGAACGGAATGATCTACTTCGGTCGTGATGACGAAGACTACGGCGAGAAAGCGGGCGTCGAGATCCTTTCCGATCTCGGAGTCGACGTGGAACTGCTCTCTGTCCACGAATGCGAGGAACTGGTCCCGCACGTTTCGGCGGAGGACTATGACTACGGCATCTATTCGAAGGACGCCGGATTCGCTGATCCGTACGCGGCCAACATGGCCTTCTATCAGAATGCGATGGAACTGGGCGTTCGTGTCGAGACGGGAATCGAAGTCACGGAACTCCGCACGGACGATAGCGGAAAGACGACCGTCACAGGCGTCAAGACCAGGGCAGGAACGATCGAGGCAGAGACGGTGGTTTGTGCCGCCGGACCGTGGTCGAAGCAACTCGCCAGCAGTGCCGGTGTGACGTTACCCATCACGCCCACTCGTGAACAGTCGCTCATCCTCTCCGTCGGCGACGACTTCCAGACCCAGTATCCGTACCCCTTCCCAACGATCTCGTCCAAGGCCCCTGGACACGTGTATTTCAGACCCAATCCGGTCGACAACATTCTCGTCAGTGGCCATCAGCGTGGCACGGAGTGCAACCCCGACACGTACAAAGAGAAGGCCGACTTCGAGTATATCGACTGGGTAATCGAGAAACTCGAGACCCGTTCGCCGCCGCTCGCCGAAGCCAAACTCGTACGGGGATACGCCGGCGTCTACTCGAACACCCCAGACAAAGATTTCATCATCGACAAGCCGGTCGAAGGACTCGTCTGTCTGGCCGGGTTTTCCGGACACGGATTCAAGCACTCGCCCGTTATCGGTGCGATTGCCAGCGACCTCGTCACCCGTGGCGAAACGGATATCGTGGACGTTGAGCCCTTTTCGCTCTCCCGGTTCGAACAACGGGGCACTGAAACCAGGGACTCGCTGTGAACGGTAGCACGCCCCACAATTATATGTAGGCAGGGTCGACTGATTCCGACAATGGACGAGACAGAGACGACCGACGAAGCGGGAACGATCGACGAGACCGGAAGGGCTGGCGAGGCGGAACCGGCCGGCGAGGCGGAACCGGCCGCCACGGTGGAAACGCCCGATGGGACAGGGACGACCGTCGACGTCATCTCGCCGAACCTCCCGGTCAAGGAGACCATCCTCCGCACCGAACCGCCCGAGTGGGTCGGCCCGGACGACGTCCGCGTCATCGGCTATCCGAAGTTCCTCTTCGAGTACGAGGTGACCCTCGGGCGCGTACTCCTCTCGGACCGCAAGGTCCAGGTGTCGATGACGGTCGACGCCGTGACCGGCGGCCGGTTACGAAACGACGTCTATCCCGAGATCGAACGGCGGACGCTGCCGGCCAACGCGCTACAACAGCCCCGCTTCGAGCGCGACGAGGCCACCGAGAAAGCGCGCTCGGTCGTCAGGCGATACATCTCGTTTCACTACCCGTCGGCGGTCATGGTCGCGAACATCCAGGAGATGGAGATCGTCAGCGAGGACTTCGTCTTCGCGCTGTACTACCTCGTGCCCCAGAGCGCAGATCGGGACGCCGCCGAACAGACGGTCACGATACTCGACGCGACGTCCGGCGAAACGGTCGAGTCCGACGTCGAACTGTCGGCGGTCAGCGCCGAACGGATCGCGTGAACTACCCCACGCTACGTCGCTCGATCTGACGACCTCGATCACCCTCGATTGTCGAAACGTTGACTTGTACCCCATAATTATATTGTGCTCCGTCAGCTATTGGCACGCGAACCATGGCCATTGGATACCTCATGGCGACAGTGGGCATCGTAATCGTAGCAGCCATTTTCTTCACCGTCGTCTATGCAGCGAACAAGTACGAGGAGAAGTTGGCGGCGACGGAACCGGAGTCGCCGTAGGCACTCGCCCGGCGGCCGGGGTACCGCCGGGACTCCTCGCAGAACCGGCCGGGGTACCGCTGGGACTCCTCACAGAACGAACGTCTTGGGATCGATGTCCGCTTTCGGCACTTTCTGCTTGAGGCGGTGGCCCGTCGTCGAATCGATGATGGTCACGTTCGGCGTGAACGACTCGTACCAGCCGTGGGGGACCAGCCAGTAGAGCGCGTACGCGAAGTTCTCCCGGATAATCTCGATGTCCGGCGTCTTGCCCACGATGATGAACGTCGCGAACTGGAAGTTGATGTACCGGCGAACGGTGGCGCGCGACTTCTCGGCGGCCTCGTCGCGGTCGACGCGCGATTCGAGTATCGCGTCCTCCGGCAGTGTCTGTGTCGTCAGTTCCGGGTAGACGTCGGTGCGAAAGCAGTATCCCGTCATGCCGTCGACGGTGGTGGAGAAGGCCACGAGTCGATCCGAGAGGAACAGCCGTTCGAGCCTGATTTCGTAGTCGAAGAGGAACTTCGGCGCGGCGACGGCGTCGACGTCGTCGGCAGTGAATCCCGCGTCGGTGTCGACGCGTTCGAGCGCCTCCTCGCGCGAAACGGCGGGGCGTATCGCGTCGAACTCCACCTCGGTTTGCGTCACGTGCTATCATTCATCGTAGCGGGTTAAATGTCTATCTCGGTCCGATTGATACGGATTCGTGTCTTCAGTTGCCGGCAGTTCGTCCGAACGGGTCGGCGAACCACCGGCAGGGAGCGACCCGAATCCGTCTGAGAGACTCCCGCTGGGTCTCGACACCGCGAGGCCACCGGACGGGCGCTCGCGACCCAAAGAGATACGTCGGTTTGCTCGGTTCGATACAACATGGACTTCGACGAACCGCAATTTTACAAGGTGCGGTCGTACGCGAAGCGCCAGGACCGCGACGTCATCGACCTCGTGAGCGGGATTCCCGACTGGAGTCCGCCGACGCCGCTGCGGGACGCCCTGGAGACGTTCGCGGCCGCGCCGGACGAAGAGTACCAGTATCCCCCCATCGAAGGGCTCGAAGAGCTACGGGCGGAAATCGCCGCCCACCACGACGTCTCCACCGACGCCGTCCTCGTCACCAACGGCGGCGGCAACGCCAACCACCTGGCGATGGCACACGCGTTGCGTCGCGGATCCGGGTCCGACGTCGTGCTGACCGATCCCGTCTACCCGTACTACGCCGGTCGGACGACGATGCTCGGCGGGACGCAGGTCTTCGTCCCCGTCGAGGACGACGGCCACCTCGACCCGGAGACGGTCAGACAGGCAGTCACCGACGAAACCGCCTGCGTCATGGTCAACAGCCCGAACAACCCGACCGGCGCGGTGTACGACGAGGAGACGATGCGGGAACTGGTCGCGATAGCCGAGGCCCACGACGCGGTGCTGGTCAGCGACGAGGTGTACGCGCGATTCGCACACTCGACGTCGTTCACCAGTGCGACGGAGATCGCGTCGGCACACCGCATCGTCACCGGGTCGTTCTCGAAGTCGCTGGCGACCACGGGCTTGCGGGTCGGGTTCGCGATCGTCCCCGAGGCCCACCGCGACGAGGTGCAGACCCGACAGATGCTCACCAACGTCGGCATCTCTCGACCGGCACAGTTCGCCGCCTTGCACGCGCTCCGGGAGACGCCCGCGGACTACTACGAGACGAAGCGACGCCTGATTCGCGAGCGCATCGACGACTTCACGTCCGCACTCGACACCGTGGGCGCGCGATACACCGACCCCGGCGGGGCTTTCTACGTGATGGTCCGCTTTTCGGACGTTCCCGGAACCATGGACAACGCCTATCGGCTCATCGAGGAGGCCGGCGTCGCGTGTATGCCCGGCGAGAGCTTCGGCGAGCGCATGAGCGACTGGTTCCGGTTCGCGCTCGTGTCACCGCGGGTCGAGGAGGCCGCCGACAGGCTCGTGGAGTTCTTCTGACGGCGTCACGGTTCGCGGATGTACGCCGATCCGAAGTCCGTGCCCCGGTCGTCGAACCGGTCGAGCGCGTACGGGTCGAGCGGGAACGGCGGGTCCTCGGCAGTGACGTGGGCGCGGGTGGCCGCACCGACGGCCGGGCCCAGCATGATGCCGAAGCCGTGCATCCCCGTCGAAACGACGAGCCCCGCCGGTGCCTCGTCGGGGCTGTCGATTACGGGGAGTCCGTCCGGGGTGGCCGTGTCGCCCGTCGGACAGGTGTCGTGGGTGACCACCTGCGTCGCGCCCAGGTGTGGGAGGTACTCCGGGAGTCGCGTGGCCACGTCGGTCCGGAACGACTCGGTCGCCCCCTCGCGGACGGTTCCCGGCGAGGAGACGAAGTACGGCTGGCCGCCGACGTGGAGGTTCCCGTCGCGCGTCGGCCGCCAGTATATCCTGGCGTCGTGCTCCCAGGAGATGGGGAACCCCTCGCGCAGGTCCCGGCCGGTTTCGAGGACCATGGTCTGGTATCGAAACGGGCGCGTCGGAATCTCTAGGTAGTCCGATACCAGGTCGCGGGTCCGCCAGCCGGCGGCGACGACGACGGCGTCGGCCTCGAACGTGCCCTCGGTGGTGTCGACGCCGCGAACGCGTTCGTCCGCCCGGATTCCCTCGACGCGAACGCCGGTCTCGACGCGAACGCCGCGCTCTTTTGCCGCGTCCGCGAGGGTCGTCGCGAACGTGTGCGGGTCGACCCAGCCCGAGTCCTCGAAGACGACGGCGCTTGCGAACCGGCTCACGTCGAAGGTATCGGGGTAACGGTCGTCTAACGCGTCGGGATCGAGCACGTCGACGGAGAATCCGGCCGCCTCCGCCGTGGCTGCCGCCTCGCGCGCGTGGTCGATTTCGTCGTCACCTACCAGGAAGACGCCGTCGTGTTCGTGAAACGAGAAGTGACCGGTTCCGTCGAACTCCCGGAACGACTGCGTTGCGTAGCGAGCGGCGGCGAGGTTGACCTGGTGGTCGTACACCGGCGAAACGAGACCCGAGGCCTTCCCGGTGGCTCCGCTGGCGATGCTGCCTTCCTCGAGGACGGTGACGTCGTGGTCCGGCGCGAGGGCGCGCGCGGTCGCACACCCGACGACGCCCCCTCCAACGACGAGCACCGTCGATGGATCGTCGATCATGTAGCCGACCTCACGAACGGGGGTGGAAAAACGATTTCGACTGACTGTCCCCGTTCGACGATGAACGCATCAGTACTGGATACTGAAACCGACAGTGTATAAAATTCTGCTTTCTGTCGTAGCAATTAATATATCTTCCAACGGAATATACCGATCTTTTTAACTATCATTGCTGTATGTATACGAACAACCCATGCCAACCATGACCACAGTCGGTGGGATGGGTGACAATCCAAGGTGAAAGCATGCCAGTAACAGCAACGGAGTACCTGACGTTCGTGGTGGTAAACTTCGTCGTCTGGCCAGGGTTCGCGGGACTGTATTGGTACCTGTTCCAGCGCGAAGAAGAGAGCCGCATGGAATCGATGGCAGAGGAAAGACAGCCGTCGCCGGGAGCCAGCGAGGGGTGAGACGCGATGGCGACGCTACTAGTCCTCGGTACGTTCGTCGTGTACCTCCTCGTGGTACTGCTAATCGGCGTCTGGGGCGCGAGCGAAACCGGTAGCCAGGAGGACTACCTGCTCGGCGGACGCGGCCTCAACGTCGTCTGGGCGACGCTGAGCGAGCAGGCGAGCCTCTGGAGCGGGTGGCTGACCGTCGGCCTCCCCGGCTTCGTGTACAGCGCCGGGTTCACCGGCGTCTGGTGGTTCTTCTGGTGTATCCCGGGGAACCTCCTGGCGTGGGGCGTCGTGGCAAAGCGCCTGTCGCGATACTCGCGGCTGTTGAAGGCGCTGACGCTGCCGGAGTTCCTCGGCGAACGCTACGACGAACACTACAAGTCGGTCATTCTCCTGGCGGCGGCCGGCGCCGCGTACTTTTACTTCTTCTACGTCGGGGCGCAGATTCTGGCCGGCCAGAGCGCCATCGCGAACGGCCTCGGCTTCTCGAAGGCCGTCGGGTTCGGGTTGACAGTGGTCATCGTCGTCGGCTACACGCTGGCCGGCGGCTACCTGGCGGTGTCGCTGACCGACGTCCTGCAGGGCATCCTGATGATGGTGTTCGCCATCGCAGTACCGATAGCGACGATCATGCAGTTCGGCGGCTTCAACCCCATGATGACGCAGTTCAGCCAGGTTGCCGCCGACGCCGGTGCGGCGTCCATCGCCGAGTGGACCGGCGGCACGAGCGGCATGAACCTGTGGGTGACGTCGATATTCCTCGTCGGGTTCGGGATTCCCTTCCTGGCGCAACCGCACGGCGTGGTCCGCTACATGAGCATGAAAAAGCCGTCGCAGATCGGCTACGGCATGATGGTCATGGCCATCTTCCAGGTCCTGGCGCTGGTCGGCGTTCCGGTGCTGGCGTTCGGTGGCCGCGTGGTGTACCCCAACCTCTCCAACGTCGACGCCCTCGCGCCGAACATGATCGTCCAGACGCTGCCGGGCTGGCTCGCTGGCATCCTGCTGGCCGGCATCGTCGCGGCCGTGATGAGCACCGCCGACTCACAGTTGCTGGTCGTCGGCTCGACCGTCGGCGAAGACGCCTACAAGGGCGTCATCAACCCGGACGCGTCCGACCGGAAAGTGATGCTCGTCACGCGCGGTGCCGTGCTCGGGGCCGGCCTGGTCGCCGCCGCCTTCGCCTGGACGACGCCCGACACGGTCTTCACCGCCATCGCGTTCGCGTGGGGCGGTCTCGGGACGACCTTCATGGCACCGCTAGTGCTGGGCCTGTGGTGGGACCGCGCCAACGGCAAGGGTGCCGTCGCGTCGCTCGTGGTCGGCTTCTTCGGTGCCGGACTCTACAGCCAGGTCCTCTCGGGCGGCCCGATGATCGCGGGCGTGCCCCTGTTCGACCGGTACTTCGTCCTGCCGGTCCTCGTCCTTGCCTTCCTGGTCCACATCGTCGTGAGCATCGCCACCGGCGGCACGAGCGAGAAGGTCGCCGACGAGATTCGTGAGGTCTCCCGTCCGCTCGACGAGGAGGTTTCGCTGGCAGGTGGAAGCGGTCCCGCCGCCGCCGACGGCGGTATCCCCGAAACGACGGAGACGCTGGCCTACACCGAAGCGGACATCGTCACCGCGTTCGCCAAAGAGCAGTCGCTTTCCGACCTCCCGTCGGCGTCGACGGCGTAATCGACCCGGTCGCTTTTTTCGCGTTTGTCGACGGCGACAGTTGCGCGTCCAGGTGGACGCGGCTCGTCACGTCTCGTCGACGAGCGGGATCGACTCGTCAGGTCTCGTCGACGATCAGCACGACCGCGACGCCCGCGACGGCCAGTGCCAGAGCGTAGCCGAAGACCACGACGTACGCGCCGGTGGACTGGATGAACCAGCCGACGACCACCGGGCCCAGAAACGTTCCGAGCCAGCCCATGACGCTGACCAGCGCGATGGTCGTCCCGCCGATGTTGTCCGGAACGAACTCCTGGACGTACGGGTACAGCAACCCGATCTGCAACTGCACGAAAAAGCCAGCCAACACTAGCGCGCCGATCAGGACCGCGACCGTATCGCTGTAGCGGAGCACGACGACCGCGACGCCGGCGCCGGCGAACGATGCCAGCACGACGGGGCGGCGGCGCTGTCCGAACACCCGATCGGACAGCACGCCGCCGAACGGGCGGGCGAGAAGCCCCACCAGGGGAAAGACGGCGGTGATCGCGCCGCTTTTGGTCAGCGACAGCCCGAACGTGTCGGCGATGTACGTCGGCATCCAGCCGTTGAACACCATGTACAGCATGTAGATGAGAAACGACATCGTGGCCACGCCCCAGACCCCGACGTTCGTCAGCCCGCGCCGGAAGTCAGCGAGGTCCGGAACGTTCCCGACCACGTCGTCGGTACCGTACTCCAGGCTGGTCGCCCAGAATATCAGCAGGCCGACGAGCCCGACCGCCGCAAACAGTGCGAACGTCGTCTCCCACCCGATGGCGTTTCCGACGAGCGGGCCAGCGAACTGTCCGAACGCGTATCCCGCGGGATAGCCGGTCGCGAGCAACGTGACCGCCGTTGCACGCTTTTCGTGTGGAAACGTGGCGGTGAGAACGTTCGTGCAGGCCGTCCAGAGCGTAACGAGGGTCAGACCGCCGAGAAACCGCGACGCCAGGAGCCACCAGTACGCGCCGGCAGCGGCGGCCAGCCAGCTCCAGACGCCCGCGACGCCCAGGGTGACCGCCCCCAGCGCGATGGCCAGGCGGTTGTTCACGCGGTCGAGGTACATCCCGATGGGAACGCCGACGAGCGTCGCCGACACCTGCGGCATCGCGATGATCCAGGCTGCGGCCGCCTCCTCGACGTGCAACGCCGCCATCGCGACCTGCAACAAGCTCGACGGGGTGATGGCGTACGCGCCGACGGCCACCAGCACGATCCAGCCGCCCACGAGCATCCCCCAGGGGTTGTGGGACACGCCGGCGACGAGCCCGCGCGAGCCGGTTTCGGTCGACGTCTTCATACTCCGAGGTGAACGAGCGGTGGTTAGTAAGTTTCCACTCGTGACGACGCGTCTCCGGGTTCGTGACGACGCGTCTCCGGGTTCGCGACGATGCATCTCCGGTCCGCACCGCCGTCTATGACTCGATGGACGAAATCTCCGTTTCGAGGTCCGACACCGCTTGCAGCAGTCGGTCCGCGAAGCGGCCCTCGATGGTGTCCATCGTGTACCGGTAGCTCGGTCCCGACACGGAGACGCTGCCGATGACGTCGCCTGCTGGATCGTGGACGGTCGCGCTGACGCTTCGGAGTCCGGTCAGCAGTTCCTCGTCGCTCACCGCGTACCCCCGCTCTCGCGTCCGTTCGAGGTCCGCGCGGAGTTCGTCTCGGTCCGTGATGGTGTCGTCCGTTTCCCGGGGCAACCCCCACCGGTCGACGATGGCGTCGACCTGCGCGTCGGACATCTCCGCGAGAATCGACTTCCCCGCCGACGACGCCGTCAGGTAGAGGTAGCTTCCCTCGAGAAACTTGTGCTTGTCGGCACCGCCGATGCGCTGGGAGAGCACGATGAGCCGTCCGTTCTCCGCGACGGAAAAGTCGGTCGCGGCCGACAGGTCCACGCTCAGTTCCTGAAGTTTCTCGTCGACTATCGAGTACGCGCTCTGGCGGCGTTTCGCGTACGCGCCGTGATAGAGGAACTTCAGCCCGATCTGGTACTCACCCTCCTGGGTGACGAGATAGCCGTGGCGTCGAAGCGTGTCGACGTGGTAGTAGATGGTGCTTTTCGGGTACGGCAGTGCGTCGGCGAGGTCGGCAAGCGTCGTGCCCTCGAACTCCCGTACCGCCTCGACGACGTCGATCGTCGTTTCGAGCGCTTTGAGCGGTCGTCCACCTGCGTCGTTCATGCCCAGTACATCGGGCGCACCACCAAAAAGTATTCGACCACATCGAACGCCACGAACGAACGGCGAGAAATCCGCCGACGGAAGCCAGGCACGATCGGCTCTTGCGACGTCGTGCGGACGTCCGTTCGACTGGATCGAACGGTGCGGACGAGCGTCACACTGCCGACGAGCCGTCAGATCTTGTCGTCAGGTCGCCCGTGGCCCGCGGGGTCGTCCTCGAAGCGGTCGTAGGAGAAGAACTCGACGTCGACGACGTCCGTGTCCCCGTCGACGACGAGGTCGGCGAGCATCCTCCCGACGCCCGGCGCGTGCTTGAAGCCGTGGCCGGAGAAGCCACACCCGATGTAACACCCCTCCGGCCCCGCCTGATCGACGATGAAATCGTGGTCGGGCGTCGTCGAGTACACGCCGCAGTACTGCCCGCGGACGCGGGCGTCGTCGAGTTCGGGCACGAACGACTGCAGGCGCTCGGACAGTTCGAGGACGGTCTCCCGGTCGGGGCGCTCGTCGTAGTGATCCGGATCGACCTCCTCGCCGGTGTGGTGGGTCGCGACGAGAATCCCGTCGCCGAAATCCGGCCGGATGTACCAGTCGCCGCCCGGCGCGCCGGCCGACGGCAGGAGGTCCGGGTACTCGTCGACGTACGTCGACGGCGGGTCGAGGACGACGACCTGCTCGCGCGTCGGCACGATCGGCACGTCGAGGCCGACCGTCTCGGCGATGCGCGGCGTCCACGGACCCGCCGCGAGAACGACGTCGTCCGTCTCGACGGTGCCGTCGGTCGTTCGCACGGCCGTCACCGCGTCGTCCTCGACCGCGACGTCTTCGACCGCGACGCCGGTCACGACGGTCGCTCCCTGCTGCTGGGCCGCACGCGCGAAGCCACCAGCGACGTCCGTCCCGTCCGAATAGCCGCTGTCGTCGTCGCTGACGGCGAAATCGACGTCGTCGAGGGCGAGCATCGGGTACTGTTCGTCGAGTTCGTCGCCCTCGTACCACGACGCGGGCAGGTCGAGCGACTCCAGGACATCGTACCCCGCCCGCGCGTAGTCTTCGGCGTCGGAGTCGGTCGGTCCCAGCCGAATCATCGGGTTCGGCGCGTACGCGATTCGTTCGCCGGTCTCGGCTTCGAACGACCGGTAGAAGTCGTGGCTCCACTTCGCGAGTTCCGAGTAGATGCGCTGGGGGCCGTAGTGGTGACGAACGATGGCCGAGGAGTCGCCGCTTGACCCGCTGGCGATCTCGTCCCGTTCGATCAGGACGACGTCGCGCTCGGTCCGTCGCGTCAGGAAAAAGGCCGTACTCGTTCCCATGATTCCGCCGCCGACCACGACGACGTCGGCCTCGTCCGGGAGGCTGACAAGACTCATTGCCGGTTCACTATCGTCCGGCCTGCACAATATATCTTCCCCGCAGAACCGTCTCGATCCGCGGACCGACCGTCCGACACCCGGCCTGCGTCAGTCGTAGACGTCGGCGGTGTACGGAATCGGCAACCGTCCGCGGCGGTCCTGCAGGTCGTCGGTCCGCAGCGCCGTCGTGTCGACCGAAGTCGCCTCGCCCTCGGTGACGATTTCGGTGACGATCCGTCCGGTCGCCGGTGACTGCATGAACGCGCGGCCGGAGTGGCCGACGTCGTTGACGAAGCCGGGGACGCTCTCCTCGATGATGGGGTGATTCGAGGGCGTGATGGCGTAGACGCCCGACCATCCGCGGACGATTTTCGTCTCCATCCCGAAGTGATCGGCCGTTTCGGCGGCCGCCGCCATCGCGTCCGACGCCCACTCCATGTCCGTCGTATCCTCGTAGGAGTTGGGGTCGTCGGGGTCGACGGTCGGATCGTCCGCCTCGAAGTGGCCGCCGATGAGGGCCTGTTCCTCGTCCCACGGCCGGTAGTACACGCCCGAGTCGAGGTCGATGAGCAACGGTGCGTCGGTCGGCACCGGTCGTTCCGGTTCGACGATCGCAGCGTGGCGTTTCTTCGGCGTGATGGGAATCTCGACGCCGGCCATGGCGGCGACGCGGTGGCCCCACGGGCCGGCGGCGTTGACGACGTAGTCGGCGTCGAGTTCGGTCTCGCCGTCGTTGATCTCGACGCCGCGGACCCGGTCGGTCCCGTCCTGGAGCAACCCGGTCACCTCGTGGTCGGTCAGGATCTGCGCGCCGTTTTCCCGTGCCAGTTTCGTGTACGCCATCAGCGCCGCGTGCGGGTCGGCGAACCCGTCGAGCGGGTTCCACGCCACGGCCATGTACCGGTCGGTGTTCAGCCCGTCGAGGTGGGCGGTGGCGTCCGCCGGATCGAGCAGTTCCGTCGGGACGCCGTGGTTGTTCTGAACCCACACGTCCTGTCTGAGCTGTTCGTACTGGGTGCGGTCGGTCACGCCGAACAGGTAGCCGGTGTTCTGGTAGTCGACGTCGACCCCGTAGTCGTCCTCGAGGTGCTGCCACGTCTCGATGGCCAGTTTCGACAGTTCGACGTGTATCGGCGTGGAGTACATCGACCGAATACCACCGGCGGCCCGCGGCGTGCTGCCGTGGCCGACGTTCTCGCCCTGTTCGCACAGGGTCACCTCGACGTCGTCGTGCTGGGACAGTTGCCAGGCTGCGCTCGCTCCGGTCGCTCCGCCACCGACGACGATGACGTTCATGGGAAATCACTCGAAGTGAGCCAGGCAGATGCCATAAGCGTTGGGGACCAGGCGAGAGGTGGCGTCGGCGTCGCTGTCCGGGAGTCGTGGGCGTGACGGCATCGCTCGACTCCGCCTGCAAGCAGTCCCGCCAAACGATACCTCATACGGATTCTGGTCGCTCTGTGCCGGTGGGTCGCCGACCCGTTCGGGCGAACCACCGGAAACCGAAGACACGAATCCGTATCAGTGCCACCCCAGCAGTTCGTTCGGATCGCGCGGGACGTGCCCGCCGCCCTCGCGGGCGGTCCGGTCGTAGGCTTCCAGTTCGGACCGGAACGAGGGAGCAGCGATCGGCGTCACGGCGTCCGCACGCTCGCGGGGCGACAGACCGCGGAGGTCGGCTATTCCGTGGTCGGTGATGACGACGTCTACGTCGTGTTCGGTGTGATCGACGTGTGCGACCTCCGGGACGATTCGCGAGACGTCGCCGTTGCCCGCAGTGGAGGGGAGCGCGATCACAGACACGGCGGCGTTTCGGGTGAAGTCGCCGCTCCCGCCGACGCCGTTGACCAGGTGGCTCCCGCGGAGGTGCGTCGAGTTGACGTGGCCGGTGCGGTCGACCGCGAGCGCACTGTTGACCGCGATCACGCCGAACCGGTCGACGAGTGCCGGGCTGTTCGAGACGGCTGCTGGCCGGAGGAGCACGTCGCCAGCGTACCGTTCGACGTCATCGAAGAGCCGCTGCTGACCGCGTTCGGACAGCGCGAGCGCGGTCGCACTGGCGGCGTCCAGTCGGCCCGCGTCCAGCAGGTCGAGCAGCCCGTCCTGGACGACTTCGCCGAAGTACGTCAGCGAGCGGTCGCCGAAGTCGGCGTCCTCGATGCCGGCCATCAACGCGTTGCCGACGCTCCCGACTCCGAACTGAAGCGCCAGCGATTCCGCAAACACGGGATTGCGCTCGACCTCGGCTTCGAGGAACGTCACGAGGTGGTCGGCGATGGCCCGGTCGGCGGCGGTCGCATCGCGAAAGCGGTAGGGCGTATCCCGCTCGTCGGTCCGGACCACGGCCGCGAGTTTCGTGGCGTCGAAAGAGACGTGTGACGTGCCGATCCGGTCGCCCGGCCCGGCCAGCGGTATCGGCTCGCGGTCGGGCGGCAGGTCCCGTCGGTACACGTCGTGGACGTCGCACAACGCCAGCGGTTGTGCGTCGTTGACCTCGACGATCAGTTCGTCGGCGGCGGCGACGAACGCCGGGGTCGCCCCCAGCGACGTGGAGGGGACCAGCCAGTCTTCGCCGACGGCGACGGCTTCGACGACCGCCACGTCGACGTCGCCGAATCGGCCGGTGGCGACGTCGTCGGCGAGGCCAGCGATGTGTCGGTCGGCGAACGCGACGTCGCCGGCGTTGATGGCGTCGCGTGCGGCCTCCACTGCGACGAACGGATGCCGGCGGGCGAGGTCGCCGGACTCGACCAGTGCCGTGTCGATCTCGTCGCCGACGCTGCCGCCGCTGACGACGGTCAGCGAGCGGTCGACGTCGTCGTCCGCCAGCGCGACCGGCACGGCCTTCGGGTAGCCGACGCGACCGAACCCGCTGGTCGCGACCGTCGCGTCGGCGTCGACGCTGGCGGCAGCCTCGGCGGCGGTCGTCGTCGCCAGCGACGGGTCGATCCGCGAGCCGTCGCGTACGCCGTCGACCGCCATCAGTCGCCCTCCCCGTCGGTCGCGGGGGAGTCGTCGGTCGATGGTTCGGGTTCGAGGTCCGCAGGCTGGGTACCGACGCCCTCGGGCCAGCCCGTCGGTCGGGCCGCCGTCGGTTCGGCGTGGGCGCGTTTCAGCACCATCGGCGTCCGCTCTAGCGACAACACGAGGTCGTCGTCCTGGTTGTAGGCCCGGAGTTCGGTCGTAACGATGCCGACGTGTTCGCGCGAGTTGGACTCGCGTTTGTCCAGCACCTCGCTCTCGACGTACAGCGTGTCGCCGTGGACGGTCGGGGCGTGGTGACGGACGTCGTCGTAGCCGAGGTTGGCCACGGCGTTGGCCGAGACGTCGATCACGCTCATACCCACGGCGATGGCGAACACCACCGTTCCGTTGACGAGTCGTTCGCCGAACTCCGTGCCCGCGGCGTACGGTTCGGTGAAGTGCATCGGGTTGAGGTTCATCGTCAGGTTCGTCAGCCAGACGTTGTCCGTCTCGGTGACCGTCCGGCCGTAGGGATGTTTGTAGATGTCACCCACCTCGAAGTCCTCGTAGTACCGGCCCTGCCAGCCGGCGCGGAGCCGTCGCTGGTCGTCCGGCGGTCTGTCGTCGGTGCGGTCGTTCGCGTCTGTGGTCGTGTCGGTCATGTCGTAGTCGTGTCGGTCACGTCGTAGTCGTGTCGGTCACGTCGTGGTGCGTCGAATCGTTTCGTGATCGGTTCTCGTCGATGCGTGATCGGGGTACGGTCGGTCCCCGGTCGAATTCACGTCCATCATGGTCGGTTCGGCCCGGACGCATCGGTCGTCCCGGTCGGGCGACCGGCGTCACCCGGCGAATCGCGTCCCGCGTCATCCGTCCGACGTCGGGAAAGCGTCCGTCGCATCTCGTTTTCGACGAGCATGTAGCCCTCGTCGAAGCCCATGC
>JBDGSB010000131.1:0-18182 GCA_042217765.1 Haloarculaceae archaeon | reverse complement strand
GGATAGGTCATGTATGAAACTAGCTTTCGCCCGATGTTTTTCGGACAGACTCCTATAGTGGGATAGATAGCGAATATTCCCATATACATCGCTAACGGTTCGAAATTATCCGTTGTATCCACAAAGTCTAAGGTGACGACACTTCGTGGCATTGGTACTACGGTCTCCAGCACGGGTGATAGCGCCCCCACTCTGGCACAGACCGTCCGAACGACGTGACACCGATGACAGCGACCGGTTCCGACGCTGGACCCACTGGGCATTCCGGAGACGATTCACGGCGGAAGCGGCGTCTACGGGCACTCTACCTCTCGACGTTGATCGTCCTGAGCGTGCTGGCAGTGACGACCACGTTCACCGGTGCGATGGCCGCCGGCAACGTTACCAGGGTCTATCCCGAAAATTTGGTGATAAACGAACCCGGTACGTACGTACTCGCCAGTGGAACGGCGAACAGTTACGTTACCCCGACTATCACGATCACGGCCAGCAACGTCACTCTCTACGGGTCGGGCGAAGTGATCGACGGCCGGACGACCAGTGACGACGACGGAACGGGTATCTACATCACCGGCGGCGATAACGGCATCGAGAACGTCGAGATTCACGGGGTCACGGTCCAGGACTTCGAACGGGGAATCGTGGTCAGCAACGCCAACGACACCCGGATCGTCGATTCGACGGTGACAACGCCCGACGGTGACGGCATCGTTCTTCAGGGCTACGATACGAACGGACAGACTCTGGGCAACGTCACCATTACCGGGTCGAAGATCAATAACCCGGGAGACATCGGCGTCGACGCCACCCACACGCCGAACCTGACGATCACCGACACCACCGTGGGGCTCACCGGCGACGACGGGATGGAACTCGACGACGCGGAAAACACCACGATGCGGAACGTCTCCGTCACCGGGGCGGGGTACGCGGGCGTCGACGGCAGCGACGTGGACAACTCGACGTTCGTCGAGATCACCGTCGAGGCCAGCGACGACGACGGAATGGAACTCGACTACGCGGAACACACGACGGTACGGAACGTCACCTTCGATTCGCCGGGGTACATCGGACTCGACGGCGACGAGATGGACGACTCGACGATCCACAACGTCACCGTCACCGACGGCGGCGACGACGGCCTGGAGATCGACGATTCGTCCGACGCGTCGATCACGAACGTTACGCTCCGGACCGTCGATTACATCGGACTCCAACTCGACGCCGTGGCGAACCTGACGCTGGCACACGTCTCGATGACCGGCGTCGGCGACGACGGGGTCGAGATATACGGCGCGCCCAACTCGACGATGCGTAATCTGACCGTCGAAACGACGGCGGACGGATGGATCGGGGTCGACGTCGACGAGGCGCGAAACGCGAGTCTGGCGGACGTCCACGTAATCTACGCCGACGACGACGGCGTCGAACTCGACGAGATGGTCGACGCCACCGTCACCAACGTGACGGTCGACGACGCCGACTACGAAGGATTCTCCCTCGACGACAGCGACGGCGCAGTCGTCGCGAACGTCACCGTCGGTTCCGCACACGAGGTCGGGATCGACTTCGACGACAACCCGAACGCGACGCTTCGCGGGTTTCGCGTCACGTCGGTCGACGACGCGGACGCGATGTACCTCGACGCCGACGGGGCCACGATCGAAAACGGCACGCTCAGCGACGGCAACCGGAGAGGAATCGACATCTCGACGACGACCGACGCGGTGCTTCGCAACGTCACCGTACGAAATATGTCCGAGGAGGGAATCCACGCGGAGGGCTCTCCGTCGACGACCGAGAACACGACGTTCGAGCGGGTCGCGGCCCTGAACAACACCCGGCAAGGCATCTCCCTGCATGGGTACGACGACGTCCACCTGCGGAACGTCAACGCGTCGGACAACGGCAAACAGGGGATCGAAATCGCCAATTCGGATGGTCTGCAGATCGACGACAGCGTCACGAACGACAACGCCGTCGGAATATTTCTCGGCAGGCCGGAAATCGGGCCGATTCGGGTGACGCGAATCAGGTCGCACGCGGCCACGGGCAACGAACGGGCCGCGTTCACGACGAACGAAGGTGACTCCACTCAGTTCGTCAACAACACCGTCTCCGACATGACCGTCGGCGACGTGCGCACGTCGTTCGTGGCCGACGACGCGAACGTGAGCCGGGCGTTGGCCCCGACGCCGCCGAGCGACTGGTACGACACCGGCGTCGCGGTCGCACTCTCGGAGGCCGATTCGGCCGACGGCTCATTCGTCGATCTGACGATGCACTACGACGACGGCGACGTCTCGAACCTGGACGAGTCGACGCTGTCGCTGTGGCGGTACGACGACGGCACCTGGTCGGAGGTCACGGACGCCGTCGACACCGACGCCAATTCCGTCTCCGCGAATCTGACGACGTTCGGCACCATCGCGGTGCTGGCCGACGATCGGACGAGCACGTCGGGCGGCGGTGGCGATAACGAAGGGACTGCGACGTCGACGCCGACTCCCACGTCCACTCCGACCGCGACGCCGACCCCGACCCCGACTCCCACGCCCGTTCCCGGCGTCCCGAACGTGTCGGTCGCGTCCTCGGTGTCGTTCGGCCGAGTGGACGTCGACGCCGGAGCGACGGCCCGAACGCTCACCGTCACCAACGTCGGCGACGGGACGCTCACCGTCTCGGATACCACCGTGACGGGAATCGACGCCGACCTGTTCGACGTTGCTTCGGGAACGCTACGGGTCGATCCCGGCGACAGCGAATCGCTCCGAGTCAGCTACGACCCTGACGGACCGGCGACGCACGCGGCGACGCTCCAACTGACGACGGACGACCCCGGTCGTCCCACCGCGACCGTCGCGCTGTCGGGTACCGGTGGGCAAAGCAATCCGGCGCTCGACGCGGCGGAGTACGGCTTCGACGACGTCACTAGAAACACCGTCGCGACGACGAACGTCACCGTCACCAACGACGGCACGGCACCGGCCACCGTCACGAACGTCTCGGTCCGCGGCCCGAACGCCGACCAGTTCGCCGCCCCGAACGTCTCGTTTCGGATCGCGGCCGGTGACAGACGAACGATTCCTGTGCAGTACGCGCCGACTGCCCTCGGCGCACACGAGGCGACACTTCGTGTCGAGACCGGGAACGGTCGCCTGATCGCCCGTCTCGACGGACACGGCGTCGCCCCCGAACTCGTGACCGAACCGACGGACGCCGACTTCGGGATCGTCACGCTGGGGAGTCGCCGGGAAGTGACGGTGACTGTCCGCAACGAGGGCGAGACGGCTGCCGCCCTCTCGGGCGTCACTGTCGCGGGCGACGACGCCGACCAGTTCGTCGTCGTGAACGGTTCGGCGGTCGAGGCTGTTCCGGCGGGCGCGACGCACGACGTGACCGTTGCCTTCCGGCCGACCCAGAGCGGCGAGAGCCGGGCCCGACTCCAGGTCCTGAACGATCGGGGTGTCCCCGTCGCGGGTACGCTCCTGAACGGGTCCGTCGAACGGCCCGACGTGAAGGTCACGCCCCGCTCGCTCACGTTCGAGAACGCGACGGTCAACGAGACCGTCACCCGACGCGTCACGGTCGCCAACCACGGCAACGGGACGCTCACCGTCGCGTCGACGCGCATCATCGGGTCGAGAGACGGATTCTCGATTCCCACCGATACGCCGTTGGAAGTCGCTCCGGGCGGCACTCGAACGCTGTCGGTCGCGTTCGCGCCCACGACGCCCGAGGCACGGACCGCGACGCTGGCGCTGGCGACCAACGACCCGACCGACCGGCAGGTACCGGTCGCGCTGTCGAGCACCGCCGCGACGCTGAACATCTCGCTGAACACGACCGCGAACACGACCACCGCCAACGTCACCGCGACCAACGTCTCTGCCGGATCGACCGTCTCGGCGGGCGTCCCGCAGGGCGACACGACGACCACCGACAGCGTCGCCGTCGAAGAAGTGTCGATCACGGCCGAACGCGGCGGCAACTTCTCGATGAACGTGACCGAGGGCACCGACCCCCTGCAATCGTCCCCCGCGTTCAACGACACGAAACACGGCCAGGACCTGAGCTACCTGAGCGTCGACCACTCCATCAGCAACGACAACATCAGCCAGGCGCAGGTGACGTTCCGGGTGAACAAGTCGCGCCTGGACGCCATGCAGTCCGAACCCGACGACATGCGAATGTATCGGTACGTCAACGGCACCTGGACGTCCGAACCGACGACGTTCGAAAACGAAACCGACAGCGAGTACGTCTTCAGCGCGACCGCACCCGGGCTTTCGGAGTGGACGACCGCCGCGCGGGTCCCCCGCATCAACGTGACCGACGCGAAAGCCAACGTCACCGCTGCCACGACCGACGACGCGGTCACCATCGACGTCCTCCTGACGAACACCGGCGGCTCGGACGGGCTGTTCGTGACGAAACTCCTGCTCAACGACACGGTCGTCGACCGTCGGGAGTCGACCGTCGCCCCCAACTCGACGAGCCTCGTGTTCTTCGAGCGGCGATTCGATCAGCCCGGCGATTACGCCGTCCAGGTCAACGACGTGTTCGTCGCCGTCGTCGACGTCTCCCAGGCCGACCGTTCGGTCGACGTCGATCGGAAGACGACGGCCGTCGAAGGAGTGGACTCGGGATCGACGAACGGCGGATCCACGACGGCGACGACGACCAGCAGCGGTGGGGGCCCGCTCTCGCCGACGGTTGCCCTGGCATCGATCCTGTTCGTCGGTCTGTGGCTGGCGGCCGGACGAACACGACGCGAGTGACCGGCTATCGGCCGAACGGCCGGTAGTACAGCAACGCAACGGTGACCACGAACACGACCGTCGACAGGCCGTACGACTGGGTGTACACCGCACCGGCCAGCGCCGTGCCGCTCCCGACGACGCCGGAGACGAGCGACGCCAGCACCGGCCACGAACAGGAGACACAGGAGAGCAATCCGAGGACACCCGACACTGCCGACCCCGCCGCGTCCAGCACCGTCGCGTACACCAGGTACGCCAGCGCGAGGTAGCCCACCACCTTGTACGGTTCGAGGACGACCTGGACGCCCATCCCGTTGTAGAGTATCGCCGGCCCCCATCCGGGCGGAAGCGTCCAGGTGACCACACGAAGCCCCGTCCGTGCGTGTCCGGGACCGACGAGGCCGCCGGCGTAGGCGAGGACGGCGAGGTAGCCGACCGCAATCGCGCCGGCGACGCGTCGCTGTCGCGTCGGTGCCGGTGCCGGCGTCGTCCGGACGACCGCCCAGATTGCGAGGTCGATCCAGACGAGCGGGTACAACCAGTAGCGCACCGCCAGCGGGCCGGTCAGCGACGTCGGGCCCAACACGCCATAGAGCAGCAACGCCAGCAGTTCCGTGTTGACGATTAGCGCCCCCCACAGGAGCGTTTCGCGTCGCACCCGAACGTTCGGAAGGGGGAGGTCGACCGTCGACACGGGTTACACCGCCAGTGCGTCGACGATGACCGCCAGCAACAGCGCGCCGAGGTAGGCGTTGGAGGCGTGAAACGCCCGGAAAGCCGCGCCGTCGGTTCGCTCGCGATGCAGTCGCAGGACCGCCCACAGGAAGACCCCCCCGACGAGCGTTATCGTCGCCGCGTACAGCCACCCCAGCGACGTCAGCGCCGCCAGCGTCACCGCCGCGACGAACGTCGCCGCGAGGTACCAGACGATGTGCTTTCGGGTCTCGGTCTCTCCCCGGACGACCGGCATCATCGGGAAGCCGCCGCGCGCGTAGTCGTCGCGGTACGCCAACGCGAGGTTGTAGAAGTGCGCGGGCGTCCACAGGAAGATGACGCCCGCCAGCACGAGCGCCGGCACGCCCACCGATCCCGTGACGGCCGCCCAGCCGATGAGCGCCGGCAGCGCCCCGGCGAAGCCGCCGATGACGGTGTTTTGCACGGTGTTCGGCTTCAGCAACAGCGTGTAGACGACGCTGTAGAAGACGATGGCGACGAAACCCAGCGCCGCAGCCAGGAGGTTGACCGCACCGAACAGCGCAAGCGACGCGACCGTCAGGACGACGCCGAAGGTGACCGCGTTGCGGGCGGGAATCCGGTGGGTCGCCAGCGGCCGGTCGGACGTCCGGTTCATCCGCCGGTCGACGTCGCGTTCGAGCACGTGGTTGAAGGTGCCGCTCGCGCCGATGGCGAGGACGCCGCCGCCGAGCGTGAGCGCGACGGTCCACGGCGACAGGGCCGGCCCCGCCGCCAGCGTCATGGCCGCGGCGGCGACCAGACAGAGCAGCCACATCAACCGGGGCTTGGTCAACCGGACGTACGCGCGGACGCGGTCGGCGAGCGGGAAGGGCTCGTCCGTCGGAACGACCGGTTCGTCGGCGGTCGGTTCGTCCGTCGAAACGACCGGTTCGTCGGTGGGACCGTCGCCGACGACGTCGAACGCCGTCCCCGTCTCGGTGCGGTCGCCGTATTCTCGTTCGAGCGTCCACGCGAGCGCGAGCACGAGCGCGGAGAAGATGCCGAGACCGACCAGCAGGTGGGCGACGCGCAACGGCGTCGTCGGGCCGATCGTGACCACGAACGCGCCCAGGACGACCTGGACCGGAAACAGTACCAGTGCGGCGAGCAGAGCGCTCCGGACGCGGATCGGAACCCGGCGGCGGATTCCGATTGCGGCCGTTGCGGCCACCAAGACGCCGACGACGACCGCGAGCACCCGGTGACCGACCGCGATCAGTAGTGCGGGATGGGCGAGCGTGAACGGGCCCGCACACAGCGGCCAGGTCGAACAGGCCTCGACGGCGTCGGCGATGGAGGCGGTCGCGCCGGCGACGACCAGCACGTACACGCCGATGGTGGCGGCGGCGAGCAGCGTCTCGAAGCGACGGGTCGTGGGCGACACGGCGAGTTCCTCGTTGCCGGCACTATCGGGGGAACCCACTTAGACCTCGCGCTTTCGACGGGGACGTGACCCGCCATATCGAGGGGTGGGAACTTCAACACGCGCGCGCAGTCGGGCAAGAAACGTGGGCCGGCGAACACGAATACAGCAGGTATTTATGCCCCACTTTCATAGCCTCGATCAGACATGCGCACGAAACGCGTCGGGTTCGTGGCGTTGCTCGCCGCGGTGGGACTCGCGCTGGCGGTCGAGCCCGCCGCCGCGCAGTCGGTTTCCGACTCGACTACCGAGAGCCTCATCTGGGGACTGAACCTCCAGTTGCTGGCCATCGCGATACCCATCACGGTGCTCGTCGAAGGCATCCTCATCTATACGGTCTGGCGGTTCCGCGACAGCGAGACGGCGCTGCCGACACAGGAGAACCGCCGACTCGAAATCACCTGGACGGTCGCGACCGCCATCATCCTACTGTTCGTCGGCGTCGCCTCCTATCAGGTGCTCGCGAGTCCCTACGTCACGGCCTCTTCCCAGAAGAACCTCGACACGGCCCAGGAACCGCTAGAGGTACAGGTCTACGCACAGCGGTACAGTTGGGAGTTCCAGTACCCCGAACAGGGAATTACGACGACCAACACGATGGTCATCCCGAAAGACCGGGTGATCCGTCTCAACATCACCTCGCGCGACTGGTTGCACTCGTTCCACGTGCCCGGACTGGGGCTGAAGAAGGACGCCTTCCCGGGCCAGTCGAACTACCTGCGGACGAAGGTGACCGATACCGGAAAGTACCAGCTCTACTGTGCGGAGTACTGTGGCGTCGGCCACTCGACCATGCTCGGAACCGTCGACGTGCGGACCCAGGACGGGTTCCAGCAGTGGGTCGACCAACAGCAGGGCTAGCCGGACGCGAGCGTCACGTCGGCAGATTGCGCGGTCGAGTACTTTTTCTCCGTCTCTCTCGATGGGGTCGACATGCGCCGGACGTACTTCGAGGACCTGACCGTCGGCGACGAATGGGAACTGGGAACCTACGACGTCGACCGCGAGGAGGTAATCGCGTTCGCACGACGGTACGACCCTCAGCCGTTCCACGTCGACCCCGAGGCGGCGGCCGACTCGCCGTTCGGCGGCCTCGTCGCTAGCGGGTGGCACACGGCCGCGATGACGATGCGCGTCCTCGTCGACGAACACCTCTCGACGGCCGCCACTCACGGCGCGCTCGGCGTGGACGAACTGCAGTGGCGCACGCCGGTCAGACCGGGAGACGTCCTCGTCGTTCGGACGGCCATCGAGGACAAGGAACCGTGGGACGACGAACGCGGCCTCGTCGACGTCCGGACGGTTACCGCCCGCCAGCGCGACGGCGAGACGCTCATGTCCATGCTGGCGCACGTCCTCTACGCGCACCGCGACGGCGGCGAATGAGTGGCGGACGACGACTGCCGACGGAAAACGAGGGAAGCGCCGGTTTCAGCAGACGTTCGCGGTCGCGTAGACGGCTCCCGAATCGGTAACGTTGACGGCGACCCCGATCCGCTGGGCGTTGGGGTACGTGAGCGCGTCCTTGTACGACGGCGTGTGGAACCAGAAGTCGGCGATCGCGTCTGCGACCTGGCTCTCGTTGCGGTTGTACCGCGTCTCGCCGCGTTGCTGGTAGGTCCGTCCCGCGAAGATTTTCCCGATGGCCTCGAAGTTGTTGTCTCTGGGGTACCGGACGGAGTCGCTATCGGCGGCCTCCCACTGACAGACCTCGTATAGATCGTCGAAGCTCTTGTAGCGCTCGCGCATCGACACGCCGTCGATCGTGTGTTGTACCGTCTCGGTCCCCGCCATGGCGTCGCTGTGGTTCCGGGCCATCACTTCTAGATGCCGAACGGTCGATCCGGACGTAGAGAGGTTGTGCAGGCCGCGGTTGCGGCGCTTGCGGTTGACCTTCTCGGCCGTTCGCTCCGCGATGAGCGTCTCGTTGAACGACGACGCCGGGACCGACGTCGTGGTCGCGTTCGCGGTCGTGGTGGCGTTGTCCGGCGTCACGGTCGGTGCGGTCAGAGACGTCGTTTTCGGCGTGGTGGCCACGGTGGTCGCGGCAGTGCCGTTGCCGCCGTTGTTGTCGCCGTTGCCGCCACTGTTGCCACCGTTGTTCCCACCACCCGAATCGTCGGCGTGCGTGGTCGTCTGGGCGCCGCCGGACCCGCCGCCGAGTAACATGGTCCCGACGGCGATGGAGACGCCCGCCATCAACACGAACACGAGCAACACGATGCCGATTGCCGCTTTGCTGACCATCTCTCGACCGGAGGGTCGATACGACGGGGGGTTAATTTTTTGGCTAGCGCCGGGAATGTTCGACGCTCACTGCCGTCGGTCGCTCACTGCCGCCGGTCGAACCGGCGGTGATACCCCAGCGTGACACGCGTCACGACCGAAAAGGCGTTTACGTGCCGGACGCGCACCACCGTACATGGTCGAGAACGTCATCTGGCCGGCGGCCCTCGACGTCGGGCGGACGCGCACCGAGGGACGACGCGTGTCGAAAGACCTCGCAGTGGAGGATCCGACGGTCGACGAGATAGCGCAGGCGGTCCAGCAGGTGGGCTACGACGCCGTCATCGAGCGGGAGAAGACCTATCCCCGCGAGTACGAACCGCGGGGTCGCGTCCTCGTGAAGAACGCCGACGACGCGGGCAAGAGCGACCTCCTGGGCGCGGTCGCCGCGTACGTCGTCGCCCTCCGAGAATGAAACGCGTCGGCGACGTCGTCAGGGTCGTCCAGGGAGTAGCTGTCGTCCGCTGTGCCGACGACGACTGTCCGGACCTGGGAACACCCGTCGTCGACGAGTCCCTCGACGATCGGGGCCGCGTCGTCGACGTGTTCGGGCCGGTCGAACGGCCCTACGTCGCAGTTTCGACGGCCGGCGAACCCGTCGCGACGCTGCTGGGAACGACGCTGTACGCGCGGTAAGTGCGTAACGCTCAAACGCGTTCCGGCGAACGGACACGCATGGACCAGCGTACGCGGGCGTCGCTCGCCGGTGGCGCGATCGTCGGCATCTTCCTGCTCGTACAGCTCGGCGCACTCGCGATGGTGCAACCGTTCGAGGCGGCCGGCTATCGCGCCGTCGAGAACCCGCAGAACCCGGCCAACAGCCTCGTCTACGTCGCCCTCATTCTAGTGGCCACGGCGCTGATGCTGCTGGCCATCCACTACGGCGTCGAGGGAATCATCCGCGCGTTCGTTGTCGTCTCCGGCGCGTATCTCGGCCTGTACGTCTTCCGGATCGTCCTCCCGCCGCTGGTCACCGTCCCCGTCGCCGGCCTCCGCCTCAACGGGCTGGCGTGGCTGGCGGCGATCGTCATGGGTGCGGCGCTGTACGTCCACCCCGAGTGGTACGTCATCGACGTCGCCGGAATCGTCATGGGCATCGGTGCGGCGGGGCTGTTCGGCATCAGTTTCGGCCTGTTGCCGGCACTGCTGTTGCTGGTCGTACTGGCGGTGTACGACGCCATCAGCGTCTACGGGACCGAACACATGCTGACGCTGGCGTCCGGCGTCATGGACCTCAAGGTACCCGTAGTGCTAGTGGTGCCGCTGTCGCTGTCGTACTCGTATCTCGACGCGGAGATGCCGGACCCGGCGGGAGACGGCGACGGCGGCACCGACGACGCGGCCGCGGTCGACGGCGGCGCGAGCGACCGGCCGACCGACGGGACCGATACGGACGGCAACGGCGATTCGGCGGCCCAGGAGGACCCCCTGGACCGCGAGGCGCTGTTCATCGGACTCGGCGACGCGGTCATTCCCGCGGTACTGGTGGCCAGCGCGGCCGTCTTCGCCCCCGCGTCGGTGCCCACCGTCGCCGGCGTCGCCGTGCCCGCTGTGACCGCCATGGTCGGGACGGTGGTCGGACTCGTGGTCCTGATCCGGATGGTCCTGAAGGGACGCGCCCACGCCGGTCTCCCGCTGCTGAACGGCGGGACCATCGCCGGCTACCTGATCGGCGCGCTCGCGAGCGGCGTGGGGCTGGTCCAGGCACTCGGGCTAGACGGCGTTCTGTGACCGGATTGGCGGTACGTTTCACTCTCCGGTGAGCGCCTGACTGGCCGGAAAGAACGAAATCTCCTCGCCGCGACCGCGTTCGCGGGCACGCTCGTAGAGCATGTGTGCGGCGGCGACGGTCTCGATTGCCGTTCCGCCGCTGTCGAAGACGGTGATCTCGTCGTCGGACTGTCGACCCGGTGCTTCCCCGGCGACGACCTCGCCCAGTTCGGCGTGGACGTGATCCTCGTCGATTGCCCCCTCCTCGACGGCGTGGATGAACGACCCGGCATCGCGGGTGACTCGCGCCCGGAGGTCGGGAACGTAGGTCGACCGGGCGATGGTCGTGGCGTCGAGTTCCCGTTTGTCGGGGTCGTACTGGCCCATCGCGGTGACGTGTGCGCCGTCGGCCAGCAGGTCGCCGTCGAAGACTGGTTCGGACGCCGTGGTGGCGGTCACGACGACGTCGGCTCCCTCGACGGCGGCCGCACTAGAGGCGACGGCACCGACGGTCGCGTCGAGTTCGGCGTTCATCTCGGCGGCGAACGCCTCCCGGTGGTCGGCCGTCGGCGAGTAGACGCGAACCTGATCGAGGTCGCGCACCGTCGCGGTGGCGCGCAACTGCCCGCGTGCCTGCGGCCCGCTCCCGATGAGTCCGAGCGTGCGCGCGTCTGTACGTGCCAGCGCGTCGACGCCGACGGCACCCGCTGCTCCCGTCTTGAAGGGGTTGAGACTGGCTCCGTCTAGCACGGCGAGCGGGTCGCCCGAGTCGGTATCGAACAGCGGTAACACGAAGTGTGCGTCGCGCTTCCCGAAGCCGGCGGCGTACATGTACCCGCCCATGACGCCAGTGTCCGGCAGGATCGCCATGTACCCGGTCAGCATACCCGGCGGGTCGTCGCTGGCGAGTGTCGTCCGGGGTTCGGCCGGTGCTCCCGCACCGCGCTGGCGGTAGCCGTCGCGGACCGGGGGGACGTACTCGGCGGGCGTCGCGAGGTCGTCGACGTCGTCGCTCCGGAGAAAGAGCGTCCGGGCAGTGTCGTCGCTCATGGACGGAATAGGACGAGACCGGTAATGAAAGCAATGACGGCGATTCGCATCAGTCGGCGAACTGGACGTCCTCGCCGGCGTGGACGGTCGTGGACGAGGACGTCGTGACAGGTGCGTCGACGGGCGATCGCACGAACATCGCGTGGCCGATGAGGCCGACGGGAACGAGCGCAGCGACCGGGATGGCGGTCGTGAGTTCGAAGCCAAAGCCGGTCAGAACTGCCGTGACGGTCGCGAGCGTGAGCGGAATGAGGCCGAGAACGAAGTCGTAGTATCCTGCCATATCTATAATGTACTACGGGAAGTGCATATATAAAATTTTCCCATAGCCACTGAATCGGATTCTGATTGTCACTGTGGATGCCCCAGAAGGGCGCTTGAGTTAATACCCATAACTTATGGGATGGTTAGGGGAAGAAAAGTCGACAGATTCGGCCGAGAGCGGTCGTTCACGGGTCGGTAACGCGAATCCTCCGAAGTTCATGGGCGAGAACCGCACGTAGTGTTCGAGCACCGCCAGAAAATCCACACGTAGCGTTCCAGCGCTGCCGGGAAACTCGCACGTAGCGTTCCAGCACCGCCACGAACCTCGTCTGGAGCGGTGGAGGTCGTCTCGGGGAGAATTACACGCATCCGTTCGGTGATCGAAGCTCCGTTAGGCGGTTTATTCTTCCGTTTTTTCTCTTGATAATAGAGGAGAAGTGCTTAAGGTGTGGTGCTAACAACTAGCACGTGGAGGGACACAGCGGCGGAATCACCGACCCTGGGTACCCATGAGCACGAACGTCACGGACGACACGCACGCAGAACCCGTCGAAGACGAACAGCGACGTCGGTACGCGGAGTTGACGATCGGCGACGACGAGTACGTAGTTTACGACCGGGAGAACCACCACGCGTGGATTCAGTCGACAGTTGCGGTTCCGGTCGACGAACTCGATTGAACCGTCGACCGTGACGTGAACGACGGCGTCTCTCCACTGGACGTGGCACCAACGACGAACGGCCGAAGACCCGGAATCCGGTCCGATTCGTCCGGGACGACGACACCTCTCGGATCGATTCACGTCGAACGCGACGCCGACCGACGTCGGTCCTAACGGGGGGAGACCGGGGGTACTCAAGCCCTCGTTCCGTATCTCGATACGACGACGCGCCAGCCGACGATCAGCAGGCCACCGGCCGCCGCAGCGACGAGAAAGAACGTCACCGCAGCGTCCCCGTGAAACAGCGGCGTGGCACGCAGCAGTTGTGCGAGCAGGTCGGCACCGACCCACGCGGGAAACGTCTTCGCGGCGGCCCGTTTCGGCGACCGCCACGCGTCGGCGGTGTAGAGGCCACCGAACACCGCGAAAATCCACCATCCGATGAGAAACGGCACGGCCGTATCGACTGCGCGTCCCAACTGTGCGAGCAGACTGACGCCGTGGTTCAACTCGCCGATGGCCACGAACAGTCCGATGGCGAGGACGTCCCCGATCGCGACCGCCAGCGTCAACGGCGTCGCGTCGATGCGTCGACCGACGAAGCCGGAGTGGGTACTCATCGGCACGGACTTCGGCCGCCGGGGATTTGGCTCTCCCGTTTCCCGCGCGCCGCTCGTAGCGATTCGCGTCCCTGCAAGCGGCCGATCAGCGGTTCGTTCCGACGACGGTGTATCCGAATCCGCGTTCGACGACCGCCGCGTCCAGTCCACTCTCCGCGATCAGGTCCGCCAGCGCGTCGGGCGGCCAGAACTGCGACCGAAACCCGACCAGTCGCTCGGCGGCGACCAGCGCCCGCCCACGGACCGTCGTCGGATCGAACTCTCGGACGACGAGGACGCCGCCCGGTCGGAGAACGCGGCGGGCCTGCGCGAACGCGTCGGCGGCGTCGACCACGTGGTGCAAGGCGTCGACTATCACGACGGCGTCGACGGACTCGTCCCGGATCGGAAGCCGACAGGCGTCTCCCTGGACGGCGGCGAGTCCGTGTCCCCGGGCCCGCCGGACCATGCCACGCGCGGCGTCGACGACGACCGGGTCGGGCACCGACACCCGCCGCGCCGCCCGGCCCGACCCGCCGGCGAGATCCAGCATCCGCTCGACGTCGCGGTCGGCGTGTGCCAGCCCCGCGTTCAGCGCCGTCCGGCGGGCCGGCGGCATCAACAGATCGTACGGCCGCGCGAACCGGTGGAATCGGTCCACGTCTCCGAGAGCCATGGTCGACCGTCGGCCGGCCGCGACATAGACCCCGGGGAAAACGCTACCCGCCTGGACGACCGAGCGGACCCATGGAGTTCGAGTTGTTGGGTTGGCCCCCGGACGGTCCCAAACTCCGACTGGACTACCGGGAGTTTCGCTACGCCGGCAAGTTCGTGATGACCAGCACGGGCAAGGCCGTCGTCCGGGACGGCGGCGACGTGGTGGGGGCCGTCGCCTTCGACGACGACAGGGTGGACACAGACGCCCTCCGGGTGCGATACGTCACCGTCCGGGACGACCAGCGAGGGCGGGGAATCGGACCGCGACTGCTGGCGTTCGTCTCCGAGCGCGCCGGACAGCGGGGCTACGACCGCGTCCGCATCGCGGTCAACAACCCCTTCGCCTACGAGGCCGCCTGGAAAGCCGGATTCGGCTACACCGGCGAACGGACGGGCATCGCGGAACTGGTCTGTCAGCGTCCCGGCGACCGATCGCCCGAGCGCTATCGTGCGGGGTTGGACGCCTACCGCGAACGCGACCTCTCCGCACCCGAGACGGCCTTTCTCGACGAGCGCGAGGGGGCCGATCCGCCGGCACTCGTCGACGCGCCGTGACCGGAGTCGCCACACCACGACCGAGTCGCCGTACCTCGATCGAGTCGTCGCACCACGGTCGAAATCGTCCCGCCACGTCCGGGGGATTCAAAGTCGCGTCGACCCTACGGACGGCCAATGGGAAACGCGAACCTCCGCGATCTGGCGGCCCTGGAGGACGTGACCTTCGACGAGATCGAGGGGTCGATCGTCGCCGTCGACGCGCACAACTGGCTGTATCGCTACCTGACGACGACGGTCAAGTGGACCCGCGAGGCGGTGTACACCACCGCCGACGGAGTCGAGGTGGCAAACCTCGTCGGCGTCGTTCAGGGTCTGCCGAAGTTCTTCGAACACGACCTCACGCCGGTGTTCGTCTTCGACGGCGCGGTGACGGAGTTGAAAGACGAGGAGATACGACAGCGCCGCGAGCGCCGCGAGAAGGACGAACAGCGACTGGCGGAGGCCCGCGAGCGCGGCGACGACGTCGAGGTCGCACGCCTGGAATCTCGCACTCAGCGACTGACCGAGACCATCGTCGACACGACGCGGGAACTGCTCGCCCTGTTGGACGTGCCGGTCGTCGACGCACCTGCCGAGGGCGAGGGACAGGCGGCGTACATGGCCCGACGAGGCGACGTCGACTACGTCGGAACCGAGGACTACGACGCCCTGCTGTTCGGCGCACCGTTGACTCTGCGACAACTCACTAGCAAGGGCGACCCCGAACTGATGGACTTCGAGGCGACGCTTTCCCGCCACGGAATCACCTGGGAGCAACTGGTCGACGCAGCCATCCTGATGGGCACCGACTTCAACGAGGGCGTTCCCGGAATCGGCCCCAAGACCGCAATCGCCGAGATCAAAGACCACGGCGACCTCTGGGCGGTGCTAGAGGCCCGCGGCGCGCACGTCGACCACGCCGACCGAATCCGCGACCTCTTTCTCGACCCGGCGGTGACCGACGACTACGCCTTCGAGACGGCCCTGAACCCGGACGTCGCGGCCGCCCGCGCGTACGTCGTCGACGAGTGGGAGGTCGACGCCGACGAGGTCGCACGCGGCTTCGAACGCATCGAGGAGTCGGTCGTCCAGACGGGCCTGGACCGGTGGAGCTAGTCGGCGGCGTTCGAGGCCGGACGTGATACGGATTCGGGTCGCTCCCTGCCGGCGGGTCGCCGACCCGTTCGGGCGACCCACCGGTAACCGAAGACGCCAATCCGTATGAGTGCGCCCAACCGAAACGCCGGTCACCCGTCCCGAGGCGATGGAGCCTCGACGCCCTCGGGAACGCCGCGTGCGACGGGTGCGTCGGGGTCGGCGCTCCACTCGTACCAGCCGCCGTCGTACACGGCGACGTCGTCCCAGCCCAGCAGGTAGGCGTTCAGGAAGGCCTCGCTGCTGCGCCAGCCGGTGCCGCAGTAGAAGGCGACGCGTTTCTCGGGGACGATTCCGCGGTCGGCCCACTCGGCGACGACTTCGTGGTAGTCGCGCACCGTCCCGTCGGGGTTCCGGTAGTTGGCCATGTCGTAGGCGTCGCGCCCGCAGTTGCCGAACGTCGCCCCGGGAACGCGCCCCGTCGCGTCGATGTAGTCGTACCCGCTCTCCTCGCCGACGAACTCCGCCCAGCTACGCACGCTGACGAGTTCGCCGTCGTCGTCGGCCAGCAGCGCCTTCACCCCGGGCATGTCGACGACGTATTCGGAGTTGGCCGGCACCTCGACGCCGAACGCCGAGACCGGCCGGGGACGGGTTGGCTCGGTTTCGAGGTCGAACCCCGCGGCCTCCCAGGCCGACAGCCCGCCGTTCAGGACGCGGACGTCGTCGACGCCGGCGTACAGCATGATGGCGGCACACCGCATCGCGGCGAGCTGGCCGACGGTCTGGCCCGGTTTCGCGTCCCCACAGCCGCCAGTCGACGACCGCCCGTACACGACGACCGTCGCGTCGTGGCTGATGCCGTGGGCTTCGAGCGCGTCCCGGAGTTCGCCCGGCGGCCGTCTGTTCCAGTCGTCGGGCGATTCGAGCGCGAGGGTGTCGAGCGCTATCGCGCCGGGAACGTGTCCCCGCTCGTAGTCGGCGGGGTCGTCGTAGTGGACGTGACAGACCACGAGGTCGGTCTCGTCCGTGCCGACGGTCTTGGCCGCGCCGTTGCTCTCGCCCGTAGCTTCGGCCGCTCCATCGGACGAACGCGTCCCGTTTCGGAGCGTGTCGTCGAGCCACGCCGGATGCACCAGGTGCCGGTACCGCGCCAGGCGGTCGAGGGGGCGGTCGGGGTCGGCCACCCACTCCGCTAGAAACTGCGCGTAGACCGAGACGTCGTCGTACCCGCACGCACGCAATCGCTCGGCCATCTCGGCGGCATCGCCGTTTCCGTACCCGTACACGGTCACCGGCGTGCCCGGTTCGACGCCCTTCCGTGACAGTTCTGACTGCCAGTCGTCCCGTCGCGTCCACGCCAGCGGTACGTTCCTGGCCCCCGAGACGTGTCCGCCGCGGGGTTCGTCCCGGAGCCGCCAGCCGTTGTACGCGGCCGTCGGCCGGACGTCGAGCAGCGCGTGCTCGGGATCGGTCCTGTGGTCGGCCACCGTCTCGGTGGCGACCTCGGTCGGTACGTTCGACATCTGTCTCTACCGTCTCCGTCGCACGCCGGGGACAAAAGTCCCGAGCCGAATTTCGCCCGAACGGGTCGGCGACCCACCGGCAGGGAGCGACCCGAGTCCGTATCACGCTCCGGTTCGCGTCCGAGCGTCATCCGGGAGACAGCCCTCACATGCCGCGATTTTCCGGGGAAGGCTTTTATTCCGGGGCCCGCTACCGACTCGCATGAGCGCCGACCGCGCCGTTCTCGAACGCGCCATCGAGCGCGGTGAGAAGGAGGGCGGCAGCGTCGAGTTCAAGGAGCGCCTCTCCAAAGACCTCCATCTGACCGACGGCAGGATGGAGAGCCTCGCGGCGCAACTGCGCCACCGCGTCCTCTCGGGCGACGGCGAGGCCACCTACGTCGTCGGGGTCACCGACGACGGGGGCATCGCGGGCATCCCCCGCGAGGAGTTTTCGGAGTCGATGGACGTCCTCTCGCTGCTGGCCGAGGAGGCTGGCGCACACATCGAGGACGTCGACACCTGGAGCGTCAGCCAGGCAGCGGGAGGCGGCGGGACCGCGGCTTCGAACGGCGACGGCATCGTCGGCGTCGCCATCGTTCGCGAGGGGGCAGTGCTGGACGACGACGAACACATCGTCGTCGGGACGGCGGGCCACGTCGACCACGGCAAGTCCACGCTCGTCGGGTCGCTCGTCACCGGCGCGCCGGACGACGGCGAGGGGGGCACGCGCGGCTTTCTCGACGTCCAGCCCCACGAGGTCGAGCGCGGCCTCTCCGCGGACCTCTCCTACGGCGTCTACGGCTTCGACGACGACGGCCCCGTCCGGATGGACA
>JBDGSB010000021.1:0-18329 GCA_042217765.1 Haloarculaceae archaeon | reverse complement strand
AACGAGGAGAAGGTCCGCAAGGCGATGCGCGCCCGCGTGCTCAATCCCGACTGGATCGACAGCATGACCGAGCACGACTACAAGGGTGCGGGCGATCTCTCCCAGACGGTCGACGTCGTGCTGGGCTGGGACGCCACCGTCGGCGTCATCTCGGACCACCTGTGGGAGGAGACCGCGGAGAAGTTCGCCTTCGACGAGGAACTACAGGAGTGGATGCGCGACGTGAACCCGTGGGCGCTTCAGTCCATCACGGACACGCTCATGGAGGCCATCGAACGCGACCTATGGGACGCCGACGAACGGACGCGCGAGCGCCTGCGGGACCTCAATCTCGACGTCGAGGGCGACATCGAGGCGCGCCAGAGCGACCCACCGGCGGCACCCGCCAGCGACGACGACTGACCGAACAGTTCACACGACGACGCAGCAATCACCGACACACCACCAATGTCCAAAACAGACGACACCGATACCGACACCGATACCGACACCGACGTGGACGAAGCGTACGCCGACCTCGGCGCGACCACCCGGAACGCCATGGATATCGCGGAGACGAGCATGGACATCGTCCGCCAGTTCGTCCCCGACGAGACCCTCGAAGACCGCATCAGGCAGAAGGCCACCCACTCGACGGGCGACATCGAGTTTCAGCATCTCGTCCGCTTCGACAACGACCCCGTGCGGGCAGGTGCGCGGGCGATCAACGACGAGTGCGACGTCATCACCGACATCACGATGGTCGAGGCCGGCGTCACCGGCCGCGGCCACGACTGCGACGTCTACAAGGCCATCGGCTACGGCGAGGGCAAGAAACTCGCCCAGGAGACGGGCATGACCCGCACCGCCGCGGCCATGCTCGAACTCGACAGGGACGGCAAGTTCGACGACGCCATCGTCGCCATCGGGAACGCCCCGACCGCCGCGCTGGCGCTGGCCGACTGCATCGAGGACGGCACCCGCCCCGCCTGCGTCGTCGCCACCCCCGTCGGCTTCGTCAAGGCCGAGGAGAGCCGCGAGCGGATTCGCGAGGTCGCTTCCGAGTACGGCGTCCCCGCCATCACGCACGTCGGCCGCCGCGGTGGCTCGGGACTCGCCGCCGCCCTGACGAACGAACTGATTCACGTGGCGAGCGACGCGCGGGATGGGGACGTGGAACTGTAACATGAGTTCCGACAACAGCGACGGATACGATCTGGATTCCGGCCCGGACCCGGCCACTTTCGCGGCCGAGCGACCGGAGCATCCCGACCCGGACGGTCCGGTCTACGCCGTCGGCGTCGGGCCGGGAAGTCCCGAGTACCTGACCCCGCGTGGCCGCCGCGCCATCGAGGAAGCCGACGTCGTCGTCGGGTTTACGACGGTGGTCGAGTTCGTCGAGGACTTCGCCGACGACGAGACCGAACTGCTGACTTGCGGATACAGGAACGAGGCCGAGACGCTGGCGGCGTTCGGCGACGCCGTCGCCGACGGTGCGAGCGGGACCGCCGTCCTGATGGGCGACCCCAACCACTCGGGCTATCAGTTCGTCGGCAAGATCCAGCGGGCCGTCGACCGCCACGTGCGCGTGATCCCGGGCATCTCGTCGCTGCAACTGGCCGCCTCGCGCGCCCGCACGCCCATGGAGGACACCGAGTTCGTCACGCTCCACAAGAGCGGCGACATTTCGGAGGGCCTGCGGCGCCTTCGCGAGAACGTCGGTCGCCGCAATCTGCTGGTTCTGCCTCGACCCTACGACACGATGCCCGGCGACGTTGCGGCTGACCTGCTCGATTCCGGTGCCGACGCGTCGCTGGACGCTCTCGTCCTCGAAAAACTCACCCACGCCGACGAGGAAATTCACTGCACGACGCTCGGTGACCTCGCCGAGCACGCCGGCGGTGACGGCCGCGAGGACACGCCGTTCTCGGACCTGTCGATACTGGCGGTACGGACGGACTAACGGCTGCGGTCTCGGCCGCGATTCACCGGACGCGAACGAGACGAGCGTCCGCACCTTTTCATACTCGGATACCGTAGTTCGGGGCATGGAACACGAGGCCACAGTCGAAGGTGTCGGGGTCGGCGTCAGCGAGGAAGGTCCCGGTGCGCCCGTCGTCCTGTTACGTGCCCGTGAGGAACTCCTGCCCATCTTCGTCAGCAACGATCAGGCTCAGTCGATGCAACTCGCGCTCGACGGCGAACCCTTCGAGCGGCCGCTGACCCACGACCTGCTGGTCGACATGGTCGCGGAGTTCGGGGCCGCCATCGACCGCGTTCGCATCGACGACCTCTCGGACGGCACCTTCTACGCCAAAATCGACACCGAACAGTACCACGGCGGCGAGCGGACGAACATGGTGTTCGACGCCCGCCCCTCCGACGGCATCGCGCTGGCGCTCCGGGTCGACTGCTCGATCATCGTCACCGACGACGTCCTCGACGAGGCCGGTCGGCCACCCGAGGAGTTCGACGTCGAATAACACCGTCGCCGCTGGCTTTTTGCTCGCCGGCCGTCCAGAGCGAGTATGGACGCGTCGGGCGTACTGGCGGCCACGACGGCGGTCACGGGCCGGAAGACGAGCGCCGTCGCCGTCGTCGTCGTGTTGCTAGTGTTGCTGGTCCTCGCGTATCGTCGCCACACTCGCGGGTGAGCCGTGGTCGGTCGGCCACGGGCGTCGACTGTGCGGAGCGTCGTCCGTCCGATGACGGGCACGAAACTGTTTTCACCCGTGGCAGGACAGTGGGAGTATGTTCGAGAAGTCGACGTGGATTCGCCTGCCCCGGAACGTGCTCGTGGGTCACGGCGTCCTCGCGCAGGTGGGCGAGGCCATCGACGACGTGCACCTCACGGGGCGGCCGCTGGTGGTGACGAGTCCAACGCCGGCGTCGGTCGTCGACGGCCGCATCACCGACCAACTCGCGGCCGACGACCCGGAGACCGTCGTCGTCGAGGAGGCCGACTTCGAGGCCGTGGCCGCGGTCGTCGAGGTGGCCGAGACCGTCGAGGCGGGCTACCTCGTCGGCGTCGGCGGCGGCAAGGCCATCGACGTCGCGAAGATGGCCGCCGAGGAGTGTGGCGTCGGGTTCCTGTCGGTACCGACCGCGGCCAGCCACGACGGCATCGTCAGCGGGCGGGCGTCCATCCCAGACGAGGGAACGCGACACAGCGTCGCCGCGGACCCGCCGCTGGCGGTGATCGCCGACACCGAGATTCTCGCGGATGCCCCCTGGCGGCTGACGTCGGCGGGCTGTGCGGACATCATCTCCAACTACACCGCCGTCCGGGACTGGCAACTCGCCCACCGCCTGAAGAACGTCGAGTACTCCGAGTACGCGGGTGCGCTCAGTCAGATGACCGCGGAGATGCTCGTCGACAGCGCCGCCACCATCAAGCCGGGCCTGGAGGAATCGGCGTGGGTCGTGGTCAAGGCCCTGGTCTCCTCGGGGGTGGCCATGTCGATCGCGGGATCGTCGCGGCCGGCCAGCGGCGCGGAACACCTATTTTCGCACCAGCTCGACCGCCTCGTCCCCGGCGCGGCGCTGCACGGCCACCAGGTCGGCGTCGGGTCAATCATGACCGAGTACCTCCACACCGGCCAGGAAGGTCGGTGGCGCGAAATCCGGGACGCGCTGGCGGCCATCGACGCGCCGACGACCGCCGACGAACTGGGCATCGACGAGGCGACGATCGTCGAGGCGCTGACGACCGCTCACACGATTCGCGACCGCTATACGATTTTCGGCGACGGAATGAGCGGAGCCGCCGCCCGAGAGGCCGCCTCGGTCACGGGCGTGATCTGATCGCCTCGGTCACGTGCGTGATTCGACGGCTTCGTCGCCATCGCCGGTCGGGGGAAATGCCGAATCCGTGAACCGGCCGCTCTACGGACGGACGTGCTCGGGCATCTCGTGGTGCCACTCGACGCTGGCACCCTTCGTGACGGCCCCCTCGAACCGGCCGACGAACACGACGACCAGTCGGTAGACCGGGTCGCGGTCGGCGTCGTCCTCGTCGACGACACCGAAGATGGTCGCCTGGTGGATGTCCTCGATGGTACACTCGACGCCCGCGCTCTCGCGGACCTCGCGTCTCGCGCCCGCTTCGAGGCTCTCGTTCGACTTCGTCTGGCCGCGTGGAATCTCCCGGGACCCCTCGCTGTGGACCAGCAGCACCTCGCCGTCGTCGTTGTAGACCTCGATGTAGACGTCCGCGAGCCCCTTCTTCGAGCGTTCGAGCGCGCGCTCGTAGCCTCTGGCAGGCACCGCGAGCGTGGTCTGATTGACCGGGAACGACTCGTAGGTCTCTTCGAGCCGTTCGATACGAGACGCGACACGCTCCCGTGACCGGGAGGATATGTCCATACCCGCTCTACAGTCTCCCCGCTGGCATAAATTACGGTGGTTGTTTTCAGAACTGAGACTTTCCCGCGACGGACGTCATCGAACGTGTTCGACCGGAAACGGCGTCCCGTACTGCAGTCGTCGGATCAGACGTGTTCGTTCAGGAACTCGACGACCCGCGTGTAGGCATCGATCCGATTCTCGCGTTTGGTGATGCCGTGGCCCTCGTCGTCGAATATCAGTTTCTCGACGGGAACGCCCTGTTCGCGGGCGCGTTCGACGATCTGTTCGGCCTCGCCGACCGGGACGCGTGGGTCGTTGGCACCGTGGACGACGAACAGCGGTGCGGCGATGTCCTCGACGTGGTTGATGGGCGAGATGGCCTCTAGCAGGTCCCGGTTCTCGTCGAGCGAGCCGTACTCGGCCTCGCGAAGTTGCCGCCGCCACGAGCCGGTATTTTCGAGGAACGTGACGAAGTTGGCGATGCCGACGACGTCGACGCCGGCCGCCCACAGGTCGGGATACTGCGTCAACGCCGCCAGCACCATGAACCCGCCGTAGGACCCGCCCATGACGACGAGGCGGTCGCCGTCGACGTCCGGCCGATCGGTCAGCCACGTCGCACCGGCCTTCAGGTCCGCCACGGCGTCCATACGCTTCTCGACGTCGTCGAGGTGCGTGTAGGCCTTCCCGTAGCCGGTCGAACCGCGGACGTTGGGCTCGAAGACGGCGTAGCCCCGCGAGCAGAAGTACTGCGTCAGCCCGCTGAAGGAGGGCCGACGCTGGCTCTCGGGGCCGCCGTGGACGTCGACGACGACCGGTGCGCCGCCGTCCGGGGTTTCCGCGGGAAGGGTGAGAAAGGCCGGAATCTCCCGGCCGTCGAAGCTCTCGTAGCGGACGACGTCGGCCGCGCGGAAGGTTCCCGGCGGAATCCCCGCCGTCGAGGCGTGAGTCCATCGGTCGCTCTCGCCGTCGTCGACGCCCACGCGGTGGACGTTCGTGTTGGCGGTCCGGGACGACGCCGAACAGACGAACGTCTCGGCGTCCTCGTCGAAGTCGACGCCGCCGGCGACACCGCCGACGAGGTCGGGTTCGCTCAGCGTCCGCACGTCCGTCGGCCCGTCGAGTTCGCCGACCGTGAGTTCCGAGTAGCCCTCGACGTTGCGCGAGTAGACCAGCCGCCCGGTCTCCTCGTCGAGCGCGACGCCGTCGACGTTGTACTCGCCGCCGTCGACCACGGGCTCGACGGTCAGGGTCTCGACGTCCAGCCGCGCCATGTACAGGGTGTCGGCCCCGTCGTCGGTCACGAGGTAGACGGCCTCGCCGTCGGGACTCCACTGGGTGCTGCCGTAGCGAACGTCGCCCTCGTGGGGCGTCAGGTGGGTCACGTCGCCGCCGTTCAGGTCGAGCACGTAGAGGTCCTGATCGAAGTTGGAGTAGGCCTTCGACAGCAAGAGCCGGTCGTCGTCGGGGCTCCAGCCGGCGACGCCGAGCCAGCCGTCGCCCTCGTGAACCATCTCGGCGTCGCCGCCGGTCGCGTCGCGGCCCTGGACGTACACGTCGAAGACGGCCTCATCGCGGCGATTGGAGGCGAACGCGAAGCGGTCGCCGTCGTGACTCCAGCCGCCCCAGCGGTGTTTCGCGCCGGGCCGCTGGGTCCAGTTCGTCACGGTCCCGTCGTCGGCCAGCCGGAACAGTTGGACGCGCTCGTTGCCGCCGGCGTCCCTGCCGAAGGCCAGTTCCGATCGGGTCGGCGAGTAGTCGCCGAAGGTCACCCGTTCGTCGCCGAAGGTCCGCTGTTCGGGCCAGCCGTCCGGTTCGTCCAGCGTCCACACCTGCGGGACACCGGTGGTGTCCATCAGGAAGGCCACGTCGCCGCCGGGCCCCAGCGACGCGCCGTATGCGCTCCGGACGCCGAGGTAGCGTTCGAGGTCGTACACGTCCGTCCGCTCGACGCGGCGGCGTAAAATCGTTGCGCGGAAAAGACCGGGGATTTTTCACAGCCGGCACCGTCGCCGCGCGTATGCGAGTCGCGTTCGTCGCCATGGAGACGACCCATCGTCGCGACACGCAAGGGACGCGACGACTCCAGCGACTGGCGCGACTGCTCGCCGACCGCGGCCACGAGGTCCGGGTCTACTGCACGCAGTGGTGGGACGGCGGCCCCGGAACGGTCGTCGAAAACGGCGTGTTCTACCACGGCGTCGTCGACTCGCTCTCGCCGACGCTGTTTTCGCTCCGGGTGGCGTCGTTGCTCCCTGGCATGGGCGCGGACGTCGTCCACGCCTCGCCGCGGCCGCCCGTCGGCGTGCTGGCGGCCCGCGCCGGGGGCGTGCTGGCGCGGGCCCCGCTCGTCGTCGAGTGGTTCGGCGACGAGGACGTCGCCGCCTCCCGGCTTCGCTCCTGGGCGGCGACCGCGCCGGCGCGCGTGATCGTGCCCTCGGAGATGGTCCGCACGCGCGTCCGCGAGTACGGAACGCTCGGGGAGAACACACAGATGATTCCCGAGAGCATCGACGTCGAGCACCTCCGGCAGGTCGACCCGGCCGAGGACGCGCCGGATATCGTCTACGCTCACCCCATGGACGACGACGCCAACGTCGAGAGCCTCCTGCTGGCGCTGGCGGAGTTGCGCGACCGCGACTGGTCGGCGGCCATCGTCGGCGACGGTCCGAAACGACGCGACTACCAGCGACAGGCGACCGACCTCCGCATCGACGACCGCGTGTCGTTTCCCGGCGAACAGTCCGCCGACGAACGGCTCGCGCTGTACCGCGGCGCGCACGTCTTCGTCCAGACGGCCCGGCGGGCCTACTTCGCGACGGACCTGCTAGAGGCGCTGGCGGCCGGCTGCGTCGGCATCGTCGAGTACCAGGCCGAATCCAGCGCCCACGAACTCATCGAGAACTACGAGCGGAGCTTTCGCGTGACCAGCCCCGAGGAACTGGCCGACGCCATCGTCGACGCCGGCCGGTACCCCCGCACCGACTTCGTCGAGTCGTTCGAACGCTACGACCACGAGGCCGTCGTCGCGGAGTACCTCGAGTGTTATCGCGAATTGCGGGCCGCCCACGGCGTGCTGTAATCGCACCAGGGGACGTGATTGTTGGCCCCGACGGATTTATCACTCGGAGCGAACTATTCTGCCCATGGGACGGATTCTCTCTAGCATCGGCATCGGGTCGGCCACGGTCGATACGGTCTTTCCGCGGACGGAACTCGTGCCGGGCGAGACCGTCACGGCCGACGTCGAGTTGTACGGCGGTGACGCCACCCAGGAGATCGACGGCGTCTACTTCGTGTTGAAGACCGAGCACGACGGCGAGAAGCGAACGGTCGCCGAGTTCGCCGCCGACAGCGCGGTGACGCTCGAACCCGACGACGAACGGACGATTCCCGTCGAGATGGAGATTCCCGTGTGGACGCCGCTGACACGGGACGGCACGACGGTGTGGCTCGAAACCGGACTCGACATCGACTGGGCGCGCGACCCGACCGACGAGGACCGTATCGAGATCGTCCCCGACGAGTACACCGCGGCGCTGTTGGCCGCCGTCGACGACCTCGGGTTCGAGACGACCGGTTCGGAACTGATCGAGACGGACTACCTCGACGACCGGCCGTTCGCGCAGGCGTTGTCCTTCCGGCCGACTGGGGACGGCCTGGCCGCAGACCTGGACGAACTCACGGTCACGCTCGTCCCGCGTGCGGACGACCTGCGGGCGTTCGTGGAGTTCGACCAGCACGACCGCGTGGCCGAGGAGTACGACCAGGAGTTCGACGAACAGGAAATCTCGTTCACGTTCGAGCGCGCGAGCGTGGCCGCCATCCGTGGACGCCTCAAGAACGAACTCCGCAATCAGACGTGAAGACGCGACTGCGGGCGCAATCCGCCCGCTTAAGACGCCGGAACGGATAGGTTCGGCCAGTGACCGAGGACGCGACGACCGACGATCCCGATTTCTCTGCCGACGACGCTTCTCCGGCAGAGACCGACGGCTCGTCAGCCGACGACGACCCGGACGAGGCCCTGACTGCGGCGGACTTCTACGACGCCGTCGACGCACTCGAACGGCCGGTCGCCCGTGCGCGCGACGTCGCGAAGAAGACCGGCGTCACGCCCGAGGCGGCGGCCGAGCGCCTGGACGAACTGGCCGCCGACGAGAGCGGGGACGCCGGCGGCGGCGTCCGACGCCTCGACGTCGCCAGCGACCACGCGGTGTGGTTCCCGCGCGACCTCGCCGAACTGACCAGCCGCGAGCGGGTCGTCCCCTTTCCGGACCGGCGCGAAATCGTCGTCGAGAACCCCGAGCAGTTCACGCGCGCGCAGTTGTCGCAGTTCGCACACCTGGTCGACACCAACCGCTCGGGCGGGTACGTCTACGAGATCCGCCCCGAAGACGTCTGGCAGGCTCCCTACGACGACTTCGACGCGCTGGTGGCGACCGTCCGGGACGTCCTCGACGAGCGCTCGCCCCACCTCGAGAAGTGGCTGCAAAGCCAGTACGAGCGCGCCCGGAAGTTCACCCTCCGAACGCACGAGGACGGGTACACCGTCCTCGAGGCCGCCAACGACGACCTGATGGGCAACGTCGCCCGGCAGAAACTCGACGAAGAACAGTTGCACGCTCCGATATCCGACACCGAGAGCTGGGTCCGGGAGGGCAGCGAGGCCGAGATCAAGCGAATCCTCTACGAGGCGGGCTATCCGGTGCGCGACGAGCGCGACCTCGCCAGCGGCGACCCGCTCGACGTCGATGTCGGCCTCCCGTTGCGGGACTACCAGCGCGACTGGGTCGACCGCTTCACAGCGTCCAAATCCGGCGTGTTCGTCGGGCCGCCCGGCAGCGGCAAGACCGTCGCCGCGATGGGCGCTATGGAGACCGTCGGCGGCGAGACGCTGATTCTCGTGCCCTCGCGCGAACTGGCGAGCCAGTGGCACGACGAACTACTGCTGCACACCGACCTCGACGAAGCGCAGGTCGGCGAGTACCACGGCGGGAGCAAGGACGTTCGCCCCGTGACGATCGCAACCTACCGCATCGCCGGCATGGACCGCCACCACCACCTCTTCGACGACCGCGAGTGGGGACTGATCGTCTACGACGAGGTCCAGCACCTGCCCGCACCCATCGCCAGACAGACCGCGAGATTGCAGTCGAAACACCGCCTCGGCCTGTCGGCGAGTCCGGTCCGGGAGGACGACAAGGAAGCGGACATCTTCACCCTGGTCGGCCCGCCGATCGGCACCGACTGGGGCGCGCTGTTCGACGCGGGCTACGTCCAGGAACCGGAACTCGAAATCCGCCACGTCCCGTGGGGCAGCGACGACGAGCAAAATCAGTACGTCAGCGCACACGGCCACGAACGTCGCCAGATCGCCGCGACCAACTCCGCGAAACTCGACGAAGTACGGTACCTGCTCGCGGAGTACCCGCAGGCGAAGGCGCTCGTGTTCGTCGAGTACCTGGATCAGGGCCGGACCTACGCGGCGGAACTGGACGCCCCGTTCGTCAGCGGTGAGATGCCCCACGCCGAGCGACGGCGGCACTTCCGGGAGTTCCGCAACGGGGAGCGCGACACGCTCGTCGTGTCCCGGGTCGGCGACGAGGGCATCGACTTGCCCGACGCGGAACTGGCCGTCGTCGCGTCGGGACTCGGCGGGTCCCGCAGGCAGGGTGCCCAGCGCGCCGGCCGGACGATGCGACCCGCCGGCGACGCCGTGCTGTACGTGCTGGCGACCCGCGGCACGACCGAGGAGGACTTCGTCCGCCGACGGATGCGCCACCTCTCGGGGAAGGGAATCCGGGTCACCGAGACCGACGCCGCGACCGGCGGGACCGAAGACGGCGAGACGGTCCACGACGCCGATGGTAGCTCCGGCGACGACTCCAACGACTCCGGCGCGTCCGACGACTCCAACGACTCCGGCGCGGACGCGTCTCGGGAGACGTGACGGCCGTCGAGCGCGACGACAACGGCGCCAGTCAGATCACGCGTTGACGCGTTCGAGGTAGTGGTTGACGACGATTTGCCCCTTCGCGGTGAGCGTGGGGCCGGTCTCGCCCGATTCGATGAGCCCCTTCTCGTGCAGCGAGTGGAGGATGCGCTTGACGACCTTCGGTTCGACGCCGAGGACGCTCGCCAGCGAGACGTCGACGTCGCCCGCGGCGTAGATGGTCGCCAGCGTCTCGGTTTCGGGTTCCGACAGCGACAGGTCCCGCAGCGACGCGAGGACGGCCTGGTACTGCTGCCGGAGGAATCGGCCGAGGAGCGACAGCGTCCGCGCGGAGTCGGTCGCCGCGAGCGTCGTCAGGTCAGTCCCGTCGTCCATGTGGCTGACGACCAGTACCGGTCGGTCGTCGCCGTCGACGGTTCTGGTCTCGCGGTCGAAGTCGACGACCGAATCGAGCCGGACGGTCACCGGGCCCTCGTCGGTGTCGAACTGGACGGCCCCCGCATCCAGCCCGAGGAGCGCGGCCCGGTACGACGAGTCGACGACGCGACCGCCCACCCGCGCGGGGTGTTTGATGGTCGCCTCGGTGCCGTTCAACAGCGCCTTGAACAGGAGAGTCGCGAACTTCTCGATCGTGTTCTCGTCGCCGGAGACGGTGGCCGCCACGCGGTCGACGCCGTCGTTGTACGCGACGGTCACCGGGGTTCCGGGCATCGGATCGAAAAACGTCGGCTTGTCGCCGACGGTGACGTCGAACACCGATTGCAGCGGGATCGTCACCGTGTCGTCGTCGCTGGCAGCCAGCACGAGTTGTCCCCGCCCGAGGAGAACGCGTCCCTCGACCGGGCCGTCCCACTCGGACGCTTCGGCGCTGAAGTACCCGCGAACGTCGGCGAGGACCGATGCCATGCGGCTAATTGCAAGCGAGTATGCCTGGATATACCTTGAAGGTTCGTGCGTCACCGGTCGTTTGCCGATTTATTCTGCCCTCTCCGCGTCACGAGTCGTCGCCGAACGCGTCGGGGTCGCGTGCGGCGGCCACCACGTCGACGGCGGTGGCGTTCGCCTCGACGTCGTGGACGCGGACGACGTCGGCTCCCCGTTCGGCGGCCACGGCCGTCGCCGCGACGGTCGCCTCGTAGCGCTCGCCGGGCGCTCTGTCGACGCGTCCGAACAGCGACTTGTGGGAGTGGCCGATCAGTACCGGACAGCCCAGCGCCGCGAATTCGTCGGCCCGCCCCAGTAGCTCGAACTCCTCGGCCGGCGTCTTGCCGAAGCCGATACCGGGATCGACGACGATCTGCTCGCGGTCGAGCCCCGCCTTCTCGGCCAGCAGGACCCGTTCGGTGAGCTGGTCGATGACGTCCTCGACGACGTCGTCGTACTCGACGTCCCTGTCGGGGTCTACGGGAACGTCGACGCTGTGCATGACGACCACGGGCGCGTCGTACTCGCCGGCCAGCAGTCGCATCTCGGGGTCCGCCAGCCCGGACTGGTCGTTGAGAACGTCGGCACCGGCGTCGAGCGCCGCGCGGGCCACCACTGCCTTGCGCGTGTCGATCGAAATCCAGACGTCGAGGTCGCTGATGGCCTCGACGACGGGAACCACCCGCGACCGCTCTTCCTCGACGGGGACCGGGTCCGCTCCGGGACGCGTGCTCTCGCCGCCGACGTCGACGATGTCCGCGCCCGCCGCGACCATCTCTTCGGCGCGGGCGACCGCGGCCTCGACGGCGTCGTACTCCCCGCCGTCGTGGAAACTGTCCGGTGTGGCGTTCAGGATGCCCATCACCGCGGTGCCGTCAGTCCAGGGGTAGTCGCACCCGTCGCTGTCGGTGCGCCGGGACGTCCGCTGGCGGTCGTCGTCGGTGCCGGATCGCCGACCGCTCGCGCCCCCGCCGTCGAGTGCGTCGCGAATCTCCGCGGCCAGCGGGGCGAACCCGTCGTCTCCGTCCGCCAGGCGGTCGGCGAGTCGGTCGAACTGCGCCAGCGTCCCCATCGTCACGACGTCGCGGTTCTCGTCCGGATCGTCGACGGCCGCGACCGCGCACTCGCCGCCCAGCGCCAGCATCGTCTCCCTGAGACGCCGTGCCTGCCGCGGTGGGACGCGCGTTTCGAGCACGCGGTGGACGGCCTCGGCACTCGTCTCCCGGACGTCCGCGTCGGTCACGTCGGCGTCGGCCAGCACCGCGCGAGCGTCGGCCGCGTTCTCGACCCGTTTGGTGATCGTCGGGCGCGTCCAGCGGGTGCGCGCCTCGGCGACGACGGCCAGCGACCCCGTCGCGAGCACGCAATCGTCCGGGTCGGCCGTCGACAGCGCCGACGCGAACGCGCTCGCGACGTCGCGGGTCGTCTCGACGGGCGCGTCGGGACGGGCGCACTCGAACGCCCGCGCGATCACCCGTTCGTCGGCGGCACGGTCGCGGTCGGCCCGACAGGCGACGACGGCGTCGGGTGCTGGCAGCGCCGCGGCGATACCCGCGAGGTCCTTGTCGGCCATCGCGCCGACGACCAGGTGGAGGTCGTCGTAGTCGAACGAAGACAGCGTCTCGGCGACGCGCTCGCAGGCCGCGGGGTTGTGCGCGCCGTCGAGCACGACCAGCGGCTCACGTCCCAGGACCTCGAATCGCCCGGGGAGGACGGCGTTGCGGAGTCCCCGCGCCAGATCGGCGTCGGAGACCTGCGCGACCGCTCGAACCAGCGCGGCCGCGACGCCCGCGTTTCGCGCCTGGTGGGCACCGGGCATCCCCAGGTTCGTCTCGACGCGCCAGCCGGGACCGTCGAACGTGGCGACCCCTTCCACGCCGTCGATACCCTCGTAGGAAACGGACACGTCGGCGTCCTCGCCCACGGTCACGACGTCGTCGGTTTCGCTCTCGACGACCGCCAGCGCGTCGCCGGTGACCGCGGTGACAAGCGGGCCGTCCGCGGGCGCGACGCCGGCGAGTTCGGACGCGACCGCCTCGACGTCGCTTCCGAGGAACGCCGCGTGATCGACGTCGACGGTCGTGACCGCGCTCGCGACGGGGTCGACGACGCTCGTGGCGTCGCGCGCGCCGCCCATGCCGACTTCGAACACCGCCAGGTCGACGTCCTGACGGGCAAACTCGTGGCACGCGAGCGCCGTCAGCAACTCGAAGAACGTCGGCCCCTCCCCCGCCGCCGTGCGGTCGAGGACGTCGTCGACCACCCGCTCGACGAAGTTCGTCACCGCCGCCTTCGTGACCTTGCGCCCGTCGACCTGGATCGACTCCCGGACGTCGTCGAGGTGTGGCGACGTGAACAGGCCCACGTCCAGACCCGCCTCACGCAGAACGCGCTCGACCATTCGTGCCGTCGAGCCCTTGCCGTTGGTGCCGGCGACCTGGACCGCCCGCAGGTCCTCCTGCGGGTCGCCGAGGTCGTGCAACAGCGCCGCCGTCCGCTCGCTCCCGAGTTCGGGCGGCCCCTTGCGCTCGAAGAGGGCGTTCGCCGCCTCGTGGAACTCCATGTGTGTGGGTGGAACGGGCGGCGTTTGAGACTGTCGGACCGATCGCCCGGCGGCCGCAGGGCTCGATTCCCTGGTGGTTCAGGCGGCCCCGCGGTCGCCGAACTTCCGGACCAGCGCGGCGACCAACGCCAGCAGTGCCAGCGCGACCAGTTCGCCCAGCGGTGACTCCTCGTCGTCGGCCGCGTCGGCGTCGGCCGTTTCTCTCGTCGCTCCAACGTCTGACGGTTCACGCGTCTCCCCGGCGTCGGCCGTCTCTCTCGTCGCGCCCGACTCGAAGCGTTTCAGGACTCGTCGGCCCACCGCCGCGAGCAGGCCGACCGCGACACCCGCGACACCGACGACCAGCAGGCCCTTCCGGACACGAGCGACCAGTCCACGCCCGTCGTCGGTCCGGGTACCGCCGCGGAGCGACCCGGCCTGGCCGCCGAGCGAGCGCAATCGACTCCCCACGGAGCGACGTCGACCGTCGTCCGCGTCGGTCGACGTGCCGTGTTCGTCCGCGTCGGTCGACGTGCCGGGCGACGACGAACGCTGGTCGGTCGTGTCCTCGCCAGCAGTGGAATCGTCGATGCCGGAACCGTCCACACTGGCGTCGTCGACGTCCGAATCGCCGTCGGAACGGCCGCCGTCCGTTCGAGCCAGTTTCGCTAGATCGTCCTCGTCGAGCAACGACGCGACGAGCCCGCCCAGCGGCGACGCATCGAGGTCGATTCCCAGCAGTGTACGTCCCATACCGTGAGCCAACGGCTGCTGCCAGTAAAGGTCTGCTGTGCCGGACGAACGATTCGTATCGGACAGAAGATACTTTCGGCAGTCATCTGTGTCGGCGTGCATGAACCCCCGCGACCGAGCCCTCCTGCTGTTCGGCGTCGGCCTCCTGCTGGTGTTGAATCCCGTGTATCTCTTCCCAGGGGGCGTGCCCGCCCGCGAACGCGTGACCTACCGTGCCGAGCGCGTCGAGCGTCCGGACGCCTACGGGACCTCGATTCCGGCCTTCGCGGTCCTCGACTGTTCGGACGGTATCGCTCACCGCGAGTGCGTCCAGGCGACCCGGGTTGGGTACGACGGCACCCTGCGCGTCGACACCGACCGTGAAGTCTCCCTCTCCGGTGCGGACGGACAGCGACGGCTGTACTTCGGCTACGAGTTCGTCCGGTTCGAGGCGGGATACGCCCGCCCGAACGCGACCGTCGAGAACGGGACGCTCGTACTGTCGTACGATTCCGTCTCGAAGGCGACCGTGATGAAGCGGTACGCGTATCCCTACGACGGCCTGCCGTCGCTGGGCAAACGCGCCGTTCGGAACGGGACCGCGACGGCGACCCGGTGGGTCGTGACCCGCGAAAACGACGACCCGTTCGTCGACGACGACCAGCGCTTCGTCGTCCGCGACGGGACCTTCTATCAACTCCTCCACTACGAGCAGTCCCGACGGGCCGTCGTCCCGCGGTGGACGTTCGACCTGCTGCGAATCGTCGGCGTCGTGGGCGGCCTCGCGCTCGCCTTCCTCGCTCGCGAACGGCTCGTCCGGTCTGGCGACGACCGACGAGAATAACTCGGCCAGCGGGAAATCGCTCGGGGGGAAATCACTCAGGGGGAGTCGGCCGGGCGGTCAGTCGTGGCGGAACGCTCGCGTTCCGGTGAACGCCATCGTCACGTCGAGGTCGTCGGCGGCGGCGATCACGTCGTCGTCGTTCTTCGAGCCGCCGGGCTGGATCACCGCTTCGATGCCCGCCTCGGCGGCCACCTCGACGCCGTCGGGGAACGGGAAGAACGCGTCGCTTGCCATGACCGCGCCCTCGGCGTCCTTGCCCTCGGCGTGGTCGGCGGCCTTGCGGGCGGCCAGGTGGACCGCGTCGACGCGGCTCATCTGGCCCGCGCCGATGCCGACGGTCTCGGTGCCCTGCGCGAACACGATGGCGTTTGACATGACGTGTTTGCAGGTCTGCCAGGCGAACAGCATCGACTCGAGTTCCGCCTCGGTCGGTTCGCGCTCGGTGACGACTTCCAGGTCGTCGGCGGTGAGCGTCTGCAGGTCGCGTTCCTGGACGAGTCGGCCGCCGACGAGTGGCTTCTCGGTCAGGCGGTCGCTCCGGTCGTCGAGGTCGTCGACGTCGAGTACCCGCAGGTCGTCGCTGGCGGTCAGCACGTCCAGTGCGGCGTCGCTGTAGCCCGGCGCGACGACGACCTCCTTGTAGGAGTCGACGACCGATTCGGCGGTCGCGGCGTCGCACTCGCGGTTGAGCGCGACGATGCCGCCGAATGCACTCATCGGATCCGTCGCCAGCGCGCGGTCGTAGGCGTCGACCAGCGAGTCGGCGGTCGCACAGCCCGCGGGGTTGGTGTGTTTGATGACTGCGGCGGCCGGCGCCGCGAACTCCTTGACGAGGTCCAGCGCCGCGTCGGCGTCGTTGTAGTTGTTGTACGAGAGCTTCTTCGCGCCCTCGTTCAACTGGTCGGCGGCGACGACGCTGGCTTCCTCGACGGTCGTGTCGGCGTACAGCGCCGCGTCCTGGTGGGGATTCTCCCCGTAGCGGAGTTCGCGCACGCGGTCGTCGCTCTGGAGGCGACGCGTCGGGAAGTCCCCGCCGACGTCGCCCTCGACGGTGACAGTCTCGTCCTCGACGGTCACCCGTCCCTCCGCGAACCACTTCACCGATCGGGGGTAGGCCGCGAACTCACCCTGGTAGAGGACGCGCTCTTTCAGCGTGGCCGCGTCGTCGCCCTCGAAGACCGGAATCGGCTCCTGGGTGACGACCGGCCCGGCGTCGACGTCCTCGGTGACGACGTGGACGGTACAGCCCGTGACCCGGACGCCCGCTTCCAGCGCGTCGCCCCACGCGTCGTCGCCTTTGAACGACGGCAACAGCGACGGGTGAACGTTCAGCGTCGTCGGCGCGGTCTCTAGAAACGTCTCGGTGAGAATTCGCATGTACCCGTCGAGACACACGAGGTCGACGTCGTAGCCCGACAGCGCGTCGAGCACGCGCCGTTCGTGGGACTCACGGGACTCGCCGTCGTCGCGGACGACGACCTCCGTGGGAATCCCGCGTTCGGCCGCTTTCTCCACGACCGGCGCACCCTCTTCGTTGGTGAGTACGACCGCGAACTCCGCACCGCCCGGCGCGCGGTCGGCGACGTTCAGCAGGTTTCTTCCGCGATTGCTGGCCATGCCGGCGAGTTTCATACGCGAAGACGCGCGCGGAGCGCGCAAAGTAGTTGCGAATCGGCAGGTCGGGCCGTGATGTGGTCGGGTCCGGTGGAGAACTGCGAGTTCGCTCGCCGACAGCGTCTCGATGCGGTTTTCGCTGCGACCGAGTGTGAGGCGGCTGGCGTCACGACGATCCTGCCACTTCGATTCCGGACCGCACCAGCTATCGACACGCATTTGACCTGATACGGATTATCGTCATTCCGTACCGGCGGTTCGCCGACACGGATGGCGAACCACCGGTGAATAGTAACGCTAATCCGTATGACTCGCCCGAGTCACGGTCATGACCGACCGGAGCGCACTCGCGGCCGTCTCGCCGCTGGACGGCCGCTACGCCCGATACACGGAACCGCTGGTGCCGTACGCCAGCGAGCGTGCGCTGATGCGCGCTCGCGTACAGGTGGAAGTGGAATACTTGCTTGCGCTGGCCGATTGCGAGGCGACGCCGCTTTCGATTCCCGACGACGAGCGCGCACAACTCCGCTCGCTGTACGGGGACTTCGACGAGGCGTCGGCGGCCGTCATCAAGCAGCTAGAGACGGAGGGCTACGACGACTACCCCGCCACGAACCACGACGTCAAGGCCGTCGAGTACTTCGTCCGCGACGCGTTGCCCGCGGATCTGGACGCCGGCCAGTGGATTCACTTCGGGCTGACCAGCGAGGACGTCAACAACCTCGCGTACCGGCTGCTGATCGAGCCGGCCGTCGAGGACGTGCTGGTCCCCGAACTGCGGGATCGACGGGACACGCTCGTGGAGATGGCACGCGAGTACCGCGACGTCCCCATGCTGGCGCGCACGCACGGCCAGCCCGCGACGCCGACCACCTTCGGCAAGGAGATGGCCGTCTACGCCTCGCGGCTAGGGCGGGCGCTCGGCCGAATCGATCGCGCAAGCGACGAACTGTCGGGAAAACTCGCGGGTGCCAGCGGCACCTACGCCGCCCACCACGCCGCCTACCCCGACGTCGACTGGCCGGCCTTCTCGAAGACGTTCGTCGAGGGACTGGGGCTGGCCCACGAACCGCTGACGACGCAGGTCAACCCCTGTGACGATCTGCAGGGCGTCTTCGACGCGCTCCGGAGCGCCAACAACGTCCTGGTCGACCTGTCGGTGGACGTGTGGCTGTACGTCTCGGATCGCTACCTGGGTCAGGAGACCGTCGAGGGCGAGACGGGGTCTTCGACGATGCCACACAAGGTCAACCCCATCGACTTCGAGAACGCCGAGGGCAACCTCTCGAAGGCCAACTCCGATCTGGTCTTTCTGGGCGACTACGTCACCAACTCGCGGCTCCAGCGGGACCTCTCGGACTCGACGGTCAAGCGCAACGTCGGCGCCGCCC
>JBDGSB010000062.1:0-18344 GCA_042217765.1 Haloarculaceae archaeon | reverse complement strand
CGACGGTTTCCTCGAAGTTGCTCACGTCGTCGAACCAGCCGCCGTAGTCCGGTTCGCTGGACTGAGCGGCCGCGGTGCCGCCGAGACCACCGGCGAGCGTTGCCGTTGCCAGCCCCGCGGTCGAGCGAAGGATCGTCCGCCGCGAGTGTCCGTCGTCAGTGCCACGCATCCGTTCGCGTCACCTCCGGAGAATCCCTCGGCCGTCGTTCGACGCGGGACGAACTGCGAGAACCCTTCCGTTCGACGCGGGACGAACCGCCAACCGTCGCGTGCCGTCCGTCCGATCTATCGGTTTCCAACCCGGTTTCGCCGTAGCTACCGTCATAGGGGGACGATGCCACTCGTGTCGTTTAAGAACACCCTCGATTCTCAGGGTCTGGGAATCGACCGGACCGTTATTGTCGACGATTGCAAATCCCTGGCCATGGAATCGGAACACCTGCGATACCCCGCCGGAATCGCGCTCCTGGCGGTCGTGCCAGTCGTGCTGTTCGTCGTCGGACGGTCGGATCCTATCGTGGGCCTGTCGGTCCTTAGCGTGTTCATAATCGCGATGTCGCTGTACTACATGTTCTCGGAATCGGAGGGGGCCGACGTCTCGGAGGAGGCGGACGTCCCCGACGCGAGCGCGTAAGCGCCCGATGTCCTGTACGCTCTGTGACCTTCCGACGCCCGACCCGCCGGTGACCGAGGCGGGGGTAACGGGTGCTTACTGCTGTCGCGGTTGTCTCGAAGTGGCAAAGCGCCTCGACGAGACCGACGCCGACCCGGAGACGGCCGCGCCGGACGATCTCGACACGGGCGTGGACGTCGCCGACGCCGAGGGGGAGACGGCCTACCTCTCCGTCGAGGGGATGCACTGTGCCACCTGCGAGACGTTCGTCGAGTCGGTCGCGACCGACCACGAGGGCGTCGCGGCCGCCGAAGCCAGCTATCCCGCGGACCTGCTGAAGGTCGTCTACGACGACGGCCGTCTCGACGAGGACGCGCTGGCCTCGCTCGTCGACGGGATGGGCTACCGTGTCGTCGACCGCGAGGCGCTACGGGGTGACACGGAGACGGTCGGCCGCCTGCTGGTCGGGGGCTTTTTCGGCATGATGACGATGCTGTGGTACGCCCTCTTTCTGTACCCCGCGTACTTCGGCGTCGACCCCGAGACGCTGTTGCTCGACGTCCACGGGTCGGCCGGCCAGTACCTGCTAGGGAACATCTGGGTGATGGCGACGGTCGTGCTGGGATACACCGGCTATCCAATCCTCAGGGGCGCGGTCGTGAGCCTCCGGGCGGGCCAGCCCAACATGGACCTGCTGGTCGCGCTGGCGGCGACGACGGCCTACGCCTACAGCACCGTCGCGGCCCTGCTCGGCCACGCGGAGGTCTACTTCGACGTCGCGGTGGTCATCGTGCTCGCGGTGTCCATCGGCAACTACTACGAACGCCGCGTGAAAGCGCGCGCGACGGGTGAACTCGCGGACCTGACCGAACGCCGCGTCGAGACCGCTCGACTGCGGACCGGTGACGGCCACGAGGACGTCCCGATCGAGGCGCTGTCGGGCGGCGACGAGGCGGTCGTCCGTCCCGGCGAACGCGTCCCGCTCGACGGCACCGTCGTCGAGGGCACCGCCGCCGTCGACGAGTCGCTGGTGACCGGCGAGTCCGTCCCCATCTCGAAGGCCGAGGGCGACGACGTGGTCGGCGGCGGCCGCGTCACCGACGGCGCGCTGGTCGTGTCCGTCGACGCGGCCGAGACCAGCACCTTCGACCGCGTGCTGAACCGCCTGCTCGACGTGCAGAGTTCCCACAGCGGCGTCCAGCGACTGGCCGACCGATTGGCAGCGGTGTTCGTCCCGCTCGTGATCGCGGTGGCCGTGCTGGCGACCGGCTGGCACCTCCTCGACGGAGCCAGTCCCACGAGCGCGCTGTTGACCGGACTGGCCGTGCTGGTCGTCTCCTGCCCGTGCGCGCTCGGGCTGGCGACCCCGCTCGCGGTCGCCGCCGGCGTCCGCGAGGCGCTGGCGAACGGCGTCGTCGTCACCGACGGCACGGTCTTCGAGACGGCCACCGACACCGACGTCGTGGCACTGGACAAGACGGGGACGCTAACCACCGGCGAACTGCAACTGGTCGACGACTACGACGAAGCGGTCCTCGCACGAGCGGCCGCCGTCGAAGCGTTCTCCGATCACCCGCTCGCGGCGGCCGTCGTCGAGGCGGCTCCACTGACGACCTCCGATGTCGACGCAACGACCGACGGCGATCCCACACGCGACCCGACCGTTACCGACTTCGAGCAGTACCCCGGCGAGGGCGTCGGCGGGACGGTCGCGTTCGCACAGGACGACGATGAATCGACTGCTGGCGACGACGTGCTCGTCGGCCGCCTGTCCCTGTTCGAACGCCGGGACTGGACCGTGTCCGAGGCCCTCCGCGAACGGTTCGCCGACGCCGATGGCGCGGGCCAGGTCGCCGCGCTGATCGGGTGGAACGGCCGCGCCCGTGAGTGCCTGACCGCCGAAGACACGCCCCGGGAGGGGTGGCGCGACGTACTCGATCGCCTGGCCGACCGCGGACGCGAGGTGGTGGTCATCACGGGCGACGTGGGTCCGGCCGCCGACCGCTTCGCGTCCCACGACGCCGTCTCGGACGTCTTCGCGGGCGTTCCTCCGGAGGCGAAAGGCGAGGTCGTCGATCGCCTCCGTTCGCGGGGTACCGTCGCCATGGTGGGCGACGGCAGCAACGACGCGCCCGCGCTCGCGGCGGCGGACCTCGGCATCGCGTTCGCGAGCGGCACGCAACTGGCCGTCGAGGCCGCCGACGCCGTCGTGACGACGGGCGACCTCGAAACCGTGCCCTGGGTGTTCGACCTCACCATCGCGACCCGACGCCGCATCCGCCAGAACCTCGGGTGGGCGTTCGTCTACAACGCCGTGGCCGTCCCACTGGCCGTGACTGGCCTGCTGAACCCCCTGTTCGCGGCCGTCGCGATGGCGGCCAGCAGCCTGCTGGTCGTCGGCAACGCCTCCCGGTCGCTGCTGTCGTCGTGAGCGACGATCTCCGAATGCGAACCCGTCATCGAGTCATCCCACTCCAGACCGGGGCGCTTTTGCACGCAGACCCCGAACGGACGCCCGTGCTGAAAGTCGAGTTGCACGCCCACTCGGCGGCCTCCTACGACGGTCGCGATCCCGTGGAACTGCTGCTGGAGCAAGCAGCCGCCGTGGGACTCGACGCCCTCGCCGTGACCGACCACGACGAGTTTGCGGCCAGCCGGGAAGCGGCCGACCTCGCCCCGGAGTACGGGCTAGTGGGGATTCCCGGCATGGAGGTCACCAGCGACGCGGGACACGTCCTCGCGCTGGGCATCGACGAGGCCGTCGAGTCGGGGCTGGCGTTCGCGGAGACGGTTGAACGCATCCGGGACCAGGGGGGCATCGCGGTCGTCCCTCACCCCTTCCAGGAGTCCCGTAGCGGCGTCCTCGCGAACATCTCGAAGGAGGCCCTGTCCGTCGCCGACGCCATCGAGGTGTACAACTCCAGGCTCCTGACCGGCCGGGCGAACCGCCAAGCCAAGCGATTCGCGCTCTCGCGAGGCCTGCCGATGACGGCGGGCAGCGACGCTCACATCAGCGAGATGGTCGGCCAGGCGGTCACCCACGTCGACGCCGAGGAGACGACTGTCGCGGCCATCCTCGACGCCATCGCCGCGGGCGAGACGGACGTCGACGGCAAGCGGACGCCCTGGCGGATTAGCTTCCGGCAGGCCGCCGGCGGCGCGAAACGCCGCGTGAAAAACCGCCTCGCCGACATGATCCGATGATCCGCGGGGCCGATCCGGCCGTCGTCGAGCGGGCGCTCGGCGATGGCGACCCGCTTCCCGGGACCGGCGGCTTCGCCGGCGCGCTGGCCGACGGCCGCCTCGCACGCGACGTCCTCGGGCGACGGCCGCTGTTCTCCGAACGCGGCGACGCGACGACCTGGGGGTTCGACCCCGACGAACTCGCCGATCCCGTTCCCGTCCCCGCCGGCCACGTCCGGACGCCCGACGGCGACCGCGAGGTCTGGCGGCTGCCCGACCTCGACCCCGAACGGGACGACCGCGCGGCCGTCGACCGCCTCCGAAGCGCCGTCCGAGAGTCCGTCGACGCCGTCGACGAGTCGGGGCTGGCCGTGGCGTTCTCCGGCGGCGTCGACTCCGCGGCGCTGGCCGCCCGACTCGACACTCCGTGTTACGTCGTCGGATTCCCCGACAGCCACGACGTCGCCGCCGCCCGCGAGGCCGCGCGAGTGCTCGACGTCGACCTGCGCGTCGTCGAGTTGTCCCTCTCGGACGTCGAAACCGCCGTGCCCGCCGTCGCGAACGCGATTCGGACGACCGACGCCATGAACGTACAGATCGCTCTCGGGCTGTTTCTCGCCGCGCGGGCGGCCGCCGCGGACGGGTTCGACCGCCTGGCGCTCGGACAGGGAGCGGACGAACTGTTCGGCGGGTACGCGAAGGTCGCCAGCGCCCCGGACGATTCCCGCGTCGAGGCCGACACCGTCCGTGGCGCACGGCGCGAGGTGGTCGCGACCCTTCCCGAGCAACTCCAGCGCGACACGCTGGCCGTCCGGGCTACCGGCGTCGACCCGGTGACGCCGCTGTTGCACGACCGGGTGGTCGCCGCGGCGCTGGCGCTACCCGGCAGATTGCTCGTGACCGACCGCGGCGAACGGAAGTGGGCCTTCCGTCGCGCCGTCCGGGCGTGGGTGCCCGACCGCGTCGCCTTCCGGGAGAAGAAGGCCGTCCAGTACGGCAGCCTCGTCGCCCGCGAACTCGACCGACTGGCCCGCCAGGCGGGATTCAAACGCCGGATTGACGACCACGTCGGCCAGTACGTCGCCGCGCGGGTGGAGTGACGTCCGACTACAGGTCCGCATCGACGTGATCGGCGGCCTTCAGCGCGAGCGCGGCGATGGTGAGCGTGGGGTTCATCGCGCCGCTGGTGACGAAGACGCTCGACGACGCGACGGCGAGATTCGACACGTCGTGGGTTCGCAGCCGCGGATTCACCACGCTCGTCTCGGGGTCGGTCCCCATCCGCGTCGTTCCCATGTGGTGGAATGCGGGGCCGGTGTTCTCGGGGCCGACCTGCCAGCCGATTTCGGCCCCGAGTTCGTCCAGGACGGTCCGTTGAATCTCGTTGGCCTTCCGGAGCGTCCGCTTCGTCCGCGCGTCGAGCGACCAGTGAATTTCGGGGACCGGATTACCGTGGTCGTCCGTGGTGGACGTGTCGAGGGTCACCCGGTTTTCCGTTCGGGGAAGTTGTCCGACCAGCCCACCCATCGCGACGTGGGTCCCGTACGACTCCCGGAGTCGCGCGAGCAACGCGTCGCCCCAGTCGTCGCCGTCGAGCGCCACCTCGACGGGCGAGGGACCGGCGTAGTTCAGGAACTCTAACTTGATGGGACCGACGCCGTCGACGTCGTTGTCGTAGAACTGGTGGGACTCGCTAGTGACGAACCCGACGTGGTGCTGGCGGGTGCGTTCGTCGAGGCGACCGCCGGTGCCGGCGAAGCAGTGGTCCATGAAGTACCGTCCGACGAGGCCGCTGCCGTTGGCCAGCCCGTCGGGGTGGTCCTCGGAACGCGACAGCAACAGCAGCCGCGGAATCTCGACGCCGCCGGCCGCCAGCACGAACTGTCGGGCTTGCTGGCGGTGCCCGGTTCCGTCGGGCGTCGCGTAGACGACGGCGTCGACCCGCTCGCCGTCGTCGTCGGTTTCGAGCCGCTGGACCGGTACGCGGTCGAGCACCCGCGCGCCCGCCTGTTCGGCGGCCTGGACGTGACGAGTCGCGTCGTACTTCGCGCCCGAGGGACAGACTGGCTTGCAGGTGCCGTAGCCGACGCAGGCCCCGTCGTCGTCGTAGGGTTCGGAGTTGCGGGCGTTGGGCACCGAGTGCATCCTCACGCCGGCGCGCTCGCAGGCTTCGGCGAACAGCGAATCGCTGTACGACGGGGGAAACGCCGGCATTGGATGGGGCTGCTTTCGCGGCGGCGCGAAGGGATTGTCCGACGCGCCCGCGACGCCCAGCGCCTGCTCGGCGTCGGCGTAGTACGGCCGCAGTTCCTCGTAGTCGATGGGCCAGTCGGCGGCCACGCCGTCGCGCGAGCGCCGCCGGAAGTCCGACTCGTGCAGGCGCATCACCATCCCCTGCCAGTGCAGCGTCGTCCCCCCGACGCCCTTGACGCGCGCCCGGTTCAGTGGATAGAACCGCTCGCCGTCCGAGGTGAACGCGTCGCGGTCGCCGCCTACGTCCCACACCGAGCGAGCGTCGTGGCCCGGCCGGATGGCCCGCTCCATCCGCCGGAGCCGTCGCTCGAAGTCGAACCGCGGGCCGGCTTCCAGGATCACCACGTCGTGGCCGGCGCTGGCGAGCCGGTGGGCGACGAGCGCGCCCGCGGGCCCGGCTCCCACGACGCAGACGTCGACCCGTTCGGACGGGCGGCGGTCCTCAGCCATCCGTCGCCACCATGCCTGCCCGAATTAGGTTGGCCTAAATTTAGGGATTGCGGTCTCGGGACGGCGACTCGACCCGAACGGTGGGGTGACACGGGACGACCCGGCCCGAACGGTGGGGTGACACGGGACGACCCGGCCCGAACGGTGGGATGACACGGGACGACCGGTCGAAGCGCGGTCAGGGAACGTGGACGGTGTTGCAGAGCGTGCCGACGCCCTCGATTTCGATTTCGACCTCGTCGTCGTCGGCGAGCGGACCGACGCCCTCCGGCGTGCCCGTGGCGATCACGTCGCCGGGTTCGAGGGTCATGAAGGACGTAATCTCGGCGACGAGGTCCGGGACCGAGAAGATCATCCGGTCGATGGACGAGGACTGTCTGGTCTCGCCGTTGACCCGGGCTTCGATGGCGGCGTCGTCGGGGAGGTGTTCCGGCGTCGCCAGCAGGGGGCCGAGGGGACAGGCGTCGTCGAAGGCCTTGCCCCGGACCCAATTCTGTTCGATCTCCTGGTCGTCGCGGTTCGAGAGGTCGTTGAGGCAGGTGTACCCGGCGATCACGTCCTCGACGTCGTTCGGGTCGACGTTGCGACACCGTTCGCCGATCACGACGCCGAGTTCGGCCTCGTAATCGATGCGTTCCTTGCCGGCCGGGAGGGTGATGCGTTGACCGTGCGTCGCGACCGTGCTCGGGGGCTTCAGGAACAGCAACGGTCGGTCGGGGACCGATTCGTCGCGTTCGGCGGCGTGGTCGGCGTAGTTGCGGCCGACGCAGATAATCTTCGTGGGTTCACAGGGCGCGAGGACGTCCACCTCGTCGGGCGAGAACGACTCGTCGTCGAACGTGATGCGGCCGTAGGGTCCCGAGGCCGCCGTGATGACCTCCTCGCCGTCCCGGGTCGTCCAGCGGCCGCCGCGGACGTTCCCGGCGGAATCGCGAAAACGGACGCGCTTCATGCCACCGGCAAAGCGGCCGTGCGGTATAATACCACCGAACGCTCGCGGTACGTGTGCCATACCCGTCACGTCTCGGGCGGCCCGAACGGACGGGCGTGATTCGCCGACTGGTTCCGAGCGATCACGGGACCGTGGCCGGCGCGGTGTGGCGACCGAACGGCTTTTGAAACGTGCCGGAATAACTCGCGCCATGAAGCTACTGGTCGTCGGTGCCGGGGAGATGGGGCAGTGGTTCGCCGGCCGGTTGCAAGCGGGGTTCCCGACCGGTGACGACGCCGCCGACCTGGACGTCGCGTTTACGGACATCGACGACGACGCCGCCACCGCTGCGGCCGACGCCCTCGACGGTCGCGCCGTCCCGACGGACACCGACGAGACGTTCGACCTCGTCTGCGTGGCCGTTCCGCTTCCCGCGACGGCCGACGCGATAGCGAGGTACGCCGCTCGCGCCGACGCGGCCGTCGTCGACGTGGTCGGCGCGATGGACGAACCGGTCGCCGCGATGCGCGAGCACGCGACCGGGCGCGAACGAGTCAGTTTCCACCCGCTGTTCGCCGCGGCGAACGCGCCCGGCAACGTCGCCGTCGTCGTCGACGAGGGCGGCCCCGTGACCGACCGCGTCCGGGAGGCCCTGTCGGCCGCCGGCAATCGGCTCTTCGAGACCACGCCCGCCGAGCACGACGAGGCGATGGAGACGGTGCAGGCGCGGGCACACGCCGCCATCCTGGCGTTCGGGCTGGCGGCCGCCGACGTCCGCGAGGAGTTCCACACGCCCATCTCGGAGGGTCTGTTCGCGCTGCTCGAGCAGGTCACCGACGGCGACCCGCGGGTCTACGCCGACGTGCAGGCGGCCTTCGAGGGGGCCGACGACGTCGCCGACGCCGCCTGCGCGCTCGCGAGCGCCGACCACGACGCGTTCGTCGACCTCTACCGCGAGGCGCGACGCCGGGGGCAACGGTGAATCCCGACCAGCGCGAGGCGGTCGTCTCGAACGCGAAGTACCTCCGGTCGGTGCGCCCCCTCGACCCCGAGGAGATATACGAGTACGTCGAGGGACGTCCCCATCCGGCGGCGGTCAAGCGCGTCCTCGAAGAGCAAGCGCCGGCGCTGGGGCTGATCGAACGCGACGACGGCACGTTCGTCCCCGTCGAGGAGGGGCCGGCGTCGGTCGCCCACCACGGGGTCGAGGCGTTCCCGGAGCGATACGCGCGGACGCTAGAGGACCTGCTCGTCGACCGATTCGGTGCCGGCTGGCCGACCGGCACGGGCGGCGACCGACTCCGCCACCGGATTCGGACGCTCAAGGAGGCGTACCTCCACGGCGACGCCGTCGAGTACGACGACCTGACTGCGCTGGCGTACGCCGTCTACCACCTGCCGGACTACTACGCGACCACTCAGTACGTCCTCGCGGACCTCGCTCGCGACGGCCTCCTTCCGATGCACCTCCGCGTGCTCGACGTGGGTGCCGGCGTCGGCGGGCCGGCCCTCGGCCTCGCGGACCTGCTCCCCGAGGACGCGCTAGTGGAGTACCACGCCGTCGAACCCGGAGCGGCCGCCGACGTGCTAGCGCGGATGGTGGCCGAGACCGGCCGGAACGTCCACCCCACGATACACCGCGAGACCGCCGAGGGGTTCGACCCGACGACGCTGCTGGACGGTACCGGAGGGGACGGACACGGTGACGGCGACGACGGGAACCACAACGGCAGGAACCGCGACGGCGGCGGGAACGACGAGGCCGAGGCCCACGGCTTCGACCTGCTGCTGTTCGCGAACGTCCTCAGCGAACTCGACGACCCCGCGTCGGTCCTGTTGCGGTACGCCGAGGTGCTGGCCGAGGACGGGACCGCCGTCGCGCTCGCGCCCGCCGACCGGAACACGGCCATCGGGCTGCGACGGGTCGAACGCGCCGTCGCCGACGACGGGCCGCTGACGGTCTACGCGCCGACGGTCCGGCTGTGGCCCTCCGCGACGCCGGCGAGCGACTGCTGGTCGTTCGACGTCCAGCCCGATCTGGCGGTGCCGGGTTTCCAGAAGTGCCTCGACGAGGGCGGCGCGGGCGACGGCGAGTTCGTCAACGTCGACGTCCAGTACGCCTACTCGATGCTGCGCCGCGACGGCCGACGCGGGATCGACGTGACCCTCGACCCCGGCCGATTCGCCCGGATGGCCGACATGGAGACCCACGTCACCAATCGCATCGACCTCGCGGCGATCAAACTCAGCCACGACCTCGCCGACGGCGAGGACGCCAACCCCCTGTACCTCGTCGGCGACGGCAGCGAGCAGGTCGATCACTTCGCCGTGTGTACCGAGGAGTCGGCGCTCAACGCCGATCTGGCGACCGCCGACTACGGCGACCTGCTGGTCTTCGAGAACGTGCTCGCGCTGTGGAACGACGACGAACGCGCGTACAACCTCGTCGTCGACGGCGAGACGGTCGTCGACCGAGGATGACCGCGTCCGCGTCGCGCTCGCGGTCGTCGCTTCGGGACCGCAGCCCGAACGGTGAACTTTTGCAGTGACCACCCACAGGGTTCGTATGGACGACGAGCCGTCGATACTGCTGACGAACGACGACGGCATCGAGAGCGCGGGTTTTCGCGTGCTGTACGACGCACTGTCGACGGTCGGCGACGTGATCGCCGTCGCGCCCGAACGCGACCAGAGCGCCGTCGGTCGCGCCATGTCACACAGCGTCGGCGTCATCGACCACGACCTCGGCTACGCCATCGAGGGCACGCCCGCCGACTGCGTCGTCGCGGGCCTGCAAGCGCTAGTGCCCGAGACCGACCTCGTGGTGTCCGGTATCAACCGCGGCGCGAACCTCGGGGCCTACGTGCTAGGCCGATCCGGCACCGTCAGCGCCGCCGTCGAGGCCACGTTCTTCGACGTGCCCGCAATCGCCGTCTCGCAGTACGTCCCCGTCCCCGAGGACGCCACCTGGACGGACCTCGACGTCACCGCCGACGACTACGCCGAGGCGGCCCGTGCGACGACGTACCTCGCCGAACGCGCCGTCGGCGCGGGCGTGTTCAAGGAGGCCGACTACCTCAACGTCAACACGCCCGTACCCGACGGTGGTCCCACCGAGATGGCGATTACCCGCCCCTCACACGCCTACATGATGGACGCCGAGCGCGACGGCGGCGAAGTGACGCTGTTCGACCGCATCTGGGAGCACATGGCCGAGGGAACGATCCCCGATCCCGAGGGGACCGATCGACGGGCGATCGTCGACGGCGCGGTCAGCGTCTCCCCGCTGACCGCTCCGCACACGACCGAACGTCACGAGGCGCTGGACGACCTCGCACGGGCCTACCCCGACGCGTAGTTCCGTCGGTTACCGATCACGATTCCGACGCGTCGTCCCATCGGGTGGTCGACGACGCGGCCGACCAAACCCCTTTGATGCAGACGCGAGAACGAGGTTGCATGGGCACCGACGAGATCGACGACGTGGACAGGGCGATCCTCTACGCGTTGCAGACAGACGCACGCAACACGTCGTCCGGCGACATCGCGGACCGAACGGACACCTCGGGGAGTACGGTACGCAAACGCATCCAGCGATTGGAATCGAACGGCGTCATCAAAGGCTACAGCGCGGACATCGACTACCAGAAGTCGGGCTATCCACTCCGAATGTTGCTGTTCTGTACCGCCGCGATCCCGGAGCGAGGCGATCTCATTCCGGACGTCCTCGACATTCCGGGCGTGGTGTCGGTCCAGGAACTGGTCACGGGCGAGCAGAACCTCCTGGTCACGGTCGTCGGCGAAACCGACGACGACATCACGCCGGTCGCCCAGGAACTACTCGACATGGGCCTGACCGTCGCCGACGAGGTGCTCGTCAGAAGCCACGAATCGACGCCGTTCGGCGGCTTCGACGCCGAGTAGACTGGCACGTCACGTCACGCCTCCGTTTTCGCTTTCGAGCGACCGGTCGGCGGGCGTCACGCGCGATGTCGATGGGCGACGCCGCTTCCGAATCGGTTGTTGATCGGTACCACATTTCACGAAATCGGCCAAACCGTTCGTCTATCACGGTTTTTAACGAACGCTTCGGTAATATCCAAGGGTTTAATAGCCAATCTGTTCGTACATGTGAGTAGATGCGACGGGTTCCGAGTCGCCGGGTGGGCAGCCCGGTGATCGGGGCCGTCGTGGCCAGCAAACGATGACGAACGCACACGAGTCGAAGTCGGTCGGTGGATTTTCGGAGGTATCGGCGGAGTCGTCGTCGCTCGTTCCCGCGCTCTCGACGCGGGTCGTCTGGGCGACGTGGCTCGCGAGCATCGTGGCCCTCGTGGGGTCGGTTCGATACGGCTGGACGCCGATCGACGTCGGCCCGTTCGCCGTGGACGGGTTGGCGGTCCTGATGTGGGCCGTCGTCACGTTCTTCAGCGGGATCGTCCACAGCTACGCTCGCCGATACATGGCCGGGACGCGGAATCTCGACGGCTTCTACGGCCGCGTCCTGGGGTTCACGCTGACGGTGATGGTGCTGTCGGCGGCCGACGCCCTCGTGGTGTTCGCCCTGGCCTGGCTGGCGATGGGGCTGGTCATGGCCGACCTCGTGGGACACGTCGACGACTGGCGGCAGGCCCGCTCGGCCGCCCGGATCGCCCGGACGTACTTCCTGGGGAGCACCCTCGCGCTCTCGGCCGCCCTCGCAATCCTGTGGTACGAGACGGGTGCGGCGACGATTTCCGGGATTCTGACGCGGCTCGACGCGGTCCCGACCCCGGCGCTGGTGATCGCCGCCGCCGCGCTGGTGCTGGCCGCGACGATTCAGGCCGCTCTCCTCCCGTTCCAGCGGTGGCTCCTCTCGTCGATGACTGCACCGACGCCGGCGTCGGCGCTGATGCACGCCGGGTTCGTCAACGCGGGCGGCTTCTTGCTGACCCGGTTCGCGCCGCTTGTCAGCACCGAGGGCCGCATCATGCTGGCGATCGTCCTGATCGGCGGATTCAGCGCGCTCGCGGGCAAACTGCTGAAGTCGGTGCGGACGGACGTCAAGAGCAAACTCGGCTGTTCGACGGTCGGCCAGATGGGCTTCATGCTCATGCAGGCCGGGCTGGGCTTTTTCGGGGCTGCGATGACCCACCTGATCCTGCACGGCTTCTACAAGGCGTACATGTTCCTCTCGTCGGGCGACGCCGTCGAGCACGCCGCACCCGGCAAGGGAGCGTCGGCGTCGCCGGGCGTCGGCGGACTCGTCGCGACGGTCGCGATGGGCGTCGCCGGCGGCGGCCTGTTCGCGCTGCTCACCGGCGAGGGAACGCACCTCGGTAGCGGCCTCCTGCTGGCGCTGTTCGTGACGTTGACGACGCTGCACGCGACCAGGGACGTCGTCGGTCGGGAGTCGCTGCCGGCGACGCTCCGGCTCGCCGTCTTCCCGGCCGTGTTCCTGGCCGCCATCGCGGTGTACGCGACCGTCTACACCGCCATCGAAACGGTCCTCGACGGCGTCGTCACGACCGCTCCGACGGCCCTGACGCCGGTACACGCGCTCGTGGCACTGGCGTTCGTCGGGACGTACCTGGCCGTCGAGATGGACTGGCACCGCTCTAGCACGCGGCTCTACGTTGCACTCCTCAACCGGTCGCAACCGGCCGGCCCGACCGTTCTCACCGACACGGAGGACTACGATGAGTACTGAACAAGCGATCCGCGAGAGCATCGACCGCGCGGCGACCGCCGTCGGCGAGGTCTGGCCCCTGCACTCGTTCGTGACCGCCAATCCACTGTCGGGCTTCGAGGACCGCCCGTTCCAGGAGGCGGTACGGGTGGCCACCGATCGGTTCGGCGGCCGCGGCTACCCCGCCCCCGACGTCTTCCGCCGCGCGTGGGACGACGGCCGCATCGACCCCGACGTCCTGTCGCGCAAACTGTCCGACCACGGCTACGACGACGACCCGGAGACGCTGCTGGATCGGATGGCCGAGACCGACGACCGGCCGGCCGGTCCCGACTCCGCCGACCGCGTCGACCGGGTGCTGACGAAGTGGCTCGCGGCGTTTCTCGACCAGGGAACGGCGACGTGGCCCATGCCCAACCGCGAGCAGGGGTTCTACGCCGCCTGGCGCCAGGTCGCGCCCCACGACGACGAGATTCCCGGCGTCGACTCGGCGGCGGCGGTGCCGGACTCGCCGATCGAGGCCATCGAAGCGGCACTCGACAAGCAACCGGAGGGCCGCTGGGAGGACGTCTTCGAACACCACCTGATCGCCCTGCCGGGCTGGACCGGCCTGATCAAACGCCGCAGCGACGGCGACGGCGACTGGCAGGACGCGCACCCGATCACCCTGACGGAGTACCTCGCGGTCAGGCTGACGCTCGCCGACCGCATGGGCGAGTCGATCCATCCCGGCCCGACCGATAGCGGGGTCGATGCGGACGTGGATGTCGACGTCGATACTGACGACGACGACACCGATCCCGACGACGACCGCAAGCCGCTGGCGGCGGCGTGGCTCGACGCCTGGGAGACCACCTACCGCCAGGATCTCGTCGAGAACGTCGCGGCGTCCGCACGCGACCGCGACGACGACGAGTCGCGCCCGGCGGCTCAACTCGTGTTCTGTATCGACACGCGCTCGGAGATCATTCGTCGGCACCTCGAAGCCGCCGGTCCCTACGAGACCCACGGCTACGCCGGCTTCTTCGGGGTGCCGATGCGCTACGACGCCCACGACACCGACGTGACCGTCGACGCCTGCCCGCCGATCGTCGATCCCGAGCACCACGTCGCCGACCGGCCGACCGACGACGGCCACGAGCACGACCGCCGCGAGCGTCGGTCGTCGCTGCTCGACGCCGGTCGCGACCTCGTCAAGTCGGTGAAGTCGACCGTCGCCACGCCGTTCAGCTACGTCGAGAGCGCCGGCAGCGGCTACGGGGTCGCGATGACCGCCCGGACCCTCGCTCCGACGGCCGTCTTCGACGTCCGCGAGGCGGTCGGGGACCTGATCCCGAGTCGCCACGAGTGCTACCACCCGGATCTAGACGGCGACGCCGACGTCGAGGCGGCCCTGCCGGTCGGCATGACGCTCGAAGAGAAGGTCGAGTACGCAGAAACGGCGTTCTCGCTGATGGGCTGGGAGCAGTTCGGCCGCCTCGTCGTCTTCACCGGCCACGCGAGCGAGACGACGAACAACCCGTTCGACTCGAGCCTCGACTGTGGGGCCTGCGCCGGCAATCCCGGTGGCCCGAACGCGCGTGTGCTCGCGGCCATCTGCAACGACGAGGGCGTCCGGGCCGAACTCGCCGAACGCGGCTACGATGTCCCCGACGACACCGTCTTCCTGGCGGCCGAACACAACACGACGACCGACGAAGTGACGCTGTTCGACGGCGACGTCCCGGCGAGCCACGAGGCCGACGTCGAACGGCTCCGAGAGGACCTGGCCGTCGCCCGGACCGGTGCCGCCCGCGAACGCGCCGCGTCGATGGGCGTCGACGACGACGCGGACCCGATCGAGGACGTGCAGCGCCGCAGCGCCGACTGGGCCGAGACGCGCCCGGAGTGGGGATTGGCCGGCAACGCTGGCTTCGTGATCGGGCCGCGCGAGTTGACCGCCGACCTCGACCTCGACGGGCGGGCGTTCCTGCACTCCTACGACTGGTCGACCGACGACGACGGCGAGGCGCTGGCGGCGATCCTGACCGGACCGATGGTCGTGACCCAGTGGATCAACGCCCAGTACTACTTCGCGACCGTCGACAACGCCGTCTACGGGAGCGGCTCGAAGGTTACGCACAACCCCGTCGGCAACGTCGGCGTCTACCAGGGCAACGGCGGCGACCTGATGACCGGATTGCCCCTGCAGTCGCTGTACGCGACCGACGACGTCCCGTACCACCAGCCGCTCCGTCTGTCGACCGTGGTACACGCGCCGGTCGACCGCGTGACCGAGGTGCTGGCCGCCCACGACGACGTCCGGGAACTGCTAGACAACGGCTGGCTCTCGCTGACCGTCGTCGACCCCCAGCAGGACCACGCGCCGTTGCACTACGCGGGCGACCTCGAATGGACTGCCCTGGAGAGCGACGTCGCCGACGCATCCGCCGATCCAGTCGCGGCCCCCGCTGACGACTGATCTCGCAACGATACGTCCGCGTTCGTCGGTGCCAAACGCTTTGTACGGCGACGTGGTTGACGCCCAGTATGGACCCGATAGTGGTCGCGTTGCTGACCGGGAACGCCGACCACGCACGGACGTTCGAAGACCGCTTCGACGCGATGCAGACCGGACAACGGCCCGAGGCAGTCACCGTCTGTTGTGCGGACTCGCGCGTCCTGTAGGACCAGGCGTGGGGCAACGAACGGCCGGGTCGGCTCTTCACCCGCGGTCGTCACCGGCGACGCGTCGCCACTCCTCGAGCGTGAACCCCTCGAATGGCGTCTCGAACACGAGCGTCCACTCGTCGGCGTCCCACTCGGGATAGTACGCGTCGCCGTCGTAGGTGCCCGGCACGCGGCTCAGGAGCATCCGGTCGAGGTGCGGCTGCAACAGCGCGTATATCGCCGCCCCGCCGAGGACGTAGACCGTCTCGGCGTCGAGCGAGCGCGCCACGTCGAGCGCCTCCTCGACGCTGCCGGCGTGGACGGCCGTGTCGACGGCGTAGGCGCGTTCGGTTCGGCTCAGTACGATCTGCACCCGGCCGGGGAGGTCCCCGCGCATCGACTCGAAGGTCCGACGGCCCAGAATCACCGGCGCGTCCGCGACTCGCTCTCGGTACTGCCGCTTGTCGGCCGGCAGGGACGCCCATGGCAACTCCCCGTCCTTCCCGACGACGCCGTTTTCCGCGACGGCCGCCACCGCGACCAGTTCCGGATCGGTCATCGTCCCCTACTGCGCGAGCGACGCAAAAAAGTCCTCGCGCTGGTCGACCGAGAGAACGCCCGGACGATGCGTTCTTTCTGCGTCGGCTCGATCTCGGCGACGATATCGACCTCGTCGACTCGGCGGCGAAGTGCTTCTTCGCTCGACTCCCGGAGTCGGTCGCCTGTCAAGACGTTCGGGATACTGATTCCCACTTCGTGGGCCACGTGCGTTGGCACGCGTCGGTTGTCACCCGTGACGAGTTTTATACGGTTGGCGTGATATTCTGGTTCATCCGAAAGCGGTTGGTCGGGTCCCACTCGTTCTTGAGTTGGACTAGCCGGTCGTAGTTGTCGAGGTAGGCCATCGACTGTTCGCCCTCGGGTTCGGTCGTGAAGTTCACGTAGGTGCCGCCCGTTGCGTACGGCGCTACCGCGTCGAAGTACTCCCGGGTCCACGCGATACACTCGTCGTCCCGAGCGGGGTCTTCCCAGCGCGTCGTGATGTTCACCAGGAAATCGGCGTCGCGGTGTGGATACGCCGTCGCGTCCGCGGGGACTCGATTGACCGCGCCGCCGAGGTGGGTGATCGAAACTCTCGATTCGGGCGTCGGTGGCGACAGGGCGTACTCGACGATTCGGTCGAGCGCCTTCACCTCCGGTGATTCGAAATTGTGGGACTTCCAGTAGTACCGTTCACCTGCGGGATAGGCATCCTCAAATATCCGCTGCCAGTCTACGAACCGACGCCACTCCACCGTATCGGCGATCGGTTCGCCGAACTCGCGCAGTGGCGCAAGCGCCTCCCCCCCCCCGCCGGAGACGTCACCAGCGTAGACCGGGACGACCGAGACGATCCGCTCTCCCTGGTACTGCTCCGGGACGAACGGGTCCGCCCCCGCCGTCGAGAACACCAACCAGACGGAGAGTTCGTCCGGGGCCGCCAATGCGACCGACCACCAGTGTCGAATCACGGAGCGGGCGTCTTTCGCACGGTAGACGATCAACCCGGCGAGGACGTCTGACACCTCGTGGAGCGCAAACTCGAACCGCGTGACGATACCGAAGTTGCCGCTGCCACCCCTGATACCCCAGAACAGTTCGGGGTGTTCGGTTTCGCTTGCGTGGACGAAGCGACCGTCGGCGGTGACGACGTCCACAGAGCGGAGATTGTCGATCGACAGTCCGAACTTCCGACAGAGCCATCCGAACCCGCCACCGAGTGCCAGCCCCGCGACGCCCGTGTCCGGATCGACACCAGATGGGGCAACGAGGCCGAACGGTGCGGTTTCGTGATCGAGGTCACCAAGGCGTGCGCCGGGACCGACGTGGACCGTTCGAGTCCCCGGATCGACTCGGACTCCGTTCATGAGACCGAGATCGATCATCATGCCATCGTCGCAGACGGCGTTCCCCGCGATGTTGTGTCCGCCGCCCTTTACAGCGACCAGGAGCTCGTGTACCCGGGCGAAATCGACGGCGAGCATGACGTCGGCGACACCGGTCGGTCGCACGATGATCGCCGGGCGGCGATCGATCATCCCGTTGTAGACGGTTCGGGCCTCGTCGTATTCGTCGTCCCCCGGAAGGAGCACTTGTCCACGAAACTCTGTGCAGAGATCCTGCACGATCCCAGCGTTTATCGGGGTCGGAATAGCCATGGATGATCGCTCTTCTAGAGGAGGTCCACTCGCATAACCTTGCGTGTAGTTACCGTGCCAGTAGACCACACCTACATGCACGTATTATCGGAAATTTTCCACTTTCGGAGATAGAGCAATTGACAGCACATCTCAGAATTCTCACAACGATACGACAGTATCGTGTACCGATCGAGAACCGGAAGAGCAATTGCCGGAAGAGAAATCCACAACGTGACTGATACGGATTCGTGTCTTCGGTTGCCGGCGGTTCGCCCGAACGGGTCGGCGAACCACCGGCACAGAGCGACCTGAATCCGTATGAAACGTCCGAATGTGGCTACCGATTGCTCCGTTGTTCGACCTTGTTCAACTCGATGAGCAGCCGGAAGATGGCCTTCACGAGGTTGGCGTCGACGC
>JBDGSB010000116.1:0-18419 GCA_042217765.1 Haloarculaceae archaeon | reverse complement strand
TGCACGTCACGCTGCCGGCAATCGTGACGCGACTGCACGTCACGCTGCCGGCAAAAATCAGATTCTTTAACCGCGTGGACCGCGCGCCAGCAAGTAATGACTGACGGGACCGACGACCCGGCGAACGTGCTGTTCGTCGTGATGGACACGGTCCGCAAGAGTCACCTTTCGGTCTACGGTTACGACCGCCCGACGACGCCGAACCTGGAGGCGTTCGCCGAGGAGGCTGCCGTCTTCGAACAGGCCGTCGCGCCCGCGCCGTGGACGCTGCCGGTCCACGCGTCGCTGTTCACGGGGCTGTACCCGAGCGAACACGGGGCGACCCAGGAGAATCCCTACCTCGAGGGGGCAACGACGCTGGCTGCGTCACTGTCGGCGGCCGGCTACCGCACGTCCTGTTACTCCTCGAACGCCTGGATCACGCCCTACACCAACCTCACCGACGGCTTCGACGACCAGGACAACTTCTTCCAGGTGATGCCCGGTGAGTTCCTGTCGGGACCGCTCTCTCGGGCCTGGAAGGCGATGAACGACAACGAGACGCTCCGGAGCGTCGCCGACCGACTGGTCGAACTCGGCAACACCGTCCACGAGTACCTCGCCGCCGGCGGCGGTGGCGACTCGAAGACGCCCGCCGTGATCGACCGCACGATGGACTTCGTCGACGGCGCGGTCGGCCCCCCGACCGGCGCGTCCGACACCGCGACGGCCGACGGGACGGCGGACGCGCCCTTCTTTTCCTTCATCAACCTCATGGACGCTCACCTACCGTATCACCCGCCCGATGAGTACGTCGAGGAGTTCGCGCCCGGCGTCGACTCCACGGCTGTCTGCCAGAACTCCAAGGAGTACAACTGCGGGGCCCGCAACATCGACGACGCGGAGTGGGACGACATCCGGGGCCTGTACGACGCGGAAATACGACACATCGACGACCAGCTCGGCCGGCTGTTCGACCACCTCGAGGAGACCGGCCAGTGGGACGACACCCTCGTGATCGTCTGTGCCGACCACGGCGAACTCCACGGCGAGCACGACCTCTACGGCCACGAGTTCTGCATCTACGACCCGCTGGTGAACGTCCCCCTCATGGTCAAACATCCCGACGTCGAGCCGAAACGGGACGGGGAGACGACCGTCGAACTGGTCGACCTCTATCACACGGTGCTCGACCACGCGGGCGTCGACGCACGCGGCGAGGCGCTGGACGAACGGCGGTCGCTGCTGTCGGCCGACTACCGAGACTTCGGCGACGACCCTCCCGCGACGGGTCCCACGGACGTCGCCGTCGACGACGTCGGCTTCGTCGAGTACCACCGGCCAGTCGTGGAACTCCGGCAACTCGAGAGCAAGGCGGCCGCCGCGGGGATCGAACTGGACGAGCACTCGCGGTTCTACTCCCGGATGCGCGCGGCGCGTCGACCCGACGCGAAGTACGTCCGCAACGAGCGGATTCCCGACGAAGCGTATCGCCTCGACGCCGACCCCGACGAGCGCGAGAACGTGACGGAGACGGACGACCCCGAAATCGCGGCCGTCGAGGCCGCGCTGGCGGCCTTCGAGGAACGCGTCGGCGGCGAGTGGAGCGACGTCGACGACGACGACGTCCTGGACGACATGGGCGACGAAGCGAAAGATAGACTGCGCGACCTCGGGTACATCGAATAACCGTGACCGACGACGGGAGAGCAGTCCTCGATTTCGCCGACCGAACGACGATACTCAAGATCGTCCTCGGCTTTCTCGTCAGCGTCGCGTTGCTGTTGCTCGTGGCCGTCGGCGTCGGCGTCGAGGACCTTCGGCGGGTGCTGGCGGGCGCGAAACTCCGCTGGCTCGCCGCGGGCACGCTGTCGACGGCGCTGTGTCTGGCCGCCTGGGCCAAAGCCTGGGACGTCGTGCTGGGCGTGGTCGGCGTCGACGTCTCCTTTCGCAACCTGGTGGTCACCTACTACGCCGCGACCTTCGCCAACTACGTGACGCCGCTGGGGCAGGCCGGCGGCGAACCGTTCATCGCGTACGTCCTCTCGCGGGACACCGGCGCGAGCTACGAGGACAGCCTCGCCAGCGTCGTCACCGCCGACCTCCTCAACCTCATGCCGTTCGTCAGTTTCGCCGCCGTCGGCTTCGCCGCGCTGCTGTGGCAGGCCACCCTGCCCGACCGGGTCGAACCGCTGGCGGTGGGACTGGTCGTGCTGGGGATCGGCGTCCCCGTGGTCGCGGCTGCCGGCTGGCGCTTTCGCTTCCCGCTGGGTCGACTGTTCCTCCGCGTTCTCGCGCCGGTCGCCGACCGCACTTCGCGGCTCTCGCTTGCGTCGGTCCGCGAGCGAATGTTCGAACTCAACGAGTCGTTCCAGCGCATCGCTCGCGAACCGCGGGAACTGGTCCGCGCGCTCGCGTTCTCCTACGTCGGGTGGGCCTTCTTCGCGCTCCCGCTGTACTTCGCCGGTCTCACCGTCGGCGTCCCCCTCGACTTCCTGCTGGTCTTTTTCATCGTTCCCGCCAGCACGCTTGCCGGACTCGTCCCCTCACCCGGCGGCCTCGGCGGCGTCGAGGTGGCCCTGGTCGCGCTGCTGGTCGCGCTGACGGGGCTGGGAGCCGCCGGCGCGTACGCCGTCGCGCTCGTCTATCGACTCGCCAGCTACTGGTTCGCGCTGGGCGTCGGCGGCACCGCGGCGCTGTATGTCATTCGGCGGGCGTGACCCCTGCGTCGAACGCGACTTCGAAACGGCGCGCTCGCGCCCCGGAACGGCCCGAAATGACGTTCTATGCCACCCATACTGTAACGTACCTGGCCATTCGTACTCTTCATTCGAATATGAGTTCCAATTCGTGGGTGGACGACCACTCGGTCGCGGATCGTTGGGATCGGGCGTTCCGGACGCTGTCGCAGCAGCCGAGGCGGCAATTGCTTCTGTCGCTGTCGAATGCGTCTCCGACGGCTTGGTTAGAATTGCCCGAGGCCGCCCTGTCGTCGCACTACGAGGGCACGCGACGTGCGCTCTGCATCGAGCTACGACATCACCACCTGCCGGCGCTGTCGGACGTCGGGTACGTCCAGTGGGACGACGAGGCGTTCGAGGTCAGTCGCGGCCCGAACTTTCGGGAGGCTGCGGCCGTCCTCGCCGCGCTCGTCTCGGCGGCGGACGACCTCCCCGACCGACTCGTCCACGGTTGCGAGCCGCTGGAACGACGGGCGACGGAGTGAGGCCGCCGTTGCCGATCCCGATTTCGATCCGCCGCGTTTGGAGTCACTGACTTACGCGAGCGCGACGTAGCGTGTGATATGCCCTCCGACTCGCATCCGTCACCGGATTCGCCGGACTGGAACCACCCCGACTACTGTCCGTTCTGTGGCGCGGCGCTGGCCGACGGCGGCGCGGGATTCATCGACCACGTCGACGCGCACCCGACCTGCAAGGACCGTTTCGAGGCCTGGCGCGAGCGCATCGTCGACGACGTCGACGGCGAGTGGAGCGGGTGAGCGGCCGGCGAAAGACGGTCACCCGTGGGCAGTCGCCGGTGGTGCCGCCGTCGACGCGGCTTCCATCGCCGACGGACTCCTACCGCACGTCGCGTGCCGTCTCCCACGCCCGGACCAGCGACGCCAGGGTCTCGTTCACCGGCACGGGCGCGTCGGCGACGTCGACGACGTAGCCGTTGATGGCGTCGATTTCGGTGCGCTGGCCCGCCTGGACGTCCTGGAACATCGAGGAGGTGTTGCGGGCCGTGGCCGCGGCGACGGTCTCGACGGCGTCGGTCGCGTCGGTCGCCGAGAGGTCGACGCCGGCCCCGCGGGCGACCCGCGCGGTCTCGGCGGCGGCGGCGGTTGCCAGGTCGTTGGCCGGCCCATCGACGAGGGCGCCATTTGGGACCCGCGCCAGTGCGGTGACGGGGTTGATGCCGGCGTTGACCGCCAGTTTCTCCCAGCGCTTGCGGGGCATCTCCCCGGAGACGGTCGTCTCGATGCCCGCGGTCGCGAACGCTTCGCCGACGAGGCTCGCCAGGTCGCTGTGGCCGCCGTCGCGCTCGCCGAGGTGCACCTCGCCGACGCCGGTGCACTCGACGACGCCGGGTTCTGCCAGCATCGCGCCGTAGGTGCAGGTGCCAGCCAGCACGGGCGCGTCGAGGTGTGCCGCCAGCGTCTCCTCGTTGCCCATCCCGTTTTGCAGCGACAGCGCGGCGTCCAGCGAACAGGACGCGAGCCGGCGCGCCGCGGGCTCCGTGTCGAAGGCCTTGACCGTCACGACGGCGAGGTCGGTGCTCGGCGGCGGGTCCGTGCCGGCGTCGGGGTGGACGGTCTCCTCGATCGCGCCCGAGATGGTCAGCCCCGTCTCGCGGACGGCCTTCACGTGTGGCTCCCGGCCAACCAGCGTCACGTCGTTGACGCGGGCCAGCAGGCCGCCGATCAGGCTTCCCAGACTGCCCGCCCCGAAGACGACGATTCGCACGTCAGTCTTCCGTCCAGTAGTAGAGTTCCTCTTTCGGCGCGCCGCAGTCCGGACATTCCGCGGGTAGTTCGTCGATTTCACCCATCGCGCCGCAGGACCAGCACCGCCACATCAACTCCGCCTCGCCCGCCGTTCCGGTCCTGACGTGCTCGCTCGACAGCGCCTCGATGCCGTCGTCGGTGGTGACGTAGAAGCCGTGCTCGTCCGCGCCGCGAACGACTCCGAGCCGGTTGCCCTCGGCGTCGTAGACGGCCTCGCCGAACGCGATTCGGTGTGGCTCCGCTGGATCGTTCATCGTTCGGACTGACGACGAGCGGACGTATAAAATCCGTGGCGGGACGACCGGAGTCGCTTTGCCGATCGAACGCGAAGGTGTACGAGTGAGCGATTTTCACCCGACGGCCGAGGCGTTGCTGACCGAGACGCTGGCGCTCGTTCGGGACCGGGTATCGGCCGGGGCCGTCACCGACGTCGCGACGGGTCCCCATATGGGCTACGTCGAGGTCGAGGTCGAAATCGACGAGAATGGGACCGCCCCCGAAACCGACGACGGCCGACGCGCGGGTGTGGTCCACCTGCCGGACGGACCGCTGCCGGATCTCGTGGGCCGGGACGCCGTCGCGGTCGTCGAGGCGGCCGTCGAGCCGTCGGCGAGTCGGCCGGCGCGAGCGGCCGGTCTCGCGACGCTCAACGCGCTCTCGGCGGGGCTAATCGAGTGGCGACCCGGCGATCCGGTGCGCGCGCTGACGGCCGACGTGGACGCGGTCGCGATGGTCGGCCTGTTCGGCCCCGTCGTGACGCGGTTCGAGGACCTCGACGTTCGCGTCGTCGAGCGCGACCCCGCCGACGTGTCGCTTCCCACCGACGTGTCGCCCTCGGTGGACGTGTCGGTGTACGGCCCCGACGCGGCCGCGGACGCCTTCGACGGCGCGGACGTCGCGCTCGTGACCGGATCGACGCTCGTCTACGGCGGCCTCGGTCGCTATCTGGCCGCGGCGTCGCCGGACCTACCAGTCGTCCTCGTCGGTGCCACGGCCTCGTTCCTTCCGGGACCGTTGTTCGACGCGGGCGTGTCCGTGCTCGCGGGGGCCCGCGTCACCGACCGCGAGCGGGTCCGCGACCTCCTCACCGGCCCTCGCTGCGGGCAGAAACTCCACGGTAACGGCCTGCAGAAGGTGTACGCTCGACCCGACTTCGATCGCCCGCTCCCGGGACTGGACTTCGGCGGTCGGTCGTGACGTCGGTGGTGCTGCAAACGTCTTCTCGCGAGTCACTTTCGGATGAGTCGTGCACACTGCTCCGGATGTGTGAGAAATGGAATGTGTCCGGAGTCGACAGTTTCGAACCTGACATCCGGAATCGATTTGACGCTCTCGCGGACGTCATCGGAGCCACCCAGCGGGTCGTGGTCACCCCAAATGACCGTCGTCGGATGCTGGAGGTTCTGTAACTCGGCCTCGCTCATTCGAGCGGACGAGTGCCATCCTCGGAGGGAAAACAGCGCGTCGAACTCGCTGCGTCCCGCTTCGGCCGCTTTGGGGATGTACTCGTGGGCTGCGAGAGCGCGAACGAGCGCGGGGTAGTCCTGAATCGCGTCGCGTTCGCCGAAGATTTCCGCGATGTCAAGGACACCCTCCTCACCCGATTTTTGCAGTCGTCGGAGAACTCGATTGAGTATGGGCACCGTCAATAATCTGAGCGGAACTGGCGGACGCGTCCCCGGGAAGCCCGGAATGGCACCGACAGTAGCAATCCGCCGGACTCGGTCGGGATGCTCGACCGCGAACAGAATACTCGCGTGTCCGCCCATGGAATGGCCAACGAGATCGGCTCGTTCGATTTCCAGCTCGTCGAAAACATCCTCGATCACGTCGACTACCGTTCGTCGCAGGTTGGTCTCGGTGTAGACGAACGGATCGCTGAGACCGTACCCCGGTCGATCGAACGCGATCGATCGAGCGGCGTCGAACTGGGCTATGAGCGGGGAGAAGAAGGCCCCAAACCCACCGGTCCCATGAACGAATATTCGTGGCAGGTCGTCGTCAGCCGATCCCGTCTCGAAAGCGTGTACCCGTACCTGGGTATCGAGTTCGAAGAACTGCGACCGGGCGTCGAGGCCAGCCTCATCGAACAGTTCGCTTTGGGCCGTCTCAAAATCCACAGAACCCGATTCGATCCCTTCGATGGTGGATCCCATGGCTAGGATATGTGTGTCTCGGTATAATATCTCTCGACGGTCGCTCGTGGGCCCGACTGATTGAGCTGTGCCCCACATCGTGCACGCTCAGAGAACGCTATCCAATGTGAAACGGGCGAGGTGGTGGACGTGGACCCGAATCCGTCTCAATCGTCGGCGGTGGGCGTCGAGAAGGCCTCGACGTCGACGTCGGCGTCGTCGTCGTGGGTGTCGTTGATGGCCGTGCCGTCGAGCCCTTCTTCGAGGAAGTCCGAAAGCGGCGGACCGACGCTGCCGGGTTCGACGAGGAAGGCGTCGTGGCCGTGGTCGGACTCGACGACGTGGTGGGCGGTGGGGACGTCGGACTCGCGCAGGCTCTCGGCCAGTCCCTCGGCCTGGCCGACGGTGAAGTGCCAGTCGCCGGTGAACGACATCACCAGAGCCTCGCCGTCGTAGGCCGCGAGTGCGTCGGCGTCGTCCTCGAAACCCGCCGAGAGGTCGTAGTTGTCCATCGCGCGCGTGAGATAGAGGTACGAGTTGGCGTCGAAGCGGTCGACGAACTTCTCGGCGTTGTAGTCGAGGTAGGACTCGACGTCCCGGTAGGGGAAGAAGCCGGCGGCGGGGTCGGTCGGGAACGAGCGGGCGGCGTCCCGGCCGGCCGATCGGCGGCCGAACTTCTTCTCCATGGAGGCCTTCGAGAGGTACATGACGTGGCCGATCTGGCGGGCCAGCGCGAGCCCGTCGGTCGGGGCCTCGCCGTCGTAGTAGTCGCCGCCGTTCCAGTTCGGATCGGTGGTGATGGCCCGGCGAGCGATGGCGTCGAGCGCGAGACACTGCGGGTCCAGCCGCGCCGCGGCGGCGATGGGGACGATTCGTTCGACGTGGTCGGGGTGCTGTTTCGCCCATTCGAGGACGTTCATGCCGCCGACGCTGCCGCCGACGACGGCGTGCAGGTGCGGGATGCCGAGTTCGTCCAGCAGGGCACGCTGGGCGTCGGTCCAGTCGGTGACGGTCACGGGGGGAAAGTCCGTGCCGTAGGGGTCGCCGGTCTCGGGGTGTTCGCTGGCGGAGCCGGTCGTGCCGTAACACGATCCGGGGACGTTCGCGCAGACGACGTGGTACTCGTTGGTGTCGATGGCCTTGCCCGGGCCGACGATGTCGTCCCACCAGGCGCGGGCCTGTCCGGAGGTGGAGTCGTCGCGGCGGTGGCCGGCGACGTGGTGGCTGCCGGTCAGGGCGTGACAGATCAACACCGCGTTGTCGCCCGCGAACTCGCCGTAGGTCTCGTAGGCGACCTCCAGGTCCGGGATCGACTCGCCGCACTCGAAGGTGAACCCGCCCAGCGAGATGGTGTCTCGCTCGCCGGCCATCTACGCCACCTCCGCGATGGCCGCATCGAGGTCGTCGACGACGTCCTGGGGGTCCTCTATGCCGACCGACAGCCGAAGCAGGTCCGGCGTGACGCCGCTTGCGCGCTGTTCGGCCTCGCTCAGTTGTGCGTGGGTCGTCGACGCGGGGTGGATGACCAGCGTCTTCGCGTCGCCGACGTTCGCGAGGAACTGCGCGAGGTCGGTCTCCTCACAGAGGCCGACGCCGGCGTCGTAGCCGCCGTCGAGCCCGAACGCGACCATGCCGCCGTAGCCGCCTTCGAGATACTCGCTGGCGGCGTCGTGGGTCTCGTGGTCGGGCAGGCCGGGGTAGGTCACCCACGCGACGTCGGGGTGGTCGTCGAGGAACTCCGCGACGACCTGCGCGTTCTCGCAGTGGCGCTGCATCCGCAGTTCGAGCGTCTCGGTCCCCTGCAGGGTGACCCACGCGTCGAAGGGGGCCTGTCCGTCACCGAGGCTGCGAACCGCGCGCTGGTGGACCGTCCGCGCGAACGCCTCCTCGTCGAACCGCTCGGCGAAGGTGGTCCCGCCGAAGGCGTCGTTTGGCGCGCCGATCTCGGGGTACTTCTCGGAGTACTCGCCCCAGGGGAAGGAACCGCCGTCGACGAGCACGCCCCCGATGGTCGTTCCCGACCCGTGAATCCACTTCGTCGTCGACTCCCAGACGACGTCCGCGCCGTGTTCGAGCGGGCGACACAGGTACGGCGTCGCGAAGGTGTTGTCGACCACGAGCGGCGCGCCGTGGTCGTGGGCGACGTCGGCGACTCGCCGGAGGTCCGGCGTCACCAGCGAGGGATTGCCGATGGTCTCGACGTGGACGAAGGCGGTGTCGTCGTCGATGGCGTCGGCGTAGGCGTCGTAATCGAGCGTGTCGACGAACCGGGCTTCGATCCCGCGCCGACCGGCGGTGTTGGTGAGGTAGGAGTGGGTGCCGCCGTAGATGGACGACGCCGAGACGACGTTGTCGCCCGCCCCCGCCAGCACGAACGTCGCGGCGTCGAACGCCGCCATGCCCGAGGCCGTCGCGACGGCGGCGGTGCCCCCCTCCAGGTCGGCCAGTCGCCGTTCGAGCATCGAGACGGTCGGGTTGTCGAACCGCGAGTAGACGTTCCCCTCGGCGTCGAGCGCGTAGAGGTCGGCCGCGCGCTCCGCGTCGTCGAAGACGTACGACGTCGTCTGATACAGCGGCGGTGCTCGCGCCCCGGTCGCCGAGTCGGGGTCCTCCTGCCCGGCGTGGACACAGCGTGTCCCGAACCGCAGTCCATCGTCGGTGGTCATGTACACTATGCATATATCTCCATCCTTCTATAACTACCAGTTACGGCAAAAATCTCTGTGCGTGCCACTCACAGGCGTACACCTGCGCGAACGGATTCGACGTCGTCGTGCTGCGGATGTGTGGAGTTCGGTCACGACCGGAGCCGTGCTCGTCGCGTCACTTCGTCGTGTCGACGCCCGCGATCTCGTTGAGCGGACACTTCTGGATCACGCCCGTCACGAACAGGACGGCGCCGACGACCAGTGCCACGACACCGGCGACGGTCCCGAACGACAGGTATCCGGCGAGCGTCGCGACCCCGACGAGGAGGGCGACGATTCCGACGACGACGCGTCCGAGTCGATCCATTCCGCCGACGTTCTTTTGCATGGCTACAGATTTGTGCTGTAATGACAAAAGTGTTCAGGTCAAAGCGATCCCGAAATTCTCAACCGTGAACATTGGCAGAGACCATTCGTGTCCCGTCCTCCCGATTAGTCTTCCCGGGGCTCGAACCCCGGCGGCAGCCCCGTGTGCTTGATGCCGTCTCGACTGCCGATGCGAAACCGGTGGACGGTCGTCGGTTTCTCGCGGCCGGCGCGGGCGAACGCCTCGGGTCGCCAGGCGGTGTCCATCGCGTCGGCGACGGCCGCCGACTCCGATTCGGGAACCCGCTCGATCGTACCGGTCAGGAGGACGCTCCGCCAGTTGAACATCGTCTCGGCGCTGTAGACGAGGAAACTCGCCGCGTCCGCCCGGTCGCTTGCCCGCGCTTTGCGGCTGTCGTCGTCTCCCAGGAACGTGAAGTAGAGTCGGTCGTCGTCGAAGGTGTACGACATCGGGAGCAGATACGGCGCGTCCTCGGTCGGCAGGCCCAGCACGCCAATCACCCGATTCGACAGGTACCGATCGATCTCGTCGTCGCTCATCCGGGTGATACCGTACGCTTCGAGGTCGTCGACGGTCATGTCCTACCGTCGTCTCCGGCACCTCATATCCCGTTCGTCGATTCCGAGTCGGCGGGAATTCCGGACGTGACGGCACTTCCCGAGGGACCGGTATTTAACTGGCTGGTCGCCCTCGTCACGCGTGTCCAACGGCGCGAGCACTCCCGCGACGCGCGGCCTCGCCGACGTGGTCGCGGCCGACGTCCCGACGCCGTGGTCGTCGCTACACACCCATGACGTCCGTACGCTGGCCCTGGCATCGCTGGGACGCGCCCGTCTGGCAGTTGCTCGGCGTCATCGAACTCACTTACCACCCGGCGGTGGCCGTCGCGGTGCTGGCCGCGCTCGACGCCGTCGTCTCGCCGCTGCCGGTCGTTGCCCTCCGGCCGTTCGCCGTCTCCCTCGGCGGTGACGGCGTGTCCCTCGTCCGCGTGCTCGAAGGCGTCGTCCTCGTCGACTTCCTGGCCGACGTCGTCGCCGTCTACGTCGTCGGCCACGTGCGTGCTCGTTTGCCCACGGGCGGTGACGCCGATGAGTAGGCCCGCGCGCAACTGGCTCCGGGTCGCGGCCGTTCCCGACGCGGTCAGGCGGTCGACCGACGCCGACGTGACCGCCGTGTTGCCCGAACCGCCGACCAACGGTCAGTATCCCGCGTGGGTATACGTCCTCTGTTCGGCGCTGGTGTACCTCGACTACCTGCTGGTCGCCGCCGTCGTGCTCTTCGTCGCGTACGTCCTGTCGGGGATGGGCGTTGCCCTCCCGGTCGGACCGGCCGGGGGACTCCTGACGTTCGTCGGCATCGCCGCCGCCGTTCGGGTCGCCGACGCCGCCGTCGCCACGTGGTGGCGCTCGCCCATCGACCGAACCGTCGAGAAATGTCTCGGGCCGCTCCGGGAGCGTGCGCGCCGACGCTACGTCACCGTCTCTATCGTTTCCCCGTCGGACGGGGCCGCGACGGCGCGACCCACGCCGGTCGTCGGAGACGTCGCCGCCGGCCTGTCCGTCGAGGACACCACCGCCGCGCCGGACGTAGGCACGCGCTGGGGCACCCACGGCTCGTTCCCGCCCGAGGACCGCGACAGCGACCTGCCGCTGTCGGAGGGCGACCGCTTCGCCGGGTTCGAACTCGGTCCGAGAATCGGGCAGGGCTCGCTGTCGGTCGTCTGGAAGGCCCGCGACCGCGACACCGGCGACGTCGTCGCCCTGAAGGTGTTCGACTCGGGCGTCGACGAGGACACGCGCCGTACCTTCGAGGCCGACTTCATGCACGAGGCCTACGTCCTCGACCGGTTGCGCGACCACGAGCACGTCATCACGCTGTACGACTACGGCACCGATCCGTATTCGTGGCTCGCCGTCGAGTACGTCGACACCGGGACCGCCCGCGACCACCTGCCCGTCGCGCTGCCGACGGCGCTCGACCTCTTTCTCGCCGTGACCGAGGCCATCGAGTACGCCCACGGCAAGGACGTCTCCCACACCGACCTCAAACCCGAGAACGTCCTCTACTCGGAGGACTACTTCGGCCGCCACGTGGTCGTGACCGACTGGGGCAAACGGCCCGTCGTCAACCCCGACCTGGAGCCGATGCTGACCCGGCCCTACGCCGCCCCCGAGCAGTTCGACGCTCGGCCGACCAACGAACTAGAGGCCGAGCGCGTCGACATCTACCAGCTCGGCATGCTCGCCTACGAACTGTTCACGAGCACCCAGCCGTTTCTGGCCGGCGACGACGACCGCGACGTCGAGGCGCGCGTCCGCGACGAGACGCCGCCGCCCCCGACCGACCTGGTGCCCGAACTTCCCGACGGCGTCGACGACGTTCTGCTGACCGCGCTGGCGAAAGACCCCGCCGAGCGCTACCGGACCGTCGCCGAACTCCGGAGCGCGCTGCTGGATACGCTGTTGCCCGCGGTCACGCCCGGCGAAGAGTGACGAACGCGCTGGCGGCTCGGTTCGTCCACCGTTCGAAATACTTACTCTTTCCCGGTCGAACTGCTCGTCCATGACCACGGCCCTGTATTCGCGACGCGACGTCCGGCGGCATCTGGACCTCGACGCGGCGCTGGCGGTCGTCGAGAAGACCTACGCCGAGACCGCTCGCGGCCGCGTGGTGAACCCGTCGAAACTGACGATGCACCTCGGTGACGACGGCGACTGGCCCGACCGGAACGCCTTCGCCATCGACATGCCGGCGTACGTCGACTGGCTGGGGGCGGCCGGGACGAAGTGGGCGGTCGCGACGTGGGACGTCGACGAGGACCCCATCAGCGCGCTCCTCTTGCTGTTCGACCTGGACCGGGGGCAGTTCACGGCGGTGATGGAGGGGATGCACCTCACGGGCGTCCGCACAGCCCTGCAGACGGTCGTCGGATTGAAACACCTCGCGCCGTCCACGCCCGACGCCGTCGGCGTCTTCGGTGCCGGCTTCCAGGCCCGGTTTCAGCTGTCGGTGATCGACGCCCTGCTGGACGTCGACCGCTTCACACTCTTCGACGTCGACGAGGCCCGCGCTCGCGACCTGGCCGAGACGCTCGCGGCCGACCTCGACGCGACGGTCGCCGTCGCTGACGCGCCGGCGGCGGCCGCGGGAACCGACGCCGTCGTCACCGTCACCGACTCGAAGACCCCGGTGCTGGAAGAGTCCTGGCTCGACGAGTCGGCCCTCGTCGTCGCACTGGGGACGTACCGGGAACTCCCCGACGCGACGATCCGGGCCGCCGACCACCTCGTCGTCGACCACCGGGAGCAATGCCTCCAGCGCGGCGCGCTGTCGGACGTGGCCGGACGCGGCGACCTCACCCGGGCGGACATGGACGCGACCATCGGCGAGGTGCTCGCCGACGACTACGACGCGTCGTTCCGATCGGACGACCGGGTCGTGTTCGTCCCCATCGGTCAGGGTTCGCTCGACGTCGCGCTCGCCGAGTCGATTCGGGTCGACGCGCCGGACGTACCGGAGACGTTCGCGTTCGACTAGGGTTCGTCAACCCTGGACTTGCGGGTTTGCACTCCACGAACTCACCTGTTTTGTATTGGACAGGTCTCTTGGCGCGTGCAAGATGTAGGGCGCGAGTCGGTCAGGAGGAGCCCCCTCCCCCTCACTCAAGAACATTGGCCAGGACTCACAGCAGACAAACTGATCGGACGACTGGCGACTACGGCTCGAACTACGCCCCGACCGCGTCAGCAATCGCTTGAAGGTCAGCCTTCCGGAACGTGGAGTCGTCCGCCGCTCCCGGCGACTCCGCGATGCCGACCTGCGCCCGAATTAGCCGACGCATCCGCGTTGTCGACGGCCGCTCTGCCTTGTCGAGATCGACATCGAGCACCTCACAAATCGCTTGCAGCTCCTCCTTCGTGAACGACGCCTCGACCTCCCGTTCGAAGCGACCTGTCGCCACTCGAATCGCGTTCCGTAACTCGTGAACGGTAGGGCTCATGGTTCTCACCTCTCGTGTTGCCTCCCTCAAGGTTCCGAATCGGTAGCAACGAGACGTTCGGAAGATGCGGATTGGATGCAATCTCTAACCGGTGATGACTACACTCTCTACATCTTGCACGCCGGTTCTGTCAGGAACTGACGCTCCCGTCTCCCGAGCGTCGATCCCGAGGGTATATCCGCCCGGAGGGCCACCCACACTCGCATGGACGCGGCGCTGGGACCACCCGAGAAGATGGCCGAGCGGGCCGACGACCTGACGCCGATGATGGCCCAGTACTTCGACCTCTGCCGGGAGTTCGACGACTCGCTGGTGCTGTTTCAGGTGGGCGACTTCTACGAGGCGTTCTGCGAGGCGGCCGAGACGGTCGCGCGACTGCTAGAGATCACCCTTACCAAACGCGAGGACTCGACCGGCCAGTACCCGATGGCGGGCATCCCCATCGACAACGCCGAGTCGTACATCGAGACGCTGCTAGAGGCGGGCTACCGGGTCGCGGTCGCCGACCAGGTGCAAGACCCCGAAGAGGCCACCGGCGTCGTCGACCGCGCGGTCACCCGCATCGTCACGCCCGGGACGCTCACCGAGGACGAACTGCTCGACGGCGCGGACAACAACTACGTGGCCAGCCTGACCGACGGCTACGGGCTGGCGCTTCTGGACGTCTCGACCGGCGACTTCTACGCGACCGGGTCGGCCGACCTCGATACCGTCGCGGACGAACTCGGTCGGTTCGCGCCCGCCGAGGCCATCGTCGGCCCGGACGTCGACGTCGACCCCTTCGACGGCGACTGCACGGTATCGCCGTACGAGGCGGCGGCCTTCGACCCCGAGAACGCCCGCGACCGGGTCGCGGAGTACTTCGGGCCACCCGAGCGGTTGCTGGCCGACGACGCCGAAATTCGGGCCTGTGGCGCGTTGCTGGCGTACGCCGAGTACACCCGCGCCGGCGAGAACGACCGGCTGGACTACCTCAACCACCTCACGCGCTACGATCCCCGGGAGTACATGGTGCTCGACCGGGTCGCCCTAGAGAGCCTGGAACTGTTCGACCGCCGGGCCGTCCACGGCCGGGAGGGGCTGACGCTGGTGGACGTGCTCGACGAGACCGCCTGCGCGCTCGGGCGACGCGAACTCACCGACTGGCTGCGGCGGCCGCTGGTCGACGTCGACCGCATCCGGGCGCGCCACGACGCCGTCGCGGAACTCACCGAATGCGTGCGGGTCCGCGAGCGCGTCCACGACCTGCTCCAGGACGTCTACGACGTCGAGCGGCTCATCTCGCGCATCTCGCGCGGTCGGGCCGACGCCCGCGACCTGCGCTCGCTGCACGACACGCTGGCGGTCGTGCCAGACCTGAAAGACGCCCTCGCCGACGTCGAGTCCGACCGCCTGCGTCGACTGCGCGGGAACCTCGACGAACTGGCCGACGTCAGGGACCTGATCGACCGCGCAATCAGGGAGGACCCCGCCCGCGAGATCACCGAGGGCGACGTGATCAAGCCCTCGTTCGACGACGAACTGGCCGAGTTGCGGGCGACCGAACGCGACGGGAAAGACTGGATCGACGACCTGGAGGCCCGCGAGCGCGAGCGCACCGGTATCGAGTCGCTGAAGGTCGGCCACAACTCCGTCCACGGCTACTACATCGAGGTGACCAACGCCAATCTCGACGCCGTGCCCGACGACTACACCCGCCGCCAGACCCTGAAGAACAGCGAGCGGTTCTACACGCCGGAGCTGAAAGGCCGCGAGGACGAGATTCTCCGGGCCGAGAGCCGCGCCGACGACCTCGAACACCGCCTGTTCCGCGGAGTCCGTGACGACGTGGCCGCCGAGTCCGAGCGCGTGCAGGCGCTGGCGGACGCGCTCGCGACGCTCGACGTGTTGTCGTCGCTCGCGGCGGTCGCCGCCACCCGAGGGTACGTTCGTCCGACCGTCGGGGCCGACGCCATCGAAATCGAGGGCGGCCGCCACCCCGTAGTCGAGCGAACCGAGGCGTCGTTCGTCCCCAACGACGCCACGCTAGACGACGACCGCCGGGTGGCCGTCGTCACCGGCCCCAACATGAGCGGGAAGTCCACCTACATGCGCCAGGTGGCGCTGATCGCGCTGCTGGCACAAGCGGGGAGTTTCGTGCCCGCGGCGGCCGCCCGGCTCCCCGTCCTCGACCGGATATTCACCCGCGTCGGGGCCAGCGACGACATCGCGGGCGGGCGCTCGACGTTCATGATCGAGATGCTCGAACTCGCGGACATCCTCGACGGCGCGACCGCCGACTCGCTAGTGCTGCTCGACGAGGTGGGGCGGGGCACCTCCACGGCCGACGGACTGGCTATCGCCCGCGCCGTCACCGAACACCTCCACGACGAGGTCGGCGCGTACACGCTCTTTGCGACACACCACCACGACCTCACGGGTCTGGCGGCCGACCTCGACGCCGCGTGCAACCGCCACTTCCGGACGGAGTGCCGTGACGACGACGGCGAGGTCGTGTTCAACCACGAGGTCGCACCGGGTGCTGCGGCGGCCTCCTACGGCGTCGAGGTCGCGGGCATGGCCGGCGTCGACGAGGCGGTGGTCGAGCGGGCCCGGGAACTGCTGGCCGCGGACGCTCCGACCGACGGCGTCGACCCGGCGACGAACGGTCACGGTGACGGCTCCCGGGTCGCGGGTGACGACCGCAACGGTGGCTCGTCGGACGGCGATCACGACGACTCGCCGGACGGCGATTACGACGACTCGCCGGACGGCGATTACGACGACTCGTCGGACGGCGATCACGCCGCCCATCTCCCGGAAGACGTCCGCACACGGCTGCGCGAGGTCGACGTCGCTACCACGACGCCGTTAGAGGCGTTGCAACTGCTCGCGGACCTGTCCGACCGCCTGGAGTGACCGGGTCGATTCTCGCGTCACTCGTCGGGGGCGGGTTCGACCGACACGAACTCCAGGCCCTTCTCGGCGAGCAGTCGGCGCGCGCGGTCGGTCACCGACGGGGCCACCAGGATGCCCCGAATCGACGCGTCGGCGTGGAGGTCCCGCTGGAGGGCACCGACGTAGCGGTCGAGTTGCCCGACGGCGTCGGGACCGACCCGCCGCCGTTTCAGCTCGACGACGACGGTTCGTCCGTCGGCGTCCTCGCCGTAGACGTCGACGGCGCCCGCGGGCGTCTCCCGCTCGGTCGCCAGCGGCCGGAACCCGTCTTCGATCAGCGACGGTTCGTCGAGGATCCGGCGCTTGAGGTCCGCCTCCGTCCCGGACAGCGACAGGTCCGCGCCGTCGTCGACGGCGAACGACGAGACCTGCCGGACGGTCTCGAAGTCGATCCGGATGGTCTCGGCCGGCGTCTCTCGCTCGCTGACGACGTGCAGCCGTCCGTCGACCACCGTCGCCTCGTGCGTACAGCCCGGCGGCTGCCAGTTCACCGGCTGCTGGCCCTCGTCGGTGTGGACCAGTACCGTTCCGTCCGGTTTGAGCACGACCAGTCGGTCGCCGGGGCCGAGCGTGCTCGACGCGCGCCCGTCGTAATCGACGGTACAGCGGCCGAACAGGGTCACCAGGGCGTCGCACTCGCCGGCGTCGGCGACGACCTCCCGGGCCGCATCGGGCGCTGGCTGACGGCGCGTCCGGACTCGCTGGCGTTCCTCGCTGACAGTCACTGCCGGCGGGTACACCGCCGCCGCACTAAAGCGACTCGCCCGCGGACCCGCCCAGCAGATGCCGGTCGACGGCGAACCGGCGAATCCGCTCTTCGAGGCGCTGCGTCGCCGCTCGCTCGTCTATCTCGCCCCGTTCGACCCGGCGTGCCAGCGTCGTCTTCCGCGGTCGAAACCATCGCTGTACGTGGGCGGCGTCGCGCACGCCGTCGACGCCGACGAGGAGCCCCGCCGTCGGGTCCGGATCGTCGACGGCGGCGAACCCACACCACAGCGACAGGTACGCCCGGACGGCGAACGACCGCGAGACGACGTACACGGCCTCGACGCAGAGGTACTCGAGGTCGGCCGCCAGCGCGGACGGCGACGCGACGGTCCGTGTCGGGACGGGATCGACCGGCGGGTCGTCGACCGGCTGCCCGTACGGCGTCGCCGGCGTCACCTCCTCGATCAACCGGAGGCGGTCGGCTCCCCACTGCGACCGGTGGCAGTCGTAGCGGCCGTCGGGTCGCTCGTAAGCGACGCGTGCGCGGTGTCCCACGCCGCCAGGTGGCCGCGGAATGGGACAAAAACCTTCGTCGCCCACCGAGCGCCGTCGGACGGTCGTCGGCGTCCGTTCCGTGTGGTCGCGGATCGTCGGCGTCCGTTCCGTGTGGTCGCGGATCGTCGCGTCACGATCGGATAGGTGAATACAGAAAAATTTAATAAAATAGTATTTGCAAATAATGGTGCCGGTCAGGGAACGTCGTATCGAATCCCCTCCCCACAACGTGTCGCTCCGCCCTGCCCGGCCGTGTCGTTTTCGCGTCCGCCGTTCCGTTCGCCGTTCCGTTCGCCGTCGGGACGCTGGACGGCCGTCTCTCCCGAGTTTGTGGTGACGTCCCGTCCTCGGGTGACCCGTTCTAGACGGAGAATTCGAAGAGGTCGTCGCCGACGTGGTGGATCGATTCGACGACCTTGCCGCTGTCGCCGCGCATCTCGTCGCCGTCGACCTTCGCGCGACCGACCGCGAGGAACTTGCCGTGGCTCTCCTCGTTGATGGCGGCGAGGTCCCCGGCCTCGATGGTCTCGTCGGCCGCGACGATGCCGGGACGCATCAC
>JBDGSB010000090.1:0-18484 GCA_042217765.1 Haloarculaceae archaeon | reverse complement strand
TCGTCGAGGAGATTTACGACCGCATCGACCCCGACGCCCGCATCATCTGGGGCGCGTCCGTCGACGGCGAGGCCCAGGGGAAGATGGAGACGATGATCGTCGTCACCGGCGTCGAGAGCCCGCAGATCTACGGGAAAAGCGAGGCCGCCCAGGAACAGCGCGCCCAGCAACTCGGCGACGACATCGACTACGTCGAGTAGGCGCTTCGGTTTTTCAGTCACGGCGGTGTCCGGAATCGGCGTCCGTCGCGTCCAGCGCGCGGTCGATCAGGACGTCTCGTCCAGCAGTTCGTCGGCCAGAATCGGGACGAACGTGCCGATGTCGGTGACCATGCCGACGGCCTGGTCGGACCCGCGGTCGACCAGTTGCGTGACCGTCGAGGGGTTGATGTCGACGCAGACGACCCGGGTGGTCGAGGGCAGGCAGTTCCCGACGGCGACCGAGTGCAACAGCGTCGACAGCATCAGCACCATGTCGGCCTCGTGGGCCTGCTGGCGGATGGCGTTCTGGGCCTCGATGCTGTCGGTGATGGTGTCCGGGAGCGGGCCGTCGTCGCGGATGGAACCGGCCAGCACGAAGGGGACGTCGTTCTCGACGCACTCGTACATCACACCGGAGTCGACGACGCCCTGGTCGACGGCGGGTTCGATGCCGCCGGCCCGGATTATTTCGGAGATGGTGTAGATGTGGTGTTTGTGGCCCTCGCGGGGGTGATCGAGCGACTCGGTGTCCATGCCCAGCGACGTCCCGTAGAGGTCGCGTTCGAGGTCGTGGACCGCGAAGCCGTTGCCGGCGGACAGCATGTCGACGTAGCCCTCGCGGACGAGTCGCGCCAGGTCCTCGCGCGCGCCGGAGTGGATCAGCGCCGGGCCACAGACCGCCAGCACGTTCCCGTCGTTGTGTTTCGTCTTCTCGATGGCCTCGGCGATCTTTCGGATGGTCGACTGCGAGGGACGCTCGCTCGAGACGCCGCCCTGCATGAATCCGAAGGCGCTGCTTGCGTCGCGGGCGCGTTCGGGCGGATTGACCCGGATGCCGCTCTCGCCGGTGACGACGAGGTCGCCCGCCGAGACGGCGTTGAGGACCTTCGTGATCGCTCGGGGTCGGCCGTCGGGGCCGCCTTCGGGTTCGACGATGACCGCACAGTCCATCTCGACGTCCTCGACGGACAGCCACTCGCCCTCGTAGCGGATGTCAGTGGGGTGGTTCGTCGTCGAGTAGAAGCCCTTGGGGACGACCTGGTCGTCGGGCGCGGGCTTCAGCTCCGCGTCGTTGGGTTCGACCGGGTTCGCCCCGTTCTGGTGCAGTTCGTGGACGATGGACTGCAGTTGGTCCTCGGTGTCCGCCTTGACGGTCAGTCGCGCGTACGATTCGTCGTCCTTGTGGCGGCCGACCTCGAACTCCTCGACGTCGAAGGACCCACCCATGTCGATGAGGATGCCGAAGACGGTCTGCATCATCCCCGAGTCGATGATGTGCCCTTCGAGTTCGACGACGCGAGAGGCTGTCATGGTGGGGAGATAGAGAGGGCGGGCTAAATGGCTTGCGAGGACGGCCTCGCCGCCGACGGAGAGGCGGCCTCATCCGGTGTGACACTGCACCGCCCACTCACGTCCGGTGGCCACACACAGACGGTCGTACAGCGCTCGAAGCCCGTCGGAGCCCGTCTCCGGAAGGACGTGGAGGTCGATGCGACCGTCGCGGACCGACACCCGAAACACGTCGCCGGTCTCCTCGTCGTGGACGAGATACAGCGGCATCGGCAGGTCGAACCAGTCGCCGTAGGTGTAGGGTCCGTCCGCGAGAACCGACTCGACGGTTTCGACCAGGACGTCGTCGGACGTCGACTCGTCGTCAGACGTCGACTCGTCGTCGGAAGTCGGTTCGGCGTCGCGGGGAGTTAGCCTGAAGACGGTTTCGCCCTCGTACTCGACGCCACCGCTGTCGGGATACGTTCGTCGCGGGCGTCGGGGGATGTCGAACGTCGGGTCCGTGGCCATGGGCGACGGCTCTCGCCCGTCGGTAGGTCGTCATCCCCCTTGAACGCACGGCCCGCGGTCGCCTACTGCGTGGCTTCGGCGTCTTCGAGTTCGTCCTCTTGCTCGAACTCGACGGTCTCGACGACCTTCAGCGGGACGTCGCGGAGGGCACCGCCGATCTCGCTTTTGGCGATGCGCTGGGCGTGTTCCTGGCTCTCGGCGTTGAACACCTTCATTTCTAGCACGAGCCCGACCAGTGCCGTGTCGGCGGCGATGAACGCCGAGTCGAACGGCTCGCCACAGGCCGGACACCCGGTCGCGCCGACTTCCACCTCGACGTAGTCCATGTCCTGGTCGTTGAGACGCTTGCCCGCCTCGCTGACCGCGACACCGATGGCGTCGTCGATGTCCTCGACGTCGCGAACCAGCCAGGCCGCTTCCATCGCCACGAGATAATTCATACGTGGATACTCATCGTGCACCTATTCGTTAGTTTTGGTTTTCCGCGGAAACTGCCGGCGCGCACGTCACCGCGATAATGGCGATAACTTATGGCTACGACCCGGTTTTCCAACGTCTGCGTTTCGTTTCGCGCCGGCGAAATCGGTCGTCGAACTGTCGTATCGGACCGATTCACGAAACCGCACGATGGCAGCCCGATCAAGTTCAATTATAGATGGTTATATAACATATTCAATGGAATCGCTTTTATACTATGACCGTAGAGCTACGGTCGACTCACGATGGAACCGAACCCGTACCGCGCGGCCCTGTTCGCGCTGTATCAGTTCAGCCTGCTGCTCGGAATCGTCATGTTTCCGTTCGCGGTCGCCGCCCGTCAAGTCGGCGTGACCCTGCCCGTCCACCGGGTCGTCGACCGCCTCGGCAACGCCTACGAACGAGCGAGCGGTCAACCGGCGTGATCGTCCCAGGTTCGACTATTCCCAGCGTTCGTTTTCCGGCCACTGCACCACCGCCCGAGCCGTGGCCGGCCCGGACGCAACGCATTTCCGGCCAACACGCCTGCGGACAGGTATGACCGACTACACGACGGTTTCGATCCCGAAGGAACTGGCCGACAGGGTCGAGGACACCATCGAGGGGACGAGCTTTCAGAGCACGAGCGACCTCGTCCGGTTTTTGCTCCGGAGCATCGTCATCCAGCACCAGAAACGGGGCGAACTCACCGAGGCCGAGTTCGACGAAATCGCCGAACAGTTGCGCGATCTCGGCTATCTGGACTGATCGGCGGTTCCGTTCGGACCTCCGTCGAAACTTCGGCCGACCACCGCGGCCGCCGTCGATTGCACCTGTCACCACGGCCGCCGTCGATTGCACCGTTACAGCGCCGCCGACCCCACCCGTTACAGCGACGCCGATTCCTGGGGCGGTTCGACGTCGAGCACGTCGAGCGTCTGCCGGCGGCCGCTGCGGTCGAAGGCGGCGACGCTCTCGCGGTCCCACGGCGGCACGGCAACGAATACTACGGCGTGGAGGTCGTCGCGTACCGAGACGTCGAGGCCGCCCTTCGGGTGCGAGACGAACCGCCCCTGGGTCTGGCCGACCGGCGTGCCGATGTCCATGCCGAAGACGGCACTCACCGCTTCCCCGGCGGCAGGCAAGTAGAAGTGGGTGAACACGGAGACGTCGTCGTCGAGGTCCCGGTCGAGGTCGGGAATGTCGCCCGCGGGCGTCACCGACAGCGAGATCGTGACGTCGTTGGGTTCGCGCTCGCTGGCGAGTCGCAACAGCGTCTCTAGCAGGCCCCGGGTGACGTATACCACGATCGCGTGTTGGCGGGCGAGGGTCATAACGGCGTTGCCGACGGCACCATCGACGACCGACTACCCGAAAAACGCCGCCAGGTCCTTCGCGTACAACTGTAACGCACGTCGTCGAGAACCCGCGAGAGCGTCGTGCAGCGCCGTCGTCGCGTCGTCGTGGACGCTCTCGCCGTGGCCGACCAGCAGGTGGTCGGGCATCCACGTCGAGAGTTTGCGTGGCGGCGTCAACCGAAGGACGGGGTGGACGCCGACCCGCTCGGTCCCGACCCGGAAGAACGAGACCGTCCCCACGGCTTCGGGCACGACCAGGATCGACGCCGGATCGTCGACCAGGATCGCCTCCTGCCAGAACGGCCTGTCCAGGAGTTTGTGGACCTCGACGGACGATTCGCCGAGCGTCTCGCCGACGTCCACGACGGGAGCGTCGACCTTGTGCTCGACGCCGGTCATCCACGTCGGAACGGACACCGAGACGCCGTGGCGGGTCGCGATGACCCCGGCGTCGCGCGTGTGACGGTCGAGCAACACGACGACGCCCGCCACCGATCCCAGTTCCGACAGGCGGTCGTCGAGTCCCTCGGCGTCCACGGGATCGACGAGCCACACGCCGTCGTCGGTCGCGAGCGCGTGGCTGGTACGCTGCATCCGTTCGTTCGGGAACGCGCGCCAGCTAAAGCCGCCGTCGAACGCCTGCACCGACCGCAGTCGCGGGCGCTTATCCGTGCGTTTCGGAGACATATACGAACCTCGGGATCGAACCCGCATAATCACGTCGGCAAGTGGACGGTGACGGTCGTTCCCTCGGGGCCGGTGTCGAACCGGATCGACGCGTCCGAGCTCTCTACGAGCCACTCGACGATCCACAGGCCGAGGGAACTCCCGTGGTGCAGGTCCGTCTCCTCGCCGCGTTCGAGCACTGCCAGTTCTTCGTCCGGGATTCCCGGCCCGTCGTCGCGAATCGTCACCGCCGCTCCGGCGGGAACCTCCTCGACCGACACGGTCACCGACGGCGCGTCGGACGTGTTGTGCTCCGCGGCGTTCTCGATCAGGTTCTCGAACAGGAGTTCGATGGCCGGCGTCGTCTCCACGACGACGTCGTCGGTCCGGCACTCGAAGGACACGTTCGGAAATCGCTCGCGATGGGCCTCGACGACGTCTTCGAGCAGCGTGCCGACGTCGACCGGACGCGGCGTCCTGTCGTAGGTCAGGACCCGGTCGATCTCTCGGGCTTTCGCGCTGAGGGCGACGAGGTCGTCGACGACCGCTACGGCGCGTCGCGCTCGCTCCCGGCAGTCGCCGTCGAGTTCTTCGAGGAGAATTTCGTTCTGTGCCTTGACGACCTGCAGTTCGTTCCGGACGTTGTGCCGGAGTACGCGCGAGAGGACCTGTCGCGTCAGATCGAGTTCCTCTTCGCGGGCCTGTAGCGCCTGCCGACGCTCGACCTGCTTCGTGATGTCGTCGAAAACGATCGCCCTCCCGACGACGTTGTCGAACGAATCGGTTATCACGGACGCTTTGACCTCGTAGTGTCTGTCGTCACCGTTCCGGCGAATCGAGACCAGGTCCCGCGCGTCGCCGGGTTGCTCGACCGTCACGAGCGGCGACGGCACGTCGTCGAAGGCGTCCTCGACGGGTCGTCCAACGGGGTCGTCGTCTTCGAGAATCGCCCGGGCACAGCGATTGGCGTCCACGACCGTGTCGTCGCCGTCGAGCACGACGACGCCGTTGTCGATGTTCTCGACGACGACGCTCCGGGCGACGGGCAAGACGTCCAGGAACCGATAGCGATACAGGGCTATCGCGACGAGGACGCCGGTTGCTGCGACGCCGAACGGCGTCAGATCGAGGTCGCTCCCTCCGGTGACGAACAGGACGTTTCCGGCCCACGGGAACGCCATCGCGAGCGTCACGAGCGCGACCTGTCGGACGTGGGTCCCGTCGCCGCTCGCGTGTGCCTGCCACAACTCCTCGACGAGCCAGTAGGTCGTCGCGAGCAGCAGGACGTACTGGACCGCGACGACGACGTAGTAGTACGGCCCCAGTCCGAACGTCATCGTGACGTACCCTCCGGTCGGCACTAGCTTCGGATCGGTCCGCAACAATCCGTGATAGGGATGCAACCAGACGCCGAGGTTCAGGAGTCCCTCGATGGTGACCAGAGCAACGATGCGACGCCGCCGAACCCACTGCTGGTGGCCCGTAATCTCCGCGACGAGCAGGAACAGCGACGCCGGCGCTGCCGTGGCTCCGAGAAACACGGCGTCGTGCCAGACGAGTTTGGCACCCAGCGTCGTGCTGGCGAACCTGAGTGCGTGCGCGAGACAGAGCACGCTCCCGGAGAGCAGAAACGCCGCCAGGAACGTCGATCCGCGGCGGGTTCGGGTTCGCCAGACGGGGACGACGACCGCGAGCGCAACCGCTGCGGTGGCGAGCAGTGGGACGGTGTACGGAGTATGTTGCCACTCCATTCTCGTGTATTCAAATATTCTGTCGTCGTATAAAACCACAGCGTGGAGGAGTGGCAACGAGACGGCGAGACGGTTAGTACATTCCGGGGACGAGTCGATACGGGGTGTCCGCACAGTAGTCGGCGTAGCCGTCGAGTTCCCGGCGGAGCACGCGTTCCTCGATTCGGATTCGGTAGCCGTATCCGGCGGTGACGAGCCCCAGAGCGACGAGCAGGCCGACCCACGTCCCCAGCGCGAATCCGAGGCCGGCGAACGTGAGCAGGCTACCGGTGTAACTCGGGTGGCGGACGACCGCGTACGGTCCCGTCCGGACGACGCCCTGCGACTCGGTGACGGTCACTGACCGCGAGAAGGCGTCGGCGAGGACGGCGACGCTGTACCAGCGTACGCCGACGCCGAGAAGCACTAGCCCCACGCCGAGCCAGAACAGCGGCACGGCCAGAACGCCGAACGTCGCCCAGGCGGGCGCGACGAGTCCGAGTTCGATCGCCACGGCGACGGCGACGCCGATCGTCACGTAGAGCACGTGCTTCGAGTGCGCGTCGAAGTCGGGACCGTCGGCGGCCTCGCGGCGCACCGCGTCGACGACCTCCGGGACCGCCCACACGGCGTAGGCGGCATACAGGACGTACCTGTACGGCGCGTGGAGAAACGGCGGACTCATACTGGGACCCGGTCGATCGGTTACGGCGGTTCGAACGTAGGGTTTACTCTTCGTCGGAGCGGTGACGGACTGGAGTCGACCAGTCGTCGCCGGTCACGCCGTCGGACTGGAGTCGACCAATCGTCGTCGGCCACGCCGACGGAGAGAGACCGATCAGTCGTCGTCGGCCACGCCGACGGAGGGAACGGGACCGCGGTCGTCGGTCGGTTCCGACGTCGGCGTGCGGAGGTGCCGGAACTTCGCGATCACGTCGCCGGCGAACAGCAGCGTGCCCAGGATGATCATCGCGTCGCCGGGCATCCGCGCCCAGAACAGCGCCTGGACGAGGGGCTGATCGTAGAAGGCCAGGCTCCGCGCGAAGTCGTATCCGTGGGTGTAGGCGGCTTCTAGCTGGAGGAAGCCAACGGGGAGAACGGAGACGGCGACCATCACGGCCAGTCCGACGTTCCACAGCCAGAACGCGCGCCGGAGGTTGGTGTCGTCCCACCGGGAGGGCTTGACCGACACCTGGAGCATGTAGACGGCCATGCCCAGCGCGAGGAAGCCGAACGCACCGAACATCGCGGCGTGGGCGTGGCCGACGGTGAGGTAGGTACCGTGCTCGTAGTAGTTCACTAGCGGGAGGTTGATGAAGAACCCGAGCACGCCCGCGCCGACGAAGTTCCACAGCCCGGAGGCGATGATGAACATGAACGCCAGCCGGTAGGGGAAGCGCTCGCCGCCGGCTTTCATCGCCCGGTACTCGCCGAACGCCTCGTAGAGGATGAACACGAGCGGCACTAGTTCGAGCGTCGAGAAGGAACTCCCGATGGGCACCCAGAGGTCGGGCATGCCGATCCACCAGTAGTGATGGGAGACGCCGACGATGCCGGTTCCCATCACTAGCAGCGCCTCGACCATGACGGCCTTCTCGGCGCTGCGGCGCTGCAGGAGGTTCATGCTCACGAGCGTCACCGCGACGATGGCGACGATGAAGAACTCGAAGGCCCCCTCGACCCACATGTGGACGACCCACCAGCGCCAGAACTCCGTGACGGCGATGTTGGTCTTGGGGGTGTACAGCAGGCCCGCACAGAACAGCAGGGCGATGGACCCGCCGGCGTAGAGGATGAGATGGGCCAGGCCGTAGGGTTTCTCGCGGTCGAGCAGGGGCTTGAACCCGCGGGCGGTCAGCACGGCCCACCCCAGAAAGCCCGCGAGGAGGCCGACCTGCCAGAGGCGGCCGACTTCGAGGTATTCTAACCCCTCGTTGCCGACGATCCACCAGAATTTGCCGTCGAAGACGCCCTGTGCGCCCAGCCAGACGCCCGCCAGGCCGCCGACGGCGACGACGACGAGCGCGCCCAACAGCACGTTGACGTACGTCGCCTGCTTCGAAGGCTCCCGACGGGTCAAAAGCGGCGGCAGGAACAGCCCCGCGCCGAGCCACAGCGTGGCGATCCACAGCACGCCGAGGTCGATGTGCCAGGTCTTGCCCATCGCGAACGGCAGCCACTGGATCGCGTTCACGCCCAGTAGCTTCCCGAGGCCGAAGAAACCGGACCGCTCGATGTAGTAGTGCGCCAGCAGGCCGCCCAGGAGGACCTGGGCGACGAACAGCAGCGCCGCGACGGGCAGGAAGCGAATCGCGGCCCGCTGGCTCGGGAACAGGTCGAACTCGCCCGGTTCCGGAACGGTGACGCCCTCGACGGACGGTTCGGGCAGGTCGATACTGTTGTACAGCCAGACGCCGACGCCGGCCCCCGCGACCAGCAGGACCATCGCGACGACGCTCCAGGTCATCGCGCTGGTCGGCGGGGCGTTACCGGAACCGGGCACGTACGGCCAGTCGTTGGTGTAGGAGTGGCTGCTACCCGGCCGCTCGGCGTGGGCGAACCACGCCGTCCACAGCGCGAAGTCCGCGAAGTGCTTCGCGCCGGCCTCGCTTTCGATCATGCCCGCGGGAACGCCGTGGTCCGGCGCGCCGCCGTGGTACTTCGCGGCGTAGTCGTCGCGCACCTGCCGGTAGGCGTAGTACTCGGCCGGCGAGAGGTGAATCACGTCTCCGCCCCCGCCGTCGGCGTCGAGGTCCCGTTCGGCCAGGCCGTCGACCACGCTTCGCTGGGTCGCGGTCAGCGACTCGTAGGACGTGTCGTAGCGCTCGTTCGCGTAGTACTCGCGCGTGTAGCGGGTCACCCGTGACAGCGCGTCGGCAGTGTAGTCCGCGCCGAAGTACGCGCCGTTGCCGAGTATCGACCCCTGGTCCATCAGGCCGTTGCGCTGGAACTGTTCTTTGCCGGCCTGGATGTCCGCCGCCGTCGCGACGGTCTCCCCGTCGGGGCCGACGACCTGCTTCGGTATCGGCGGTGCCTCCTGGTAGGCGAGGTACGCGCCGCCGCCCATCACCACGAGATTGGCGACGAAGACGACGGCGAGCACCTTCGCCAGCGTCGGTCTGGTCACTCTCATTGCGTCCGACGGTTCGAAGTTTAGGCTCTTCTAAACCCCACCGGCTTCTCAGGGGTCTGGACACCGGCCGAATCCGTTCGGGCCCCGGACGGCCCCGGTATTTCGAGCGCCGTCGCGTGGTAGCGACTACGCCGTTACCCCGTCACACGATGTCCTCCGTCGGTGCGCTATCGGGTTCGGTTGTCGTCCCGGCCGTTAGACCCTCCGTCGTCCCGGTCGTTAGACCGGCTGTCGGCTCCATCGTCGTTCCGGCCGCCATCCCCTCCGTCATCCCGATCCGTCGACGCCAGGTGATCGGGCCGTCCGTGCCAGACGCCGGGTTCGACGAACGCCGCCGAGTTGCGCGCGCGGTTGCGCTCCACGAGACGGCCCCACTCGTGTAGTCCCGCTTCGATTTCCTCCGGGGAGAACCCGGCGACGGTCCCGAGGGCGCGCAGTTCCCGCGGGGCGCGCAGTTGGAGGTGGCTGTGCGGGTCGGCACTGACGACGAAGGGAGCGTCGTAGTGGTCGAGCAGGTCCCGGAGTTTCCGGAGCGACGCGAGCGCGCGGACGCGGGAGCCGCCGTCCTCCCGGAGGACCGGGCGGAGCGACACCTCGATCCGGACGCCGTTGTCGGCGGCGGCCTTCGCCATCACGTGGTCGAGGTCGCCGTCGTCCGCCATCGGATGTGCGAGCACGTCGACGGCGGGCTGTTCGACCGCGAAGCGGTTGATGTCGACGTCGCCACCGTGGACGATCACGATCGTTCGGTCGTCGCGGTGGGACCCGACGAAACCGGCCGCTCGCGACCGGTCGTCGGTCCGTATCTCGACGCCGTCGACGACGTCGATCCCGTAGGTGTCGGCGATTCGCTCGCGATCGTAGGTCGCCGGACTGTCGCCGTGGTTGCGGACGACGAGTCCCTCGAAGCCGTACTCCGCGGCGGTCAGGGCCTGGCGGGCGACCGTGCTGTCGCCGTCCGGTCGGGCGTGGACCGCCTCGTACATCACAGCGACTCCAGCGCCTCGCGGGCGTTCGCGACGGCGGTCTCGCGTTTGGCCGGATACGCCTCGACTTTCGCCCGGAGCGTGATGCCCTCGCCGCGGGCGACCTCGCCGCGAAACGCCGCCTGTTTGTCGAGCGTCAGGTAGAACGCGCAGTTGTCGTCGATGCGGTCGTCGAGTTCCGCACGCAGGTCGCCGGTCGCGTCGAGTTCGCTCACTCGCGAGAGGACGTACCGGACGTCGTCGGCGTTCTCGACGCGCGCCGACAGGACCACGATGCGGTCGCCGTAGTGGCCCTCCGAGACGGCGCGTTCGATTTCGGCGTCCTCGGGGAGGTACGTCCGCAGCGCGGTTTCGACCCGCTTTTCGTCCTCGGTGCCGTAGCAGAAGGTTCGCAGGTCGACGTAGTGGAACGGAACCGACGACATCGCCGTTGGCTCACTCGGACGCTTCGAGCGCGTCCTCGGGGACGCCGGTCTCCTGGCCGTCCTCGAAACTGACGGTGTAGGTCGCGTCGCCGAACATCGTCTCCATCACCTGTGTGATGGTGCCTTCCTCGCCGTCGAACTCGCTGTGCTCGTCGTGCAGGATGACGGTATCGTCCTCTTCGAACGTCATGGCCGCGGGTACTGGACGACTCGACAAAAAGGGACTGATTCGCCCCGGTCGATTCGGACGGCCGGTCGTCGGCCCCGACCGTCCGGTGACGCCCCGGGTCGAACACTTATTGTATCCTCGCACGAATCGTCCTGTATGACCGGCGAACGGACGCATCGAGTGGATTCGCTGCGCTATTGCTCCCTCCCTCCCTCCGAACCGGCGGGCACATGACGACCGTCGACGACCTGTGGTATCTCGCCGACGAAGCCGCCCAACGGGCCGAGAGGACCTACCACCGCCTCGCCGAGACCCACGACGGGTACATGGAGTTCACCATCGACCGTTCGGTGTCTCGATCGCGGTTTCGGACTGTCGCCGGCCGCATCCGAGAGAACGGGCTCCCCTACGGATCGCACACGCTGGCGTACCGGCCCGACGGACGGCTCTTGCTAGTGCGCCACGCCGACGTCGACATGTGGGTGCTCCCGGGCGGCGAGGTCGACGACGGCGAGACGTTCCGGGAGGGTGCTAACCGCGAACTCCACGAGGAGGCCGGTATCGACGCCGAGTACGAGGGACTCGGCATCCTCGCGCGCGTGGATTTTCACTGCGACGATCACCACACGTGGGGCGTACTCCCCATCTACGAGGGGGAGGCGACCGACACGGACGTCACCGTCGCCGACCCCGACGGCGAGATAACCGACGCCCACTGGTTCGAGACGCTCCCGAAAGACACGCGCGACCGCGAGCACCTGTTGCGGTGGCACAGCCAGCGATTCGAGTAACGCGCGTCCCTCACGCGTCGTCCGGTCCGAACGACGCCCCGTCGCGTCGGTCGGCCTCCATACGCCGGATCGTCGCCCGCCCGTTGCTGGCGTCGTAGCCGTACAGCACGGACTCGGCGTACTCGGCGGCGACCTCCGTGGCGTTCGCGAGGTCGTCGACGTCGACGTCGACGGCGTACAGTTCGACGCTGAACGGGGCCGACAGCGCGTCTCTGAAGCCCGTCGCCAGCACTTCGAGCCAGTAGGTCGTCCCGTAGTCGAGGTCGTACAGCGGCACGACGAACTCGTCGACGTACTGTGAAACGGCCTCCAGGTCGATGCCGGCCCGCTCGTCCAGATGGCCGGGATAGGGGTCGGGATAGAGGGTCATGTACAGGCGGCCGGGGACACGCTCGCGCGCCGCCGCGACGAAGTCGGTGATGACGCTCGCACGCCAGGTTCGCCAGTCGTCGGACTCGCTTTCCGCGAAGGCGGCCTCGCAGGCGTCGCAGTGACAGTACTCCCCGCGCGGGAAGCCGACGTCGTCCAGTCGGACGTCCGGGTTCGTCTCGGCCGCCTCCGCGATCAGGTCCAGTACCGCCTCGCGATACTCCCGGCGGGTGGGACAGACGTACGCCCAGTCGAAGTACGGCCGCTCGCGGGTGGCGCGCTCGCCGTCCTCGCTGACGGGGACCATCTCGGGGTGTTCCTCGGCGGTCCGGTTGTCGCCGAAACAGGAGACCATGTTGACGCCCGTCTCGACGGGGGTCGTCGTGCGGCCGGTCACGTCCTTGACCTCGTAGAAGCCGCGGTCGAACTCCGACCACTCTAGTTCCGGTTCGTTGCGCGTGACGACGCCGTACATGCCCCGTCGTTGGCTACCGACGGCAAAAGGGCTTCCCGAATCGGCCGGCCGTGTTCCGGCTTCGACCGCTCGCCGTTCACTCCCCCGCGTCCATCGGGACCTCGGACCCGCCGAACGCGCGCTTTGCGGTGACCGCCACGATGCTCAGGAGTGCGATGATCAGCAGTGATTTCTTGATCGACGCCATCGCTCGATCACAGCACGGGTTCGCGTAAAGTAATTCGCGACCGAACGCTCGTGGTTCGAGCGTAGGCGATGCGTACCGCCTCAAAGCAACCGGTAGACCGATGCTGAAGCCGAAGCCGTCGACAGAGGGCCACGGAGGCGGGTTCGACGTCGGCCGGAGCGGTCTCACGACGCGACGATGTGTTCGGCGATGTCCTCGCGGATGATGGTGTCGCAGTAGGTACAGCGTACCCCGTCTTCGAGTACCTCGAACCGGGAGTCGACGGGTTCGGAGTCGGTGGTGATACAGTTGTGGTTCGGACACGACAGCACGCCGACGACCTCCGCAGGGGGTTCGACGCGGTGTTTCTCGATCACCTCGTAGTCGCGGACGATGTTGATGGTCGCCGCCGCCGCGATGAGCGACAGGACGTCGACCTCGTTCTGGCTGAGTTCGCGGCCCTCGACCTTGACGATGTCCTTGCGGCCGAGGCGGTCGCTGGGGACGTTCATGCCGACGCTGACCTCCTCGCCGCCGGTGCCGTCGATGCCGATGATGGCGAGGACGTTCAGCGCCTGGCCGGCCGTGATGTGGTCGATGACGGTGCCGTTGCGGATCTTGCTGACGCGCAGTTGCTGGTCGTCGCTCATGAGTCACCTCCGAGCAGCAGGTCGAGCAGTGCCATCCGGACCGGGACGCCGTTGTGGGCCTGCTGGAAGTACTTCGCGTGGTCGGTGTCATCGAGGTCGTAGTCGATCTCGTCCACCCGCGGCAGCGGGTGCATGACCGTCAGGTCGTCGTCGGCCGACGTGAGCGTCTCCCGGTCGATCTGGTACTCGCCGGCGACCTCGCGGTACTCGCTCTCGTCGGGAAAGCGCTCGCGTTGAATTCGTGTCACGTACAGCACGTCCAGTTCCGGTAACACGACGTCGAGGTCCGTGTGTTCCTTGATCGACGCGCCGGCTTCGTGGAGGTCGTAGCGGACGCTTCGGGGGAGTTGCAGGCTCTCCGGACTGACGAAGTGCTGCTGGGCGTCGAAGTTCGTCAGCGCGTGCGCCAGCGAGTGGACCGTCCGACCGTATTTCAGATCGCCCATGATGCCGATGGTCAAATCGTCCAGCCCGGCGTTCTCCCGTATCGTGTAGAGGTCGAGCAGCGTCTGCGTGGGGTGTTGGCCCGCCCCGTCGCCGCCGTTGACCAGCGGGACGTCGACGAACTCGCTGGCCATCTTCGCCGACCCCTCGCTGGGGTGGCGCATCACGAGCGCGTCGGCGTAGCCCTCCACGACCCGCACCGTGTCCGCCAGACTCTCGCCTTTCTTGACGCTCGAGGACTCGACGGACCCCATGTCGACGACGTTCCCCCCGAGCCGTTTCATCGCCGCGGTGAAGCTCATCTTCGTCCGCGTGCTCGGCTCGAAAAAGAGGAGTCCGAGAAGCTTCCCGGCGTGACGGTTCCGGACGGCCGCGGGATCGCTGGCCATCTCGGCCGCGTGGTCTAGCACCTCCTCGACGTCCTGGCGGGAGAGCTGTTTCGCGCTGATAATGTGGTCGTGACGCATCGAGTACATCCCCGACCCGGACGCTCTTGAATCTCCCGGCACGACCCGAACGTTCAAACCGGAAGCCGCGACCACGTCGACCATGCTGGCAATCGCCGGAGGGAAAGGCGGCAGCGGCAAGACCACGACCACCGTCGGACTCGCTCGGGAACTCGCGTCCCGCGGGACGAATCCGGTCGTCGTCGACGCCGACTGTGACATGCCCGACCTGCACGTCGTCGCCGACGCGCCGCTCGAACCGGGATTGGGCGCCGTAGCGAACGGTCGAACCGAGCGCGGGGTCCATCGGGGGAACCGCGTCCCCGGCGTCCGCGTCGTCCCCGCCGGGACGGCCGCGACCGCCGGACCGGCGCTCGAACGGCTCGGCGGCGACGACCCGATCCTGGTCGACTGTCCCGCGGGTGCATCGGCCGCAGTCGGTGACGTCCTCCGCGTCGCCGATCGGTCGCTCGTCGTCACGACACCGGATCGACAGAGCCTCGAAGACGCCGCGAAGACCGCGGCGATGGCCCGAGCCCTCGATGCGCCCCCGGTCGGTGCCGTGCTCACGCGCTCGACCGAACGTCTGCCCCTCGAAGACCTGCTAGACTGTCCCTGCGTCGCGGCGACACCTCCAGTCGAAGCGGGGGTTCTGTCGGAAACCGCAGTACGGCAGGCCTACGATCGCGTCGTGTCACACCTCCAAGGCCAGAACGTTTAATCCGCTGGACATCCTGGATACGAGTGGATGGCCAATCGCCTCCGGACGGGGATCGACGTTCTCGACCGAAAACTTGGGGGCGGGATTCCGGAGGGAAGCATCGTCGCGCTCTGTGCGGGTCCCGCCAGCCAGGCCGAGCTATTTCTATACGAATTGACGGCCACTCGCGGCACGCTGTACCTCTCGCTGGGCCGCACCGCCGAGGCGATCACTGCCAGCATCGAACAGACGCCCGCCCCCACCGGCGACCCGACCGTCAGGCACATCTCCGGGGAAGCGCCGCTCGACAACGCCGGCAAGCTCGTGAGCGCCCTCCCGGAGAGTTCCAACCTCATCATCGACCCGCTCGACGTCCTCGAAGAGCAGGAACCGCCGTCGCGCTTCCGGTCGTTCATGAACGACCTGCAGAACCACATCGTCAACACCCGGAGCCTGGCGATCCTGCACTGTCTCGACGGCCGTGAGGTTCCGCCGCTGCGGGACACGACCGAGCACTTCGCCGACGTGGTGTTCGAACTCGACACGACGATTTCCGGCGACGAGGTCGAGAACCGCCTCGCAATCCCGAAGTTCCGGGGCGGCCAGGCCCCCAACGACGTCATCAAACTCGACCTCGTCGAGCGGGTCGCCGTCGACACCAGCCGCGACATCGCGTGATACGAATTGGGGTCGCTCTCACAGGTTCGGCGACCCCGCATCGCAACGACCGTCCGTACCCGCCGAGAGTTTTTACCGCCTCCCGGACGAAGTGACGTCGATGCCCGACGCAGTACGCATCGTCGGCGTTCCGATGGACCTTGGAGCCGACCGCCGCGGCGTCGACATGGGGCCGTCGGCGATTCGCTACGCCGACCTCGCGCCCCAACTGGCGGGACTCGGCTACGACTGCACCGACGCCGGCGACGTCGCCGTTCCGCGACCGGAGCACAGCGACCCGGACGCGGGCGCGCTCGAACGCGGCCGCGCGAAGTACCTCGCGGAGACGCGCACAGTCTGTGAACGCCTCCGCAAGCAGGTCGCCGACGCCGTCGTCGGCAGGGAGTTCCCGCTCGTGCTGGGCGGCGACCACTCCATCGCCATCGGCACAGTCGGCGGCAGCGCCCGTGAGGCGTCGCTCGGAGTGGTGTGGTTCGACGCCCACGGCGACTTCAACACCCCGGAGACGACGCCCAGCGGCAACGTCCACGGGATGTCGGTGGCGGCGCTGCTCGGCCAGGGCCAGTTCGCCGGCCAGGAGTGGGCCGTCGCGCCCGGGCTCGACGCCGAGAACGTCGCGCTCGTCGGTCTCCGCAACCTCGATCCGGAAGAGCGGGCGGCGATTCGCGACAGCGACGTCGCGGCCTACACGATGACCGACGTCGACGAACACGGCATCGCGGCCGTCGTCGAGGACGCGTTAGCCGTCGCCACCGACGGCGTCGACGGCCTGCACGTCAGCCTCGATATGGACTGGCTCGACCCGACGGAGGCACCCGGCGTCGGGACGCCCGTCCGCGGCGGCGTCTCCTACCGGGAGGCACACTTCGCGATGGAGATGATCGCCCGCCGGAACGAGGCCGCCGACGGCAACCTCCTGCGCTCGATGGAACTGGTCGAAGTGAATCCCATCCTCGACGACCGCAACGAGACCGCCGAACTCGCGGTCGAACTGGCCGCCAGCGCGCTCGGAAAGCGAATTCTGTGAATCGGGTGGACGGGACGAGACGGGACGAGACGGGACGGGAGTCACCGCTCGCGCCCGCCGATACCGGGGACGGCCGTGTACTCCTCCACGTAACTCATCACTAGCGAGGCCGACAGCACCAGCGCCAGGTAGAACAGGCCGGCCGTGACGAACAGTTCGGTAAATCGGTAGGTGTTGTTGGCGATGGCCTCGGCCTGTCCGAAGAGTTCGCGGACGGTGATGAACGTCGCCAGCGAGGAGTACTTGATGAGGTAGACGAGTTCGTTCGACCAGCCGGGAATGGCATAGCGCAGTCCCTGCGGGAGGACCACGTACCGGATGCCCGCTAACTGCGAGAGGCCGATGGAACGCGCGGCGGTGAGCTGGCCGGATTCGACGGACAGAAGCGCCGACCGGATGTACTCGGCCTGGTAGGCGGAGCTGTTGATCGTGAAACCGACGATGGCGACCCAGATGGCCTGATCGGGGACGATTCCCGTCCCGACCATCGGGAGGCCGCGGATGACGCCGCTCAGACCGGTCCCGAAGTACAGCACGAACAGCTGTGCGAGCAACGGCGTCCCGCGGATGAGTTCCGTGTACGACAGCGCGAGCCAGCGTGTGCCCCGGCCGCCGTAGACGCGCGCGACGCTCAACGGGACCGCGATGACGAACCCGAAGACGATGCTGCTTGCGGTCAGCACGAGCGTGAGCCAGACGCCGGCCGCCAGCGCCGGCAGCGACGGAATCGCTCCCGCGACGAACGCGAACGCGCCGGCGAGCCACGACAACGGCACGCCGAGTACCCCCAGCGACGCCGCCAGCGAATGCAGTGCCGCCGCCGCCGACTCGAAGGGTGCGACCGGCAGGAACGGCTGGCGGTCAGCGGGTCGAAAGCCCGCGTTCAGCACCCAGTCGTTGAACCAGCGTACGAGCAGCCAGCCCCAGAAGGCCACTAGCGCGGCGCCGCCGACGACGCGCCGCCAGCCGGGAAGCGTGGTGCCGATGCGCGCACCGCGGACGGTCTCCTGGCTCTCGCTCATGCCGCGGACTCCGTTCGATGCACGCCGCTGGCCGCCCGGTTCCGCGCCGTCATGCCTGGCCTCCGTGGACGGTCGTCAGTCCCTGGAGGAACGACCGGGTTCGTTCGTGCTGGGGGTTCTCGAACAGTGTCTCGGGATCGCCGCGTTCGACGATGCGCCCATCGTCCAGCACTAGCATGTCCGTCGCCGCCGAGCGGACGAATCCCATCTCGTGGCTGACCACGAGCATCGTCATGCCGCCGTCGGCCAGGTCGCGCATCACTTCGACGACCTCGCCGACCAGTTCCGGATCGAGCGCGCTCGTGGGTTCGTCGAACAGCATCAGTTTCGGGTCCATCGCGAGCGCGCGCGATACCGACCCGCTGTTTCTGCCCGCCGGAGAGTTCGGCCGGATACGACTCGGCCTGGGCTGCCAGCCCCACCCGTTCGAGTTGCTGGGCGGCGACCTCGTTGGCCTCCGATTTGCTCATTCCCTTGACCTTGCGGAGTCCGAGGGTCACGTTCTTCCGGGCGGTGAGGTGCGCAAAGAGGTTGAAGTCCTGAAAGACCATGCCGACCTGCCGGCGGAGTTCGTTGACGTTGGCGTCGGGCGCGGTCACCTCCACGCCGTCTAGGTATATCGCGCCCGAGTCGATCTCCGTGAGGCGGTTGATACACCGGAGCATCGTGGACTTGCCGCTGCCGGAGGGGCCGACCAGGACGTCCACGTCCCCACGGTCCATCTCGAAACTGATGCCTTTCAGCACCTCCTCGTCCTCGTAGGACTGGTGGACGTCGTCGACCCGGAGCAGTG
>JBDGSB010000018.1:0-18564 GCA_042217765.1 Haloarculaceae archaeon | reverse complement strand
AACTCTGATGTTTCTGAGCTAATTTCGAAACCGTGCAACGGGCTATCCCACTGCTGTTTTAAACAGATATAGGCGTGATCTACTAGATACCCCAGCGGAGGCCGGTCATTGCGGCGATGATTGCAAGCATCAGCACTGTTTGAAGCAAGCCCCACTGCATGGCTTTCCCAAACAGTTGGTCGAGCCGTTCTTGATCAGGGTCCGGCAATGAAAATTCGACGGCCATGCGTGTAGTGATGATGTGGAGAGGTCCGAACCCGATCAACAGCATGAGTGTTCCGATGCCGAGTGCGGCCCAGAGCCAAAGCGTGGGGCTATCCCAGTAACCCATCATACCCGCCAAGGCGATACCTGAGCCGATGACACCGACACTCAACGGTTCCGCAACCGCGACCATCTTCGGAACCAGATGCTGGTTAACACCGTTAGATGCATCGTCCGACGCGGCATCAAGTGCCGGACCTAACACGAACTTGAAGAAGAAGTCCAAGCCGAACCAGAACGCACCTAACCCGATATGGACGTAGAAAAGGACCCGTGGATCACCTGAAAGGTACGCGACGATAGGTGCCCCCAGTGTGATGAGAGCAACTGCCGCCACGAATTTCGAACCCGCCGCCTCAACCAGGACTGATAACTCACCTCGATGCGTCGACGGACGATCTACCGTCGCCATACAGTCTCACCACTGATTGAAACTCGTCCCCGATGGATTCTGTTGAAAACTGGCATCATATGAGTCCAACCGGACGGTCTCACAGCCCATACATAAATGGTGGACTTCCAACGTCAGTGACCGGTTCTGGTGTACTATGGATAGGGGATGGTCGTTCAGTCAATTTGTGTCAGTTGAGTTGTTTCATGACTTTGGTTCGGAAGTCTTTGAACACGGTTTCCAACCGGTCGAGGCGGGTTTCGAGTTCGTCGACTCGTTCGATGAGTTCACGTTTACTCAAGTCCTCATACCGCTCACTTTTCCCAGCTTCTTGCTGGGCGAGTACCTGGTGTGCTTTGTCGGTGAGCCGAAATTGTTTGGACCTCCAGACACTCTGCTCGTGGCCATCGATCTCTCGTTTTTCCCGGCCATCTCGACGGGTGATCTCGACGAGACCGAGTTCTTCCAGACTGTATTCGGTAAGGCTGTAGTTGATCTCCCGAGTGGTAAGCGTCGTCACTTCATTGAGTTCATGGGTAGTGGTTGCTCCGTTCTCGATGGCCTGAAGGACAGCGAGATCCTTCTCCCGAAGATCGATTTCTTCGGTCATTGTTCGACCACTCCGAGATCGGTCGACGCCAAGATCCGGTACCGGGTTTCGTCGACATCTTCGAGTATATCATTCAGTCGATCGACTCGGTCTTCTTCGACGATGAAGATGCATTCCCGGTCCTCTCTCTGGGCACGTTCCATGTTGGTCAAGACTTTCTCAGGCTTGGTGAGTGTGGAGTGTTCAGCTTCGAGATGAAGCGTGTCGTCGCCGATGATGACGTAGCCGTCCGGCCGACTGTTTCCATCCTGCTTGTTCTTGTTGACCTGGGCACCTTCTTCGAATTCGAGGTACTGCTTGGCTTCGTTTAATAGCTTTTCGTGGGTTTCACTGCCTGCGGCCGCGGTACTGCCGGTCGACATCTCTGTACTCGGCGACGTATCCGTCAACGAGTCGAACCCGGTTTGAGGGATTTGAGCCCTGCCAGTCGCAGCACCCGAGCGGGGCGAGGGTGACCGTCTGGCTCTGGTTCAAATCCCGGTCGCCGCAGTGTTCGACTCGAACGCTCACTCGACCCGAACGAGTGTGTCGACGACGCGTTCGGAGAACGTCTCCTCGCTGATGTCGTCGTCGGTCAGGGCGTCGAGCCAGTCGGCTTCGACGTGCCACTCGGCGAGGACGGTTCCGTCGAGGTCGGTCACCTCGCAGTCGATTCGCGCGCCCGACCAGTCGTCGGGATGCACATCGAGGAAGACGTTGACCACGCGTCCGAGTTCGCGGTGGGGGATCGCCCCGTCGGCGGCGGCCATGGACTCGTACTGGACGTGATACCCGTCCTCGCGTTCCTCGAAGTCGGTCACGTAGACGCCGTGGCTGGTGAGGCGCGACTCGATCTGCCAGGCGAAGTTCTCGTCGTCGGTCATACGCCGACGTAGGAACGCCGGAGGCAAAACCTCACGGGAACCGTGGCGATTTCGGACCCGTGCCGGTCCGATCACCCGACGTGCGAACGTGTTCGGGGCCAGGTCCAGTGATTCGGAGTGGCAACGTGCAGGTGATGGGGACCAACGACGCTGCATCGACGCCGGCGGGTCGTGGGCCGCCCGACGCCCTGGACGCGGACCCGTTCGACTCGGTCGTGGACGTCCTGCAGGACGACGACTGCCGGAAGCTACTGGCCGCGCTCGACGGGGAGTGCACGGCCAGCGACCTCGCCGAGAGCTGTGATCTCCCGCGGTCGACGACCTACCGAAAGCTCGGCCATCTCAGCGACGTCGGGCTGGTGGCCGAACACTACGAGGTTCGCGACGACGGCAAGCGAACGACCAAATACCGTCGGGCGTTCAGGAAGCTTCGTATCGGCCTCGACGAGGAGGGGCTCACGCTGTCGGTCGAACGACTGTAGCGACTCGCGGGGGAAGGCCACCGACTCGCGGGGGAAGGCCACCGACTCGCGGTAGAAATCGAACGGCTGTCGCGGCGCTGGGTGGAAGGATTTATTCTACCGAGAATAAATTGGCGCATATGGTAGAGCTACCCGCGCCGGGGGAGCCGTCGGTCGGTGGGGAGCCGCCGCGGTCGCAGTGGACCCGCGACCAGGCGGCGGGACTCGAACGCACCGGCGAGACGGTGGCTCCGATCGTCTACCCGCCGGCCGAGGATCCGGCCGCGGACGTCCACGTCTGGGACACCTGGCTGCTGCGGGACCGCAACGGCAGCGTCGCCGACGTCGACGGGTGGCGAGTCGTCTTCTCGCTGACCGCGCCCGCGGACCTGTTGCCCGGCAAGCGCCACGACGTGGCTCGAATCCAATACTTCTACTCCCGGGACGGGACCACGTGGCATTCCGGCGGTCCGGTCTTCGACGGCGGCACCCTCGGACAGCGCCAGTGGGCCGGGTCGGCACTGTACGACGACGGCGACGTCTACGTCTACTACACGGCCGCCGGCGACGAAGGGGGAGACGAGTTGACCTACAGCCAGCACATCGCGGCCGCGTCGGGCGGGACCACGCGGGTAACCGACGACGCGTTCGATCTCGAGGGTCCCTGGACCCACCGGACGCTTCTGGAACCGGACGGCGAGTGGTACGAGACCGAAGCGCAGTCCCGCGGCATGATCTACACGTTCCGGGACCCGTGGTTCTACGAGGATCCCGAGACGGGGACGACCTGCCTGCTGTTCGAGGCCAACACGCCGGTCCCGGAGGGAAGCGACGCCTGCGACGGCGACACGGCCCGACAGGAGTTCAACGGATGCGTCGGCCTCGCGGTTTCGCCGTCGAGCGATCCGCTCGAGTGGGACCTCCGGCCGCCGCTGCTCGATGCGGTCTGTGTCAACCAGGAACTCGAACGGCCACACGTCCTCTACCGGGACGGGCACTACTACCTGTTCGTGTCGAGTCACATGCACACCTTCGCGCCGGAGCTAGCGGGGTACGACGCGCTGTACGGTTTCGTCGCGGACTCGCTGGGCGGTCCGTACCGGCCGCTGAACGAGACGGGGCTGGTCGTGACCAACCCCGCCAACGCGCCGTTTCAGGCGTACTCGTGGATGACGTTTCCCCACCGCGAGGAGGTGCTCGTGGAGTCGTTTTGCAACTACTACGACTTCGACGGCGCGACGCTCGACGAGCTCGCCCGCCTGTCCGAGTCCGAACAGCGGCGACGGTTCGGCGGCACGCTCGGGCCGACGATCCGCCTGGGAATCGAGGGCGATCGGACCCGAATTCTCGGCACGCTCGATCACTGGGAGGTTCCGACGTGCGACGAGTCGCTGCCGCCGTTGCGGACGTTCGAGCGGGAAGACGCCATCACCGACACGAACGACTACGAGGGCTATCGACACCTGCGGACCGACGACGTGTCTCGCAGGCGGGGCGGCAACTATCGGTACGACGGCGATTGACGCGACGGGAAACGCAACGCGCGGCGACGCGCGACGGGAAACGCAACGCGCGGCGACGGTTATCGCTCCGGCGAGACGCGGCTTCGGCCCGTCGCCTCCGACTGTGCGTCCCACGCCGACCCGAGTTCCCAGACCGACAGGCCGGCGACGGTCGCGCGCCCGCCCTCGGCGGTCAACGAGACGCCGACGCTGTCCGCCCGGGTCGGGTAGACGCGACTGGTGAGGCAGTGTCGTTCGTTGGCGTACAGTTCGACGACGGACCCGTCGACGAACGCGCGCAACGAGAGAGGGTCGTCGTAGGGAGTCACGGGCATCCGCTGTGGGTCCGTGGTGGCTTCGGGGTCGCGGCTGGCGGCCGCCCGTTCGACGACGACCTCGCTGTCGGCCGTGTAGCGGATCGGCGTCCGTTCCTCGCCGTCGGACGATTCGAGGACGGCGAGTTCGACCGCCTCGGCGTCGTCCAGCGCAACCGTGAGCGCCAGTTCGAGACGGCGGCCGCTCGCGTCGAGAGCGTGGCGCTCGTCGTCGAGAGTCACCGTCGCGTCACCGACCAGCGTCCGTTCGCGCAGGGCGTCGAGTTCGGGGGCGGGGCGCTGGCGTAGACGGTCGTCGGGCCCGCGGTCGAGAACGCGCGGAAGCGACATCGCACCCGACCAGCCGGCGTTCCACTGCGCCTCCAGGTCGCGGGCCTCCGGGAGCCACCCCCAGGTGAGCGACCGGTCGCCGTCCCGCAGCGACTGCGGCGCGTAGTAGTCGCCGTGGTCGAGGATCACCCGACGGTCGACGTCGAAGGTTCCGTCAGCGTAGGTGCCGACGAAGCCGATCACGTCCTCGTAGTTGGAGACGTGCAGCAGGTGTTTTCCGCCCAGGTCGAGCAGTTCGGGACACTCCCAGACGGACCCCGATTCGCCCCAGTCGCCGACGAGGACGGGTCCCTCGTAGTCCCACTCGCGGAGGTCGTCGGAGGTGTACAGCAACACTGCCCCGCCGACGTCGGCTACGCCGGTGCCGATGAGTTGGTGCCAGCGGCCGCCCTCGCGCCACACGCAGTGGTCGCGAAACTCCGCGTCCCAGTGTTCGGTTTCGAGGACGTCGAGGTCGGTCGGAGGTTCCTCGATGACCGGGTTGTCTGCGTGTTTCTTCCAGGTTCGGAGGTCGGAGTCGTCGGTCGTGGCCAGACAGGGCAACTGCGCCCGGTCGCGGCCGCCGGTGTAGAGGATGGTGGGGGTGCCGTCGTCGTCGACCGCACAGCCCGACCAGCAGCCGTCGCGGTCGGGGCCGTCCGGCGACGGGGTCAGGGCGACGGGTTCGTCCCGCCACTCGACGAGGTCGTCGCTGACAGCGTGCCCCCAGTGGATCGTGTGGTGGTACGGCCCGCCGGGATTGTACTGGTAGAAGAGGTGATAGCGGCCGTTCCACTCGACGAGGCCGTTCGGATCGTTCAGCCAGTTGGCGGGCGGCGTCACGTGGTAGTCCGGTCGATTCCGGTCGTCGAGCCGTCGCCGCATCGTAGCGACGTCGTCGCCCGTCGTCGCTCGCGCGTAGCGCTCGTCGGGACCCGCGGCCAGCGCGGTCACGAGGTCGCGCGCGAACGCCGACCGGTCGGCTGCGACGGATTCGCCGGCCGGATCGCGAAACGTCAGGGGTGCACCGACGCCGAGGACTGCGCCGTTGCCCACCTGCCAGGACACCACGGACGTCTGCCGGGGCAGATCGCGGTCGCCGCGGACGGTGGCGGCCAGCACTTCGCCCTCTTGCGGGAGGACGGCCTCGTAGCGGGCGAACGGGACCGACCCGCGGTCGCACAGCGGGATCCGGAGACGGTCGAAGGCGGCGACGGCCGGGTGGTCGTCGTGGAGCCGTTTCCAGAGGAGTCCCGTCGGCTCGGCGATTTCCTCGGTCCCGACGGCGTCGGGCGCGACCGGATCGACGCCGAGGGCGTCGACGAGTTCCATCGCGCGGAGAGAGAGGAGCAGTCCGCCGCCGCCGACCGCGTAGGATTCGAGGGCGTCGACGAACGGTCCGGCGACGTCGTCCGCGGGCGCGTCGCGGTGCCACCACACCACATCGAAGTCGTCGAGGTCGTCGGCGATTAGCGCAGCCGACCGGACGGTCTCGACGCGAAACGACTGCTCGCGCGCCCACTCCCGTGCCGCCCGCTGTTCGGCGGACGGGTCGCCGTCGACGACGAACCCGACGCCGACCGACGTCTCGGTCATGCACCGACTAACTCGCTCGCGAGTAAAAACCGTATCGCGTCGCACTCGGTCGGGGTCGTCGTCCGACGCGGTCGCTCCGGGACGAACTCGGTCCGGGCAGGTTCGCGAGCACGGGCCGATCTATCGAGCGCGAATGCGGGCCGATCTACCGTTCGCAAGCTCGGGACGTATCCACCCACGTCCACGGTCTCGAATCGTTTATTGTCTCGCCGATACAGTTCCCGCGTATGCGTCGCCGCGCCTACCTCGGTCTCTGCACGCTCGCCACGCTCAGCGGTTGCAAGTCCCTCCCGATCGACGGCTCCGAGACGCCGACCGACACGCCGGGCGAGACCACCACGACGACGAGCCCGACCGGCACGACCACCACGACGGTGGGATACGGCGGGACGGCCACGACTGACACGACGACCACGACCGGCGTCCCGGACGTAGAGTACGGAACGATCGGGTACGGGGATGGAGGATACGGCGGGACGATGGAGTAACGGCGCTCAAGTCACTCACGGACGTAACCGCTTTGTCCAGTCGCCGACGAGATACGCCAGGAGCACGCACGTCATGGCCAGGTGGAAGTGCGACAACTGCGGGACGGTGCATCGGCGAAACCCCTCGAAGTGCAAGAACTGCGGCCACACGATCCTCGTCCAGGACCGGAGCGAACCCGACGAATCCGACCGCGATTACCGGAAGCTCGCCATCGTAGCGGCGGCTATCGTTCTCGTCGTGCTCGTCGTGGTCGCGCTGTCGGTGTAAGTCGCCCGTCGGTTCGCCGTCTTGCAGACGGCTTGGCGTCGTTGGGAACGGCGATTCGCCGAAATAGAGGGCGACCCACCGGGAACGGATTCAGCCCGTCCGTATCACTTCTCGACGGCCGCCCCCGACTCAGTCGTTCGGTTCGAGTCGTCGCCACGGCCGGTACTCACCAGGTAGACGCCGGCAAGCATCACGACGCCGCCGACCAGAAAGCCCGTCGTGACCGCCTCGCCGAGCACCAGGGCGCTGGCCAGCGTCCCGACGACCGGTTGGGCGAAAAAGAAGACCGCGATGGTGCTCGCGCCGACGGTTTCCATGCCCTTGTACCACGCGTACCACGCCAGCGCCGTGCTGCCGAGGCCGAGATAGAGGACGGCCCCGACGACTGGAAGGGTCACGCGAACGCTCGCCAGCGTGGCCGGCGACAGGGCAAACTCGACCGGGACGAGGACGCCGACGACCGGAATCGCGAGCACCGTCCCGTAGGTCGCGGCTTCGAGCGCCGAGTACCGTCGCACGAGCGGTTTGCCGACGACGGTGAACCCCGCCCAGGCCGCGCTGGCAACTAGGAGCAGGCCAACGCCGACGAGGCTTCCGCCGTCGACGGTCGCGAGGTCGTAAGTTCCGGCCACGACGACGACCGTTCCCAGCGCCGCGACGGTCATACCGGCAACCTTGCGGGCCGTGACGGACTCGCCGACGCCGACACCGAACGCGAACGTGAACACGGGCGTCAGCACGGTCAACAGCGCCCCCTGACTGGCGGTCGTCAGGTCCGTCCCGACGAACTGCGGGACCAGCGTCAGCGCCACCAGCACCGCCAGCACGCCGAATCGCCGCCACTCCGCTCGGCTGAACGACCGTTTCGGGCGGGTGAGACGGACGACCGCGAACAGTCCGACCGCGCCGAGAACGACCCGGAGGAACGCGAGCGTTACCGGTGGTATCGACGAGAATCCCCACTTGCTGACGACGTACATCCCGCCCCACAGCGACGCCGCGAGCACCGGTCCGGCGGCGAAGGCGTTGTCCCGAAGCGACTGCATATCGCCGGGTACGGACGCCGGCCCTATGGAACGGTCGGTTCGCGGTAGTCGTTCGAGACGGCCCTCGTCGCCGTCCACGGCCGAACTGGCCGACCTTACCGCGGCGGGAGTCGTCGTTGAATCGCGTTACTCTCGACAACCGCGTCATAACAACGACGTTGGCTGTGCTAGGCACCGCCGCACATGCCAGCTACCACACGTCGGACGCTCGCGGTCGCGGTCGTGATTCTGGTTGCCTTCTCTACGATCGGTACGGGCGGACTAGCACAGCAGCAAGACGGGGTCGAAAGGATCGATTCGTGTACGATCATCGACGAACCGGGTCGATACGTCGTCTCCGAGAACTTCACCGTCGACGGCGCGACCCAGGGAACCAACCTGACCGGACGACAGGGCGACGTCGACGCCTGCCTTGTCGTTCGGGCCGACGACGTTACTCTCGACGGGCAGGGCCAGACCATCGCCGGGACCACCGGACCGGCGTCGACGCCCGATTCGTTCGTCGACTGGGCGCGGGCGCGCAACCAGCGGCCGAACGGGAACGCGACCGCCGGAATCGTCGTACACGACCCGAACGGGACCGTCTCGGACATCACGATCACCGACGTCGGAACGACGAACTGGTACTGGGGACTGCTGGTCGCCGACGCGACCGACGTCGAGGTCAGCGACGGGACGTTCGGTGGGAACGTGTTCGGCGTCGAGTTGGTCGACGTCACGCGACCCCGCATCGATTCGACGACCGTCACCGATAGCGAATTCGCCGGTCTGTGGTTGAGCGACGTTACGAACGGTCTCTACAGGGACAGTACTGTACGCAACACGGGAGTCGTCGGGGTCGCGATCACCGATTCGACCGACAACTCCGTGCAACGCCTCGCCGTCGTCGATCCGGGCGTGGTCGGCATCGGCCTGGTCGACACCGCCCGTACGTCCGTCGTTTCCTCGTCGATCAACGGGACCGTCAACCAGAGTCGTCCCTTCGTCCGATCGGCGGGATTCGTTCTCATCAACGCCAGTACCAACGCCTTCAACGGCGTCGAACTGTCGAATATGGGCCGCTGGATCTACTACGCGACCAACGGTTCCCTCTCGAACACGGCGGACCTGTCGATACACGGTCTCTCCGTCGAGTTCACCGCGTCGGACGTCGCTATCAGGCGAGCCGACGCGTCACGGTCCGTCATCGGAGCGCCCCTGCTCGTCACGAACACGTCCGACCGTGCGAGCGTCGACCTCGGCGTCTCCTGGGGTAGCAAACGACGGTCGAACCTGCCAGAGACGACCGAGACGCCGCCGGCAACCACGGAGACGCCACCTGCGACGACCGAGACGCCATCCACCACGATTCAGACGACCGAAATCCCGACGACCCCACCCACCACGACGGCGGTGAACGAGACGACCGAGACGCCGTCCGAAACCGCGACGATCACCGAGACGTTTACCTGAGCGATCACGGCCGCGGGCCATCCCGAGAGCGACCGTTCTTCGATTTTCTTCGGGACACGACCCCGCATAGTTTTATCGTCCCGCTGTGATGGTAGGGCATCGTGAACAGTCGGATCGAAATCCGGCCAGCCGTCCGCAAGTCGGATTCGGGCGGACGTGCGAACGGGGGGCCGAAACGCGCCCGGGAGAACGGATGGAAGAATATACCAAGATTGCCGCACTGACAGCGTGTCTGCTCGTCGTGGGTTCGCTCTTTTCCGGCGTCGTCGTCGGGTCGTCGGTCACCGTCGCCGGCAATACCACGTACCGTTCCGAGAGCGGGCTAACGGTCACGCTGGCCGCCGGCAACATGTCGAAGGTAGACATGTCCAACATGTTCCCCGACTCCGACACCGTCGTCATCGACACGAGCGCCGGCAAAATAACGCTCAGTTCCGATTCGGCTGCCGACGTCACGGTTCTCAACGGACTGTTGACCGGCAACACCACCGTCCTCGACCTGTCGGTCAGCGACTCGAACCTGACGGTCGATCCGAGCGACAAACCGAAGGTCAAACTCCGCGGCGCCTTCGCGCTGTTCGCGTACACCCAGCCCAACAGCAGCGCACGCACCATCACCTACCTCACCTATGGCAACGACGCCATCGGTACGCTGACCGTCTACGGACTCGACGCCAACACCGACTACGAACTCGTCGATTCCAGCGGAACACGAATCACGACCGACTCCACGAACGCCACCGGCGTCGCGAAGTTCTCGCTGGTGGGCGATCAGTCGGCCGTGACGCTTCGTCCGCAGTCCGGCGGCGGTGGCGGCGGTGGCGGCGGTGGCGGTGGCAGTAGCCAGGAGACCACGGCGACAGCGACGGCGACTGCCACGTCCACACCCACGTCGACGCCGACTTCGACGTCCACGGCGACGACCACTGCCACGGCGACGACCCCCTCCACGACGACGACCCCCTCCACGACGACGACGCCCGCGGTGACGACGACCCTGACGCCGCTCGAACGCAGTCCCGACGTCGCGCTCTCCCGGACCGCGTTCTCGTTCGGCGCGGTGGACGTCGACACCCGCGCGTCGAAGACGGTCACCGTCAGCAACGAGGGCACGGCACCGCTGTCCGTCTCCTCGGTGTCGACGACGGGACCGGGGGCGACGGCCTACGCCGTGACGCCGACGTCGTTCGTGCTGGCACCCGGCGAGTCCGAGCGTCTGACCGTCACGTTCGACCCGGCGGAGACGGGGTCGTTCGGCGCGCAGGTTCGTCTCGACCACAACGACAGCGAGAACGCCCCGTCGACGGTCTTTCTCGGGGGGACCGGCGTCGACGGCGACCCGACCGTTACTCCCGAGAGCTACGACTTCGGACCCACCAGGACGGGCACACAGCTATCTCGCGACGTCGCCGTCCGCAACGACGGCACCGGGCCCGTGACGGTGACCGACGTCCGACTCGCCGGCCAGACGGCCCCGTTCTCCGTCGGCCGAACCGCGTTCACCGTCGCCGCCAACGGGACCCAACGCGTCCCGGTCACGTTCGCGCCGACGGCGACCGGCGACGCCGCGGCGACGCTGACCCTCGACACGACCGAGGGGACGGTCACCGTCGACCTGCACGGGGCGGGCGTGACCTCGAACGTGACGACGAGTCCCGACCGCGCGGAGTTCGGGAACGTCGGCGTCGGGTCGTCGACCGGGTTCAGCGTCGCCTACCGGAACAACGGCTCGCTCCCGGTCGCGATTACCGGCTACGACGTCGTCGGTCCCGACGCCGCGGCCTTCACCGTCGACGCCGGCCAGCCACCCGACTCGCTTCCGCCGGGAGAGGCCGCCGACGTCGGCCTCGAATTCGCGCCGACGACGCCGGGGGTCAAGTCCGCGCGGTTGCAGATACTCGGTTCCGACGGCCGACCACTCGCCGGCGTCCCGCTGAACGGGTCGGCGCTACCGCCAGACATCACCGTCTCGAAATCCTCGCTCACGTTTGCGGACGCGACCGTCGGCGAGACGGCGACCGAACGGTTCGTCGTCGGGAACGACGGGGAGGGAACGCTGACGGTCGACGACCTGTCGATCCCCGGGACGACCGCCGGGTTCGAGGTGCGCGGCGACAGGCACTTCACCGTCGCGCCGGGCGGACGCCACACCGTCGTCGTCTCGTATACGCCACGGTCGACCGGGGCCGTCTCGCGGTCGCTCCTGATCCGGTCGGACGACCCCGTCGACCCGGCGAAGTCGGTGTTTCTCTCTAGCACCGCGACGACCGGCGAGATCGACCTGAACCAAAGCGACGGGGAGACGCGCGTCAGCGCGACGGTTCGAAACGTCGAGGCGGGAAGCGACGTCTCCATCGGCGTCGACGACGCGACAACGAGCGACGACGATCCGGTGGCCGTCGACGAAGTCGGCATCACGCCGACGACCGGCGGCAACTTCTCGATGAACGTCACCTCTAGCCGGGACCGGCCCGCGAGAAGTCCCGACTTCGACGTCGGCAACGCCACTGCCGACCTCAACTACCTCGACGTCGAGCACTCGATTCCCAACGAGAACATCAGCCAGGCGCGGTTCACCTTCCGCGTCAACAAATCGAAACTGAAGCGCCAGGGCTCCGAACCCGACGACGTGGCGATGTACCGGAACGTCGACGGAACCTGGACGCAAAAGCCAGCGACGCTGGTGAACGATACCGGCTCCGAGTACGTCTTCCGGACCAACGCCACGGGACTGTCCGAGTGGACGGTCGCCGCAAAACAGCCGAGCATCAGCATCACCGACGCGAAGGTCAACGTCACGGCCGCCACGGTCGGCGACGCCGCGACGATCGACGTGGTGTTGACCAACACCGGCGGATCGGACGGGCTGTTCGTCACCAAACTGCTGTTGGACGAGACCGTCGTCGAACGACGCGAGGTCACCGTCGCGGCCAACGCCAGCAGTCTCACCTTCTTCGACCGGTCGTTCGACAGCCCCGGCAACTACTCCGTCACGGTCAACGACATCTACGTCGCGACGGTTCGAATCGCGTCGCAACCGAACGCGGTCACCGTCACCGACGTGAGCCAATCGAACGGGGGGACGACCACCCGGTCGACTGCGCCCCAGGCGACGGCGACGACCGCGTCCTCCGGTCCCGGGTTCGACGTCCCGTCGCTCCTGGTCGCCCTGCTCGCGCTCGCGACTGCACTGGTCCGTCTGCGGGAGTCCTGACGGCCGACCCGAACCGTTTTCAGCGTGCCGATCACCCCTTCTCGTATGGACCCGCGCATTCGCGAACACGCCGAGACGATCGCCGATCACTCCGTGGGCATCCAGCGAGGCGACGACGTCGTCATCGACGCCCATCCCGACGCGGCGGATCTCGTGACCGCGCTGCACGAGGCCTGTGCCGACCGCGGTGCGAATCCGCTGACCGTGCAAGAACGACTCGGCCAGCGGTTCCGCCGGGCGTACCTCCGGAACCACGACGGCGACTTCGAGACGCCCGCCCACGTCATGGCGCTGTACGAGGAGATGGACGTCTACGTCGCCATCCGCGGCGGCGGCAACGCCACCGAGACCAGCGACGTCGACCCCGAGATCACTAGCGAGTACAACAAGGCCCAGCAACCGCTGCTGGACGAGCGCCTGAGCAAGCGCTGGTGTCTCACCCAGTATCCCGCCGAAACCAACGCCCAACTCGCACAGACGAGCACCGAGGGCTACGAGGACTTCGTCTGGGACGCCATCCTCAAAGACTGGGACGCCGTCCGCGAGCACCAGCAACAGATGGTCGACGTTCTCGACCCCGCCGACGAGGTCCGCATCGTCTCCGGCGACACCACCGACGTCACGATGTCCGTCGCCGGCAACGAAACGCTCAACGACTACGGCGAGCGCAACCTCCCCGGCGGCGAGGTCTTCACCGCGCCAGTCCCCGACTCCGTAGCGGGCGAGGTGCTGTTCGACAAACCGCTGTATCACCAGGGCCGAGAGGTGACCGACGCCGCGCTCACGTTCGAAGACGGCGAGGTCGTCGACCACAGCGCCAGCAAGAACGAGGCGGTCCTGACCGAAGTCCTGAACACCGACGACGGCGCGCGGCGACTGGGCGAACTCGGCATCGGGATGAACCGCGACATCGACCGCTTTTCCTACAACATGCTGTTCGACGAGAAGATGGGCGACACCGTCCACATGGCGCTGGGCCGCGCCTACGAGGACACCGTCGGCGACGGCAACGAACAGAACCACTCCGCCGTCCACGTCGACATGATCGTCGACATGAGCAACGAGTCCTACATCGAAGTCGACGGCGAAATCGTCCAGCGCAACGGCACCTTCCGGTTCGAGGACGGATTCGAGGGCTGATCGGCACGAGCACCCCGACGAAGAAAACAGTGGGACTGCGAACTGCCCGATGGGTAGCCGTTCATTCCATCACCGTTTCGAGGAACTTATAGCCGTCGCCGCCCAAACACGCGGAGAATGAGCAATCCGGAACTGGACGTGGTGGCGTTTCTGCTGACGGCGAAGGCATACAACGACGACAGGGACCTGGATTCGGACGATCTGCCGCCGGCCTATCGAGCGGCGTTCTGGAGCGACGGCCGCATCGAGCGGCCGGTTTCGAGTACCGCGACGGCCGCGCGCGAGGCGACCGGCGTCGAGCGACCGTGGGAGGCGATTTCGGGGCTGATGTTCACCGACCGAGACGACTTCTCGGGCACCATCGAGTTCACCGACGACGACATGGCCGAGGAGTGGTTTCTCGACCGCGTCGACGTCGATCGATTGCTGGCCAATCCGACGCTGGCCGCGAGGTACGGCGAGCAGTTCGAGGAGGTCGACTACGACATCGTGCGCCAGCAGAATCGCCCCGCGCGCGCCGACCGCGCCTGGATCGACAGCCTGCTCGAAGAGTACTTCGACGAGGAGGAAGAAGAGGAGATGCTCGACCTCGTGGAGATTCGCGCTCCCGAGGAGGTCGAGATAACGCTCGACGATCTGGTGCTCACCCAGGAGCAGGAAGACGAGATTCACAAGATCGTCAAGGCGATCGAACACCGCGACTACCTGGCACAGATCGGCCTGCGTGAAATCGGCAAACTGCTGTTCGTCGGCCCGCCGGGCACCGGCAAGACGAGCGTCGCGCGGTCGCTGGCGGTCGAACTCGACTTGCCGTTCGTCGAGGTGAAACTGTCGATGATCACGAGTCAGTACCTCGGCGAAACCGCCAAGAACGTCGAGAAGACCTTCGAGGTGGCCAAACGGCTGTCGCCGTGCATCCTCTTCATGGACGAGTTCGACTTCGTCGCGAAGACCCGCGCGTCCGACGAGCACGCCGCCATCAAGCGGGCGGTCAACACCCTGCTGAAGTCCATCGACGAGGTGAGTCTCATCCAGGACGACGTGTTGCTCATCGGCGCGACCAACCACCCCGACCAACTCGACTCGGCGGCCTGGCGGCGCTTCGACGAGATCGTAAACTTCCCCAAACCCGACCGGAGCATGCGCGCCGACATCCTCGAAGTCGTCACCCGCGAGATGGACATCGTCGACTTCGACCCCGCGGCGCTGGCGGGGATGACCGAGGGACTGACCGGCAGCGACCTCCGACTGGTGTTGCGCGAGGCCGTCCTGGACGCGCTGACCGAAGAGCGGATGACGCTCACCCAGGGGGACCTTGAAGCCGCCGTCGCCGACTTCGAGGAACGCGACAACCTCAAGGACCTCGACATGATCGAGGGCGACCACGACGCGCTCATCGCCGGCGGCGGCGACCTCGGCGGCGAGGAGCACGACCACGATCACGATCACGATCACGACCACTGATACGGATTCGTGTCTTCGGTTGCCGGCGGGTCGCCCGAACGGGTCGGCGATCCACCGACAGGGAGCGACCCGAATTCGTATGACTGAACGCCGTCGTCCGCCGGCGACGCGACGGTCCGTTCGTCGGGCGAACGGTTTTTGCCACCACGCCCGTCACGACTATTCGATGGAAGTCACGCTACTGGGAACGGGCGACACGACGGGGACGCCGACGGTCGCGTGCGACTGTGACACCTGTGCTCGTGCGCGCGAGTTGGGCGTCGAGCGGACCCGGTTCTCGGTCCACGTCCGAAACGAACGAACGGGCGAATCGTTGCTCGTCGATGCCAGCCCCGACTTCCGGACACAGTTCCTGCGCGAGGGTGTCCCCCTGCCGGACGCCATCCTCGTGACCCACGTTCACTTCGATCACCTGGACGGACTGGGAAACGCCTACCGCCTGCTTGCGGACGTGCCCGTCCACGCCGCCGACGAGGTCGACCCCAAGACCGACGAGAGCGTCGCCGGGACGGTCCGGAGTCGGTACGAGTACCTCGACGCCGTGACTCCCGACCCGCAGACGCCGTTCGAGACCTTCGAGACCTGTGGCTTCGAGGTGACGCTCGTGCCGGTCGATCACCCGCCGCTGGTCTGTTACGGCGCGGTCGTGACCGACCCCGAAACGGACGCGTCGCTGGCCCTGACCGGCGACACCAGTTTCGGGATTCCCGATCGGTCGCGCGACGCCCTGGCCGACGCCGACCTCCTGCTGGCCGACGGCATCGTCACCGCCGACAAGTGCAAGCACCACCCGCTTGGCGGCGACCACCACGACGCGGACGGCGTTGCCCGTACCTTCGGCGACAAACACATGACCGTCGAGGGCGCGCGCTCGCTGGCCGACGACCTCGACGCCGAGCGGTACCGCGTCGTCCACGTCAGCCACTTCGTCGACGCCGACGCGGCGTTCGCCGACGACCTCGCCGTCGACGGCGAACGGTTCGACCTGTAGCGACTCTCCGGTCTGTTGTCGGCCGTTCGTGCCAAAGGCTTTGTACGCACGGACCCGAATCGGCGCAATGGCCGACGGTGTTTTCGCTCGTGAACGACCCCTGCTGGCCGTCGTCGTGCTGGTGATCGTGGCGACGGTCGCTTACGTCGGCGTCACGCTGGCGCTGGGGAGCAGGCCGACGCTCGTTGGAACGGCCATCTTCGCGGCCGTGTTCACCGTCGTCTACATGGCGTTCGCGACGTTGCGGGACCTGCTCGGGTGATGGCGACGGCCGGTGGTCCCCTCCTTCGAGACCGCCGACACGCGCGGGCCGCCGGCACGTCGCCGAGTGGATCGCGACCGTGGCTACCGGAATCGCCCCAGGCTGGTCTGCTCGTGGGCGAATCCCTCCGGGTCGGGATCCCAGGGCGTTCGACGCGCGCGCTCGCGGTCGTGATTCACTGGCGGCGCGTCGGCGGGGTCGTAGCCCGGACAGTCCGGGCCGCACTCGCTGGCGGCGTCGACGAAGCGCTCGTTGTACGCACAGTAGGGCAGTCCGTCGGCCCCCGCACAGGTGCCCGACGTGGCCTGCCTGCAGGAGGGCATCTCGTAGGTCCGCCAGCCCTTGCCGTAGGCCCGTTCGGCCAGCCGACGGCGAGCGCGGGCTTTCGCCGCGGCCGAGACGACGGCCACGTCGGTCCGGCCGGGCGTCCGCGCTAGCGGTTCGACTCCCGGTTCCGACGGCGACAGCGGCGTCGGTTCGCGTACCACCTCGCGGTCGCCCGTTTCGGGGTCGAACCGCCAGATGCCGACCGCTTCGGGAAGCCGGTTGCGGTGTGCGCCCGTGACGTACGATTCGGTGGCCAGCACCACCTCGTCGAACAGTCCGAGCGCGACGTCGGTCCGCAGTTGCGCCTGCAGGTCGCCGGGCCGGTCGAGGTCGGGCTTGTTCTCGATGCCGACGATCCGGTCGAACCAGTCGGGATAGCGAACCGTCTGGCGGACGTACTCGCGGCCGTCGCGGCGCTCGCGCTCGAAGAACCCGCACTCGACGGCCCGATCGACGACGGCCCGGGCCCGGTCGGGGTGGCACTCGAAGGCGTCCTTCCAGTAGGTCGCCTCGCCCGGTCCGACGTCGCTCTCGATGGCCAGTGGCGGAATCCGGTCGGCGGTCGCCCGCCGACGCGTCTCGAACGCCGGTCCCGGCTCTACGAGCGCGACGTCGATGATGCGTCGCCCCTCGACGCTCGCGCCGAGTTGGCGGGCGAGTAGCCACTCCGGCCGCTCGCGTTCGAGGTGAGCACACAGCGCCAGCTCGAAGTGAAACTCCCGCACGACCGACCATACGGCCGCCAGGACAAAAGCGTCGCGGGGCGAGGCGCGCACGGGAAGCGGGCGAGGCGCGCACGGGAAGCGGGCGAGGCGCGCACGGGAAGCGGGCGAGGCGCGCACGGGAAGCGGGCGAGGCTCGCACGGAAAGCCTATGAACGCCCGGCCGATACGCGTACGTATGCTCCGGCTGCTGGGGGCGTTGTTGTTGATTCCGTTGCTGGACGCGCTCCTGCTGGTGTTCGTCGCCGCCGAGATCGGTGCCGTCCCGACCGTCCTGCTGGTCGTCCTGACCGCACTCGTGGGGATGTTGCTGGTCCGTGCGGAGGGCCGGCACACGCTCCACCGGATTCAAACGAAGGCCGCGACTGGCGAGGTACCGACCGACGAACTCCTCGACGGGGGATTGCTCATCGCCGCGGGCGCGTTCGCGCTCACGCCCGGCCTCGTCACCGACGCCGTGGCGCTGTTGCTAGTGATTCCGTTCACCCGCGCCCCCATTCGAATGCTCGTCAAGCGGTACGTGGTCGTCCCCTACGTCGACCGCAAGACCGGCGGGTTCGGGACCGGAACGGTCTACGTCGGCGGATTCCCCGGCAACGGCCCCGGTCCCCAGGGAGGCGTCGGACCGGGGAACGTCGGCAGTCCCGGCTCCGGCGTCGGCGACCACACGACCGATTCCGGCGACGTGTACGACGTCGACGACGACGCCTACGACATCGACTTCGACGACGACGTGTGAGGTGGTACCGAACCGACTCTCCTCACGAAAAGAAACGCTTAACAGTGCCAGCGGAAAACACCCTACTGCGCTCACCTGGGCCAATAGCTCAGTCAGGTTGAGCGCTCGGCTGATAACCGG
>JBDGSB010000082.1:6027-18798 GCA_042217765.1 Haloarculaceae archaeon | reverse complement strand
TCGAAACTCGTGTGGCCCTCCTCGTCCTTGAGTTCGTCAAGGTCGTCGTACACGGCGTCGGATACCTTGAGTTGCTTCGTCACGTCTACTCCTTGTTTCCCCACGCTTAAAAGTCTACTGGTGGTAGTCTGTGAGTCACTTCAAAGAATACTTTTGATTGGTCGTTGTGTTGGTAGGTATGGGTGAGAAGCGGTCGAACCACACGGTGTACAATGTCAACTACCACTTCGTGTGGTGCCCGAAGTACCGCCACGCGATACTCGAACATATCGAGGATTCGTTGGAAGCGAGTTTCCGCGACGTATGCGACGAGTACGGCTACGAGATACTGTCACTCCACATCTCGCCCGACCACGTACACTTGTTCGTATCCGCTCACCCGAAGCACGCGCCGAGCGAAATCGTGCGAACGGTCAAGAGCATCACAGCGCGGGAGATGTGGGAACAGCACGAACCGTTCTTGGAGGAGTACCTGTGGGGCGGTGGGTTTTGGGAGGAATCGTACTACGTGGGAACGGCAGGCGATGTTTCGACCGACACGATTGAGCAATATATCGAGCGAACGGAACACGTTTAGCGGAGCGTACGGCCTTCACCCTCGGGGTCAAGCCCCGAGGCACTCGGCCTGCTCCGCCTGTAGACATTCGTCAGATAGCCGTCCCTTCTGCCGAGTGGAACTTCAAGGTGAGCGTTCCCGTTCAGGCTGCCGCGGCGAGTATCAGGTCCGTCACGCCCGTCATCCACGGCCCCCCGCCGACGTGGGATGGAGCATTCGCATTGGATTAGACACGTCTAAAACTTTAATTTGTCGCACCCTTTCGAGTGGCAACCGAAACCACTACCGGTAAGTCACACGAGCCGTAACTGGTCGACGATGACCGACGGGAGCGTCCGGGACGCGCCACGTGCAGACGACGACACCACCCCGGCGGACGGCCACCTGCCGGCGGACCCGTCCCCGGTTCGCGAGGCGCTCGTCTCGTGGTACGAGGCCGATCACCGGTCGTTTCCGTGGCGGGAGACGACCGATCCCTACGCGGTGTTCGTCTCGGAGGTGATGAGCCAGCAGACACAACTCGACCGCGTGGTCGCGGCGTGGAACGCGTTTCTCGACAGATGGCCGACGGTCGAAGACCTCGCCGCGGCCGACCGTGCCGACGTCGTCGGCTTCTGGATCGACTACAGCCTCGGCTACAACAACCGCGCGAAGTACCTCCACGAGGCCGCCCGGCAGGTCCGCGACGGCGAGGTCGGCGACTCCGGCGAGTTCCCGACCGACCCCGACGGCCTGTCCGAACTGATGGGCGTCGGGCCCTACACCGCCAACGCCGTCGCCAGTTTCGCGTTCGACAACGGCGACGCCGTCGTCGACACCAACGTCAAACGGGTGCTGTACCGCGCGTTCGGCGTTCCCGACAGCGACGACGCCTTCGAGCGAGCGGCCCGGGAACTCATGCCCGAGGGGGAGTCCCGCGTCTGGAACAACGCCATCATGGAACTGGGCGGCGTCGCCTGCGAGAAGTCCCCGAACTGCGACGCGGCGGGCTGTCCCTGGCGGGAGTGGTGCCAGGCTTACGAGACTGGCGACTTCACCGCGCCGGACGTCCCCGAACAGCCGGCCTTCGAGGGGAGTCGCCGGCAGATGCGCGGGCGCGTGATTTCGACGCTGAAGGAGTACGACGAACTCGAACTCGACGCCCTCGGGCCGCGGATTCGGGTGGACTACGCGCCCGACGGCGAGTACGGCCGGGAGTGGCTCCGGGACCTCTGTGCGGACCTGGCCGAGGACGGACTCGTGGAACTGCGAGAGCACGACGGAAAGACGGTCGCTCGGCTCCGCCGGTAGTCGTCGATATCGACCAGCGAGGTGAGACCGTTACGCGTCGGTGTGAGGACCGGATTCGTCGTCACCCGTCTCCGGCCCGTCGTCCGCCGCGTCGTCGTCGGTATCCCGTGTGATCGTCCGCACGTTCTCGCCCACGGGATCGCCGAAGGTCTCCTCGGTTCCGTCGCGCTCGTAGACGACGTGGCCCCGGACAATCGTGCGTTCGGGGAAGACGCCGTGCCATCCCTCGAAGGGGGTCCAGTCGGCCTTCGTGTGCAGCGCCTCGCCGCGGATCTCGCGGTGGTCGTCGGGATCGAACAGCACGAGGTCGGCGTCGTTGCCTTCGGTAACGGTTCCCTTGTTCGACAGCCCGAAGACCTCGGCGGGAGTGGCGGCGGTGAGGTCGCGCACCCGCTCGTAGGAGAGGCGGTCGTGGCGGGCCTCCTCTAGCAGCAGCGGCAGGGCGGTCTCGACGCCGGGGACGCCGCTCGGTGCGTCCCAGATGCTCGCGTCCTTCTCTTCGCGCGTGTGGGGCGCGTGGTCGGTCGCGATCATGTCGACGGTGCCGTCGGCGACGCGCTCGTAGACCTGGCGGCGGCGACGTTCACGACGGAGCGGCGGATTCATCCGGCCGAACGTGCCGAGGTCGTCGAGGTCGCCCCGCGAGAGGAACATGTGGTGGGGCGTCACCTCGCAGGTCATCCCGGCGGCCGCGGCGACGTCGATGCCCTCGGGCGTCGAGGTGTGCGCGACGTGAATCCGCGTCCCTTCTTCGGCGGCGACCTGGCAGGCGTACTGGACGGCGGCCTCCTCGGCGCGGGCCTGACGGTAGGCGCTCCAGGCGTCGGCGTCGTCGCGCTCGCGGGCGCTCTCGTTGAACAGGCTGGCGTCCTCGGCGTGGACCGTCACCAGGACGCCCTCCCGGGTAGCGCGTTCGACGGCCGCCGCGAAGCGCTCGCTGTCGATGCCCATGTCGCCGGTGGAGTCGGCGAGAAAGACCTCTCCGAGCGCGAACAGCGGCCGCGCAAACAGCGAGTCGGGGTCCCAGTCGGGCCCGACGCCGCCGTTGAGACCGTAGTCGACCAGCGACGTCGCCGCGCACTCGGCCTTGCGGTCGAAGTTCGGCCCCGTCGTCGTCGGCGGGTCGGTGTTGGGCTGGTCGACGACGGTCGTCACGCCGCCGGCGGCCGCGCTCTCGCTCCCGGTGGTCCAGGTCTCCTTGTGGCTTCCACCGGGTTCCCGGAAGTGGACGTGGACGTCGATCATCCCGGGCAAGAGGCGTTTGTCGGTCACGTCCACCACGCGTTCGTCGGCGGTCGGATCGAGGTAGGCGTCGACGGCGGCGATGGTCTCGCCCTCGACGCGGACGTCGCGGGTCCGCCCGTCCGCGAGCGTCCCGTTCCGGATGAGCATGCCTGGCTCTCTATCCCCGTCCCTGGTAAGTGTCCCGGACCGAGCGCTGCATCGTTCGCCCACGCGGCGCGGTGTGAGCAGCGAAACGACGGCAGTATTCAACTCTCGTGCATCTCACTCAGTGCCGCCTCGACGGCGTCGACGACGGCTTCGGGACGACCGTCGCCGCCGGTGCGTGCGACGCTACCCACCGAGTCGGGATCGAACGGCAGGGCGAGCGCCGCGTACACCGGCGTGAGAACCGCCGCCAGGGCCTCGTGATCGCGGGTGACGACGACGCCGCCGACCAGCGTCACCTCCCGGCGGACCCGCTGTGCGAGGCCGACGATCTTGCCGTCGGCTTGCAGCGAGTGGCTCCCCGGGCAGAACGAGTCGGGCGGTTCGCCGGGAGCGGCGTCGACCCTGAGAGACGACAGCGCCGCCCGGAGAGCCGCGGTCGCGGCGTCGTATCGTGCCCGAATACCGCGGCGACGGTCGGCCGCGTCGCGGTCGCTCTCGTCGCGTGTGACGGCTCGCGACCCGTCGACCGGTTCCGCGAGCACGAACGCCACGGTCGATCCCGCGTATGCGACGGCCCGGCCGCCGGCGTCGCGCTCGGTCGCGGGATACCCGCGTTCGCTCGCGGCCCTGCGGGCACGGTCGTAGCCGTCGGCCCGGCGGTCGCGGGGACCGAACGAGACCTGTCGCGGCGGCGTCCAGACGCGGCGGCCCGCCTCGCCGGTCTCGCGCACTCGGTCGACCAGGTGGGCGGTCACCTCGCGGTCGGCCTCCGGATTCTCTCGTCGGTCCCGGACGACGTGCATGCCGACCGTACGGATCGGGCGGACAAAACAGCTGGCGTCTGCAGGGCGACGAAGTGCCGACGTCCAGGGCGACGGTGTACCGACGCCGCTAAACTGCCGGGGCCGCTATCGACGGGCGATGGCCGTCACGTTCGGGTCGACGATGCTGGCGCAGTACCGTCGGTTCTCGCTGTACAACTCGCCGTACGTCTCCCACCGGGGCGGGTGTGCGATCGACCTGTATCCCGACAGCCAGACCGCCGCCCCCTCGCCAGTCGCCGGCGACGTACTCGAAACCAGAACCGTCGACGCCCCGCCGAAACCGTACGCCGTCGACCACGACCACCTGATCGTCCTCGACGCCGGTGAGGACGTCGCACGCGTGTTGCACGTGAATCCGGCCGTCGAACCCGGCGACGCCGTCGACGTCGGCGACTCGCTCGGTCGAATGGTCCGCTCGGGCTTTTTCGCGCCGTGGGTCGACAACCACCTCCACCTCGGGTTCCGCGAGCACGGCACCGACTACCGGCGGGCGTCGGGGTCGCTCCCGATCCGCGTCGACGTTCCGGTCGAACCGCTGTCGTGGGACGGGACCGGAACCGTCGTCGAGACCGACGATACCTACGCAGTGCTGGATTCGCCGACCCATCCCGATCCGGGGAAGCGGTTCGCGGGCGTCGCTGCCGGCCTGATCGGCAGTCGCGACCGACGGGCCGTCCTCGACGGCGGCCTCCCCCACTACGACGGCGGCGGACTGCTGGCCGCGGACGGTTCTGCCCCCGCCGTCGCGACGGAGACGGACGTCACCCTCGCCGGCCACCGGGTCGGCACCGTCGCCGGCGACGGGCGCACCGTCGAGTGGGCGGACGCGACCGTGCTGGCCAACGACCGGGAGATCACCGGCCTGTCGCTGTTTTGCGCTCGCGACGCCGCCTTCGGCGCGAAACTCGTCTGTCCGGACGTCGACTTCGCCGTCGGAGAGGACGTGACCGTCACCGTCGAGCGATCGGTTCGATAGCGTGACCGACCCGTCGGCCAGGTCGTGACTGCCGCTCTCGTCGGCGAAAATCCGACCGACGTCGTCCGATTCGGGGAGTAGCTTCGATCGATACGACGTTAATATTGTCTTCCGCTTATCGATACGTAAACTCGGACGACAACCTGTATAAGCGGCGATGTGGAAGTCGGCTACGGATCGAGCGCCCGGTAGTACAATCCGATGGCTGGGAAGATGGCAGGGTCACGTCCAGCGGCGAACGAAGACGACGACATCGAATTCGGCGTCGTTATCTTCGACGATAACCGGACTCGCGGCGAGTTGTACGCGCTCTGGCTCGACCGCCTGCACTGCACGCTGGCGACGTCGACCGACGAGGTGCTCGAGACGCTGGGCGACGAACACCTCGTGGTGTGTCTGTCTGCGAGGTTAGAGCGCGAGACGGACGTCGTCACGGCAGTCCGCAAGCGCGTCCCGCACGCGCAGGTGCTAGTGCTGGTCACGCGCGACATGCCGCTGGTGACCATCGAGTGGGACTGCGACGAGACGCTCCGGGAACCGATCGATCGGTCGACGTTCCGGGAAACCGTCCGGAAGCTTGCGCGACGCGGATTGTACAGCCTCAAGGTCAACCAGTTCTACAAGCTCAACGCCGCCCTGGTTTCAGCGGGACGAAGGGCCGGAGACGATCGGGACTCCGACCGAGACTCGATGCGCGCCACCATCGAGCGACTCGAAGCGGAGATCAAATCGCTGGCGGCCCGGATGGACGGGTCGGACTTCGACGCAATGCTCACGGCCGTGCGGAGTCGAAACCGGTACCTGTACGAACCGAGCGCCGAGACCACGCCGAGCCACAACTCGAAGTACCACCCGGACGACTGTCCGAACTGCGGGCTGACCTGGGGCGTCGCACACGGCAGTCCGCTCGGACTCGGCTACAGACGGATCGGCGCGTTCGTCTGGCAGTGTCGCCGCTGCGAGCACGTGCTGAAACTCTCCGCCGGCGAGTACGACAAGATACTCTGACGTCCGACGGCGTCCGCGGCCGCGAGCGGCGGCGGATTCACCCGAACTGCACGTCGTCGCGCCCGACCACCTCGCCGAACAGCCAGTCGGCGTGCTCTAGCGCGTACTCGCGGTGGTCGGCTTCGATGTAGCCGACGGCGTCCTCGACCAGCACCGGCCGGTAGTCGCGCAGTCCCGCGGAGCCGGCGGTGTGCAACACGCAGACGTTCGCCAGCGTCCCGCAGATGACCAGGTCGTCGACGCCGTGCGATTCGAGCCACCCCTCTAGTTCGGTCCGATAGAAGGCGTCGTAGGTGTGCTTGACGACGACCACGTCCTCGTCGGCGGGGTCGAGTTCCGCGACGAGTTCGGCCTCCCAGGAGCCCTCGAGGACGTGTTCGCCCCAGCGGTCGAACTCGTCGTAGTAGTGGGCGTCCGCGAACTGTTCGGGCGGGTGGACGTCGCGGGTGAACGCCACGCGAGCCCCGGCGTCGTGCGCCCGGTCGACGAGGTCCGACACCGGATCGATAGCGTCCTCGCTCGCCGGTGCGTAGAGGCTCCCGTCGGGGTGGCAAAAGCCGTTCTGCATGTCCACGACTACGAGGGCCGTGTCGTCGGCGTCGAAGTGCATGGGCGGCCCTACGGCGGGGAATCTCTTGAACCTCATCCCCGCAACGCGCCATTTAACAGGCAACGACCCGTTCCACGACACGATGCGACACCCCGCCGTGGCCGTTCTGATCGCGCTTCTGACCGTCGTCGCGGGCTGTAACGCCCCGACAGCGCTGTCTAGCGGCGCGACGACGGCCGGGGCACTCGACGCGGCGGATCGCGCACCGCCCGAGCACGACGTCGTCGGTTGGGAGAACGGCTACTGGTACGACTCGAAACTGTCGATCACGCCGGGTAACGGCCTCAACGCCAGCGAACGCGAGGCCGTCGTTTCCCGCGCGATGGCTCGCGTCGAGAAGATTCGCCACCTGGAGTTCACGCAGTCGGTCCCCGTCAACGTCACCACGCGCGCGGCGTTCCGCAACCGGACGACCGGGGGTGACTCGGGCGGGAACGCGGGTAGCGACGATCCCGCACGGCTGTTCGACAACGTCGAACACGAGGCGCTGTTCCTCGTCGGCGAGCACGACGACTCCGTCAGCGCGAGCAAGGAGACGACCAGCCAGACCGTGCTGGGATTTTACTCCTCGCGAACGAAGGCGATCGTCATCGTCAGCGACAGCGCGACGCCACGCATTCGGGACGAGCGTACGCTCGCACACGAACTCGTTCACGCCCTCCAGGACCAGCACTTCGACCTGCGGTACAACGCCTCTACCGAGGACGGCCACGACGCCCGACTCGGCCTCGTCGAGGGCGACGCGATGGTCGTCGAGCAGGCGTATACGAACCGGTGTGGATCGCAGTGGCAGTGTCTGGGCGACGACGGCGGTAACGACGGCGCGAACGGTGGCAGTACGGGCGGCGGCGGAAGCACCTCCGGCCCGGGACACATGGGACTGTACCTCGCGTCGATCTTCCCGTACACCGACGGCAGCGGCTTCGTCCGGTCGTTGCGCGCCCGTGGCGGCTGGGACGCCGTGAACGCGGCCTACACCGACAGCCCGGTCAGTTCCGAACAGATCATCCACCCGAAACGGTACCCCGGCGATCGGCCCGTGACGGTGACCATCCGCGACTCGCCCGACGCTGGCTGGCAGCGCGTCCGGCCGCCGGGCCCCGACTACGACCGCCTCGGACAGGCGCTCATGTCGACGATGTTCATGTACACGCTGTACGACTCCTACAACCGCACCGCCGTCGTCTCGCCGCGGGACGTCCTGAACGTCGACCCCAGTGGCGACGTCAACGCCACCGACCCGCTGAACTACGGGTTGACCTACACCGACGGCTGGGACGGCGACCGCCTGCTGGTCTACCGGCGGGGCACAGAGACCGCCTACGTCTGGAAGAGCGTCTGGGAGAGCGACCGCGACGCCGCGGAGTTCGCCGCTGGCTACCGGCGACTGCTCGAACACTGGGGCGGCCACCGCGTCGGGCCGAATCGCTGGGTCGTTACCGACGACAGCCAGTTTTCCGACGCGTTCGAACTCCGGGTCCGCGGCGACACGGTGACCATCGTGAACGCGCCGACCGCGGTCGACCTCTCCGACGTCGCACCGGGAGGTTCGTGATCGTGCGCGCCACGCTGGTACTGACGGTAGCGATGGCGGTGCTAGTGGTCCTCGCGGGCTGTTCGCTGCCCGCACGGCCGGGCACGACGACGCCGGCCGCCGACCGGGGTGACCCCGCGACCGACCGGATCGGCTGGGAGAACGGCCACTGGTACGACGATCAGTTGTCCGTGACGACCGACGACGGCCTCAACGCCAGCGAACGCGAGGCCGTCGTCGCCCGTGCGATGGCACGCGTCGAGCGGATCCGCCAGCGCGAGTTCGAGCACTCGATTCCAGTCGAGGTCATCTCGAGAGCGGAGTACCGCAGCCGTCACGACGACGCCCCCATCGACGAACACGCGCGCTGGAACGACCAGGTCTGGGAGGCGCTGTTCATCGTCGGCGAGGACACGAGCGTCACGAAAGCGTTCAACGCGACGCTGGGAACCAGCGTCCAGGGCTACTACGCGCCCGACAAGGACGAAATCGTGCTGGTCAGCGACGCGCCCAGGCCGACCATCAGTTCCCGGACGCTCGCACACGAACTCGTCCACGCCCTGCAGGACCAGCAGTTCGGACTGAACCGGACGCAGGCGACCCAGGACCGCCAGCTCGCCTTCGACGGCGTCGCCGAGGGCGAGGCGATGTACGTCGAACGACAGTACGTGAACCGGTGTGGCGAGCAGTGGCAGTGTCTCCCCAACCCCGACGGCGGATCGGCGAGCCAGTCGCCGGGCTACAATCAGGGGCTGTTTTTGACCATCTACCAGCCGTACGCAACCGGGCCGGGATTCGTCGCCGCCGTCGAGGACCGCGGCGGCTGGGACGCCGTCGACGACCTCTACGCGAACCCGCCGGCCAGCACCGAACAGGTCATCCACCCCGCGGACTACCCCGACGAGCGCCCGGTGAACGTGACGGTCCCCGACCGGTCGAACGACCAGTGGCGGCGTTTCGATGTCGACCCCGAGGCCGACACGGTCGGGGAGGCGTCCATCTACGCGATGTTCGTCATCAACGGCGTCGTCGACCCCGACGGCGGCTACTACAGCTACGTCTCGAAGCCGTCGGCCGGATGGGCCGGCGACGCCGTCGTCCCCTACCACGACGGCGACTCCTACGGCTACGTCTGGCAGACCGCCTGGGACACCCGCGCCGACGCCACCCAGTTCGTCGACGCCTACCGGACGCTGCTGACCGACCGTTACAACGCGACCGAAGTCCGCGACGGCGTCTACGTTATCGACGACTCCCGGCGGTTCGGCGACGCCTTCCGCGTGACCGCCGCGGGCAAGCGCGTCCGAATCGTCAACGCGCCCACCGTTTCGGAACTGGACGCGGTGTACCGCCCGCGCTGACCGTCGGACTGCACACGCGTCTGCGGCGGGTACCGATCGACTGGCAGTCACGGCCGCGACGATCCACCGGTAGTTTTCTCGGAGGGGGTTCTACGCGCGAGCATGACCGACGAACACGGCTTCGACGTGATCCCGTCCGCCGTCATCGCGGCGGGGGACGCGACCGACGCGTACTTCGACCGGACGGTCGAGACGCTCGAACACGCGGGCGAGAATCCCCACGTCGTCGCGGAGGTAACCGCCGATCAGTTCCCGACCGGTGAGTTCGCGGTGCTGGCGGGGCTGAAAGACGCCGCACATCTGCTGGCGGGCCACGATCTGGACGCCGACGCGCTCCTGGAGGGGCAACTGTTCGACGGCGGTCCGGTCTTGCAGATCGAGGGGCCGTACCTGGAGTTCTGCCGGCTAGAGACGGCGCTTCTGGGGTTTCTCTCGCACGCCACCGGCGTCGCGACCAACGCCCTGCGGGCACGCCGGGCCGCCCCGGACTCGCTGGTGTTGAGTTTCGGGACGCGACACGTCCACCCGTCTATCGGCGCGATGATCGAGCGGTCGGCGCTGCTCGGCGGACTCGACGGCATCTCGAACGTCGCCGCCGGCGAGGTCATCGACCGCGAGGCCGGCGGCACGATGCCCCACGCGTTGCTCATCTGCTTCGGCAAGGGCAACCAGGAAGTCGCCTGGCGGACCTTCGACGAGGCGGTCGGGCCGGACGTGCCGCGGGTCGCGCTGTGTGACACCTACAGCGACGAGGTCGACGAGGCGCTCCGGGCCGCCGAGGCCGTCGACGACCTCGATTCGGTGCGTATCGACACCACGAGTTCCCGCCGCGGGGACTTCCGGCACATCCTCCGGGAGGTTCGGTGGGAACTGGACGCCCGCGGCCACGACGACGTCGACGTCTTCGCCAGCGGCGGCGTCGGCCCGGCCGAACTCCGGGCACTGCGCGACGTCGCGGACGGGTTCGGCGTCGGCGGTTACGTCAGCAACGCCGATCCCGTGGACTTCGCGCTCGACATCGTCGAACGCGACGGCGAACCGGTCGCCAAGCGAGGCAAACTCGGCGGCCGAAAGGAGGTCTACCGGACCGACGACGGCGAGCACGCCATCGCGCTGGCGGACCGTCCCGGACCGACCGACGCCGAACCGCTGTTAGAGCCGCTAGTGCGCGACGGCGAACTCGTCCGGGAGTTCGACCTCGACGAGGCCGCCCGCCGCGCCCGGGCCGACGCCGAGGCGGTCGGGTTCGCGGCCAGTGACTGATACGGATTCGTGTCTTCGGTTGCCGGCGGTTCGGCGACCCGTTCGGGCGAACCGCCGGCACAGAGCGACCCGAATCCGTATGACAGGGCCTGCTGTGACCGCTACTCTCGCGAAACGGCGACTATTCGCGCGGAACGGCGATGTTCCGCACCTCGCCGCCGCACTCCTCGCAGACGTCTACGTGTCCGTCCGTCACGATCCTCGCGTGACAGTCGAGGCATTCGTAGTGTGACTCCTCGGGAGAGTACGGATCGGGAAACGTCATGCGTGAAACTACGTTCCGATGCGATTAATATTTATGCTAAATCGAATGGGTGGAATATTATGGAATTTAACGTCTCTAGGGTCGGCCGACGACCGGACCGGCGTCGCTCGCCGCCCGTGAGACGCGGGCCGCCGGACGACCGTCGACATCCGTGGTCATCTCGCGGCGGTCACCGGACGCGTGCCGCGACGACGAAGGTCTCGCGGCGGTCGACCGCGCGGACGACGTCGAACCCCGCGTCGCGGAGATGGTCCGTCGCGGTCGCGGCGTCGAATCGCTCGATCAGCGGCGGGCCACGCGCACCCTTCCCAGCGGCCGTCCAGTCGCCGATTGCCAACCGACCGTCCGGCCCGAGGACGCGACGCAGTTCCGCCAGCGCCACCTCGTCGGCGAACTCGTGGTAGGTCATCGTCGAGAACACCGCGTCGAAGACGCCGTCGGCGAAGGGAAGCGCCGACGCCTCGGCGGTCACGAGGTCGACGTTCGACGGGACGCCGCGTGCGCGATAGCGACGGTGCATCGTCGCCTGAACGTCGACCCCGACGACCGACCCGACGTGTGCTGCGACGTCGTCGGTGTAGAATCCAGTCCCGCTCCCCAGGTCGAGCACGCGGTCGTCCGGTGCCGGCGTCAGCAACGCCAGCAGTTCGTCCACCGAGAGGTACTCGTATCGCGCCGGGTCGTTCAGGTTCGCCGCTCGCTCGGCGTCGAACGTGTGAAAGCCCATGCCCAGAGTATATCCCGACGCGGGTAAATAGCGATGGGATCGCTGCCCGCGTCGTCTTACCGTTCGTACCTGCCGCTGTAGACGACCTCACCGACGACGTGTCCCTCCAGGGCGTCCCCGAATGCCGACAGGTCCGCGCCGGGATCGAGGTCGAGCGATCCGTCGACGGCGAAGAACGTGAACGTGTAGGTGTGTGGACCGGCTCCCGCCGGCGGTTTCGGGCCACGATAGCCGAGTTCGCCGAACCCGTTCGTTCCCTGCTGGGCACCGTCGAGTTTCGAGACGGTCCCGGCCTGGGGTACCCCTTCGGGGAGTCCATCTCTGTCGGCCGGGACGTTCCAGCACAGCCAGTGAACGAACCCGCCGGCGTCTCCGTCGATGCACCTGACGGCCACGGTGTCGGCCCCGGACGGAATCCGCTCGAAGGTAAACGGAGGCGAGACGTCCGCGCCGTCGAACGTGTACCGTTCGGGGATCGATCCGCCGTCGGCGAACGCGCCAGTCGTGACCGCGAGTCCGTTTTCGTCCGTGCTCGACGCGTCGTCGCTTCCGGACGCCGACGTCCCAGTCGCGTCCTCGGTGTCGTCAGTCCCGCTACAGCCGGCGACGGCGGCGGCCGCGAGCGCGAGCACCCGACGCCTCGAATGCATACCCGGCCGTACGCGCGCCAGCGTCAAAATCCCCGGGGCACGTCCGAACGGTTGATAACCGACGGGCTCGGACGACCGAGCATGGTCACTGTCGAACCACCGGACGAACGGGAGTGCGAGCGGTGCGGTCGCCACGAGACCTGGGACGACGACCGAATGACGTGGACCGTCGTCGACGAGGACGGACAGCGGGCGGTCGGGAACGTCCACTGCGTCCACGAGTGGGACGTCAATGGGACCTACAGCCCGCTGGTCGAGGACTGACGACGACGCCACCGCCGGCGAACCGTCGGTATCCACCGACGACGAGCCGTC
>JBDGSB010000082.1:0-5927 GCA_042217765.1 Haloarculaceae archaeon | reverse complement strand
CCACCGCCGGCGAACCGTCGGTATCCACCGACGACGAGCCGTCTCAATACGTCAGGTCGTCGGTGTAGTAGTCCAGCGCGAGCACTGTGGCCCCGCCAGCCAGCGCCGCGGCCAGGACGGTCGCCCCGCTGGCGGGCGTCCACGCGGACGTCTCGGCCAGCACGTGTTCGGTCGGCGTGCGAAGCGCGCCCACCATCAGGCTCACGAGGAAGGTCAGCGTCGCGGTGCGGTAGGTGTCGAGTGCCCACCGGATGACCCGCGAGACGGACAGCACGCCGACCAGCGCGCCGAGACAGAACGACACGACGACGGTCCCGGGCCCGAGGAGGCGACTCGGATCACCGCCGGTCGGCGTGGCCACCAGCAGGTCGACGAACTGCGTGAGCGTCCCCGAGAGGAACTCGTACTGCCCGAACAGCAACAGCAGGAAGGCACCCGAGACGCCCGGCAGGATCGTCGCCGTGATGGTGACCGTCCCGACGAGGAAGACGACCGGTGGCGTGTGCGGGAGCGTACCCGTCAGTTGCGGGTCCGACAGCAGGAACGCCAGACCGAAGCCGACGACGCCCGCGGCGACCTGACCGGCGGTGCGGACGTGTACCTCGCGGTAGAGGACCACCGCGGAGGCGGCGATGAGGCCGAAGAAGAACGCGAACGTCGGCGACGGGAAGTCGACCAGTGCGAAGTGCACGACCCGTGAGACGGTCACGACTGCGGTCGCGATACCCGCCCCGAGAACGAGCAGGAACGGGACGTCCATCGCCACCAGGTCGTGCCCCAGCGTCGTCCACCCGTCGCGGGTGTGCAGTCGCGGTACCGCCCGCAGGACCGACGGGTCGAGCGACGAGAGGGCGGTGATGAGCCGCTCGTAGATGCCGGTGATGAGGGCGATGGTCCCGCCGGAGACGCCCGGCAGCGTGTCCGCGAATCCCATCGCCATCCCCTTCAGGAAGACCGTCACCCACGCCCGGAGGTCCCCCGAAAGTTCGACGTCCTGGTCGGCGAGCGATTCCTCCGGCACGGTTACGGACGAAGCGCCTCGCTGGTCTGGTTGGCTGTGGCGGTCTGATTGGATCCGGACCCGCTCTGGGTGTCGCTCGTCTGGTTCGTTCCGCTCTGGGTGTCGCTCGTCTGGTTGGACTGCTGGGCACCTTGAGCCTGTGCGATGACCGTCTTCTGCAGATCGACCGTGACGGGCGAGTCGTCCTGGCCGATGACCTGGCCCTCGGTCACGTTGGCGGAGCCGACGTACCGGTACGTCGTCAGCGTCTGGTTAGTCATCGGCTCCGTCTGGAATGTGTAGCCGCCAGTCGCCCGAACGTTGGGGCTCGTATATCCCTCGTCGGTCCCCCACTTCTCGTAGTCGGTCGTCGAGTACGGCAGCGTCATCGTGAACTCGCCGTTCTCGTCGGTGGTCGCGAACTGCCGGTAGACGAACGTGCTGTTGGTGTTCGGCACCCGCATCTGCACAGCCGCGACGACCTGGGCGTTCGGCGGGCCCTGGCCGTGGACGGTGGCACCGGGGACCCGTTCGAACACCTTCACCCACGAGGGGGTCGTCCGGTGGAGGCCGCCCTTGAATCCGGTCGACGATCGGGCGAACTGCTGGCCGAGGCTGAACCGGGGCGACGCGCTCGCGGACGTGTTGCTGGTCTGGACGAGCCGGTAGTGTTTCAGTGCCGGTACTCTGTCGGCGGGATACGTGCCGATGCCGCCGATCTGTGCGGAGCCGTCCTTCTCGACGAACTGCCTCGCGGCGGTCATGTTGTCGAAGATCCGCACCGTCGACGACTGCGCGGGCGTCGCCCGGAGGGTTCCGATCGTCCGACCGCTGTTGGGCAGGGTCGCCTGGCGGCGTTCCCAGTCGACGACGATGGGACTCGGCGTCACGGCACTGCCGTGGTACCGGTACAGTCGGACGGCCATCGTGTGGTAGTAGGCCGGTTTGTTCCGCTTGTAGTGGAGCGTGCCGTACGGGGTTCTGATGATATCGCCGTTGCTCCGGAGCGGAAAGATGCGATCGCTGTAATCGGTCCGGGTCGTGCCGTAGCTGTTCAGCGTCGCCGGCGCGAAGAACTTCGCCCGGGAGACCGACGTGTACGTCGACGCGAGCTTCCAGTCGACCATCACGTACCTGGTGTTGGCGTTCTCACCGTCGCTGAGCCCGTCCAGAACGTGATTGGCCTGGGTCTCGTTCGGGGCAACGAGGAAGTTGGCCGCCGTCGTCACGCCCTTCTGGAAGGGGTTAGCCGTGGGAATACGCCGTCCCTGCGTCTCTATCCAGTGGCCGTAGTCCCACCACGAGAGGACGCCGTAGGTTCCAGACTGGTACTGGAAGTCCTCCTGCATGGGATAGGTGCCGTAGTAGTCGAGTTTTCCCGTCTGGCTGGCCGTCGCGAACGATCCCTCCTCGGGCGTGTTCGCCTGCATCCATTCGAGGCTCTCGTCCCACGCCTGGATGGCCTGGCCCGGTCCCCAGTTGTCGGTTCCCCTGACGGCCGACGGTGGCTGCACCATCGTCCCACCGTTGCGGGTCTGGGTGGTGAAGCCTCCCGCCGGATACATCACGGGCACGAACAGCAACAACACGACCGTCAGTATCGTCAGTATCTGGTAGGTTTCGACGTCGTCGAGCGTCGCGAGGTCGGGGAGGCCCGCGATGTCGCCGATCGCCAGGACGGCGTACGACGTCAGCGCGGCGACGGGCATCACGAAGTAGACGTCGAAGCGTGCCATCGTCGACACCGCGGCCAGTATGAACGCCAGCCAGACGGCGACCAGCGTCACCTCGGCACGCGGCTTCCGGGAGGTGAAGTGTCGATAGACGACGTAGAGGCCCGTGACCACCGCGACGAAGACGGCGAATCCGTAGCGGTTGTACAGCGCCGAGAAGACTTGCCCGGGTCGTTTCAGGATGGATGCACCGCCGATCGGCTGTGCCTCGCCGATGGTTCCGGCCCGTTCGCTCCCGGTCATCCCGACCACACGCGTGGTCTGGTTGAGGAAGTAGCCGAAGACGTCCGGCAACAGGATCGCAGTGATCGCGACGATAGCGACCACGACGCCGAGGACGCCGACCGGATACAGCGTCGGGTCGAAGTCTCTCGACTCCCACTCGCGTGAGAACCACGCCAGGAACGCGAACCAGACCGCCCCCGCGGCGGCCAGGCCCGGCTGGAGGAGCGTGAACCCGGTCGGGCTCACGTTGACCGTCTCGAAGGACGCCAGCGTGAGCACGGCCGTCGTCGCCAGCGTGATCACGCCGACGATGGCGACGTGTTCGGGACTCTCGCCGTGTGCGTGCTGGGAGGCCAACTCTATCGTGAAGTACACCCCGAGAATGCCGATGAGGAACACGGCCGGCGGCCACGCCCAGACGTACGCCGCGACGCCGAAGCCGGCCAGCAGTGCCCAGCCCAGCGGCCGTCGCAGGGCGTCGAACGCTCGCTCGCGGAAGAGTTCGTAGACTGGCTTTTCCCGTTCGCCGACCGAGACGGCGACCATCACGCCGAGGACGCCGATGGACTGAAACAGTACCTCGACGATCTGGTGGTCGCTCGCACCGACGAGCCCGCGAGTGAGCGCACTGCCGGACGACAACACGAGGATCGCGGCGGCGACGAGTCCCCCGACGCGTCCACCCATCCGCCTGCCGATGAAGTACGCGGGCACGACGAGCAGTGCCCCGATTACGGCCGGCGCGAACAGCACGACCAGCGCGATGGTGTGTTGGTCGGGACTGCCGAGGCCGACGAGCAGTGCCGTCGTCGCCATCAACTGATCGAAGATGGTCCCGAACTGGCTCGCGTGTGTGCCGTACGGGAAGTACGTCCACGGGTCGAACGGCATCGTCTTCGGCCAGTGACGCACCGTGTACGACGTCATGTGGAAGTGGTACCACGGGTCGTTCCCGGAGAAGTAGACCTGGCCGTCGTTGACGAACGCCTGCCAACTTCGCACGCGATTCCAGAGGGTGAACGCGAACAGGAGCAGCAACACGGGGAGGTGATACAGCCTGGCGACGACGCTTTCGGAGCCCTCGACGTCGCGATAGTCGTCGAACTGATTCCACCACTGACTCATTAGCCGGGACAACTAGGAACGCGCGCATAAGCCTTGTCATATTTCCATGCCGGGAACCGTCCGCGTGACGACGATAACGTCCGCTAACGGATTTTTCAGCCGGTTCTTTGCCGGTTCTTTGCCGGTTCCTTGTCGATTCTTTGTCGATTCTCTGCCGATTCTTTGTCGATTCTCTGCTTGTTCGGCCCGATTCGTCGCTGGGGAAGGGAAACGACTAACCGCGACGGCCGACGACCCCACATCCGATGCGCGTCTCGGTCGTCCTCTGTGCGCACACGATGGACCGCTACGACGCCGTCTCCGAGGCGGCCGAGAGCGTCCTCGCCCAGACGCACGACGACGTCGAACTCGTGTTCGTCAGCGACGGCGACGAGGCCGTCTTCGAGCGGTTCGACGCCGACTACGGCGACCGCGAGGACGTCGTCGTCCACTGCAACGACGAGAACGTCGGCCTGCTAGCGAGTCGCAACACCGGTGCACGACTGGCCAGCGGCGACGTGGTCGCGTTCGTCGACGACGACGCCGTGGCCGACCCCGCGTGGGCCGCCGAACTCGTCGCAGCCTATCGAGAACACGACGCCGTCGCCGTCGGTGGGAAGATGACTCCCGAGTGGGTCGCCGGTAAGCCGTCCTTTCTGCCCGAGGAGTTCTACTGGCTCGTCGGCGTTACCCACCGCGGCTTCGCCGACGGACCCGGCGAGGTCCGCAACACGTTCGGGTCGAACATCTCCTTCCGGCGCGAGGTCTTCCTCGATCTGGGCGGTTTCGACACGAACATCGGCGGCCGGCAGGGCGACGAGAACCTTCAGGGCGGCGAGACCGAACTGTGTGCCCGCATGGCCGCCGAGTACGGCCGGGGCGTCTACTACACACCCGACGCGGCGGTCGCCCACAAGGTGTTCGACTACCGGACCGACCCCGCGTGGCTGCTCGATCGGGCCTTCTGGCAGGGCTACTCCAAGCGCGGCATGGAGCAGTTCGTCCCCGAGTCGACCGGCGAGGAGTCGGACTTCCTCGGCCGACTGCTCGGGGAGTTCGTCCCCGCGCGGGTGCGCGGCCTCGCGACGAGCCCGTCGCTGGCGGCTCTCGAACAGTTCGTCTGGCTGTTCCTGCTGACGGGTGCGGTAGGTGTCGGCTACCTCTACGGAATCTACCGGTGGGGGTAAGGGCGGGTCACTGGCCCGCGAAGTCGGCGGCGACGCCGTGTCCGCTCCGGCACCGTTTTACCGCGGCCAGTCCCACGAGCGCGTGATGGACGAGTTGCCCGACGTGTGCGTGGTGACCCACCCGCTGGCGGCCGCCGGGGAGAACGCGACCCGGAGTCTGCTCGACGTGCTGGGGGCCGTCACCGGCGTTGCCCTCGTCACGGCGGATTTGCCCGCCGACTCGGAGATTCGCGAGCGTCGCGAACTCGTCGAACTGACCCGCAAGAGCGCGGGCGAGTCCGTGATCGTGGCCGCGGCCCGCTTCCTGCTGAATCAGCTCCGGATGTGTCGGGTCCTGCTGGCCCGCGACGAACCGGTCGTGCTCTTCTTCGGGGCGACGTCGTACCTCCTGCCCATCGTCGTTGCCCGCGCCGTCGGGAAGACGGTCCTGGTCGAACCCCGCGGCGACGTCCCGCTGACCCTGCGAATCAACTGGGAGCGACGGATGCCCGGCCCGCTCGCCCGGACGCTGGCGGGCCTCCTTCGACTGCTCGAACGGGCGGGCTTTGCGGTCGCCAGCGGCGTCGTGACCTACACGCCGTCGATGGCCGCGCAACTGGGCCTCGACCCCGACGCGTCCGACGTCTACCCGACCGGGGCGCGGTACGTCCGGACCGACGTCTTCGACGTCGACGTGCC
>JBDGSB010000055.1:0-18944 GCA_042217765.1 Haloarculaceae archaeon | reverse complement strand
CTGGCGAGCAGTCGATCGCCGGGCAGTCGTCCGGCGTCGGCACCGTCGCAACCGGCTCCGTCAAACCGGGTTCCGACGGTGGTTCGGGACCGGTAACGGGCGTCCTGCCGACGTGGCTCGGTGATCTGTTCGCTCCGATCGAGGCGTTACTCGTCCCGCTGATAGGGCTGTACGTCGAGGCGACCGAGAAGGTGGTCCACCAGCCCGACGCGCTCGTGGAGACGTTCCTCCGGAGCGGCTACCTCGACTGGCAGTGGAACGAGACCACGACCTTCCTACAACCCGGCACGAACCTGACGGTGCTAGAGTCGGCTCCGATGCTGGCGGGACTGGCCGCGATTCCGGGGACGCTCCTGGCGCGGGGTCGACGCGACGAGAACGGCGGCGTCCGAGCTGTCGTCGGGAACGTACCGAGCGTCGACTGGGCGGTGGTCGTCTTCACGGTACTGTTCGGGTGGCTGTACATGGCGCGGTTGCCGACCCACGCACAGGTGACGGTGCGGTACCTGCACCCGCTGTATCCCCTGGCGCTGTACGGCGTCGTCCGCCAGCGGCCCGTTCGGCGGGCGCTGACGCGACGGACGCGCACGGTGCTGTTGGCCTACGCCACGACCGCCGTCGTCGCCGTCCCGGCGTTTTTGGTGGCGTCGAGCGTGCTGGCGATGGGAAAGGGTGACGTCTTCCAGTTTCACGCGCAGGTGTCGCTGCTGGGAGCGGGGCTGCTGGCTGTCGCCGTGGCCGCGACGACGGTCGACGAGCGCGTCGAGTGGCTGGCCGCAGTGGGATTCGGTCTCGTCGCGGGGCTGGCGACGGCGTTGTACCTCGACGCCGCCCTGGTGTACTTTCACTACGCCCAATCCGCGATGCCCGTCGTCGGCGCGCTCACCGGGGCAATCCGTCTGGCGCTGGTCAGGCTGGCGCTCGGGTGACCGAACTCGTGCCCCACGTCCGGGACGGGCGCTTCGCGAGCGGTCGTCCGGATTAGCCGTTGCTCGCCTCCGCCAGGTGCTCGGTGACCGACACGTCGAGGTCGCCGCCGATGGTGCGATTGGGATAGGGGATGTCGATGCCCTCCGCGTCGAAGCGCTCCTTGACGGCGGCGACGTACTCGCCGCGGGTCTTCACGAAGTCCGAGCGGCTGGGATCGTCGATCCAGATGCGGCTCTGGAGTCCGACCGAGGACTCGCCCAGTTCCGTCAGCCGGACGGACGGTTCGGGGTCGTCGAGGATGCCCTCGTGTTTTCGCGCCTCTTCGAGGATGATTTCGGTGGCTCTGTCGACGTCGTCGTCGTAGCCGATGCCGAAGGTGAACTTCAGGCGCAACTGCTTTTTCGCGACGGGATTCTTGATGACGCCGTCGGTGAGATTGCTGTTCGGGACGGTCAGCAGTTCGTTGTCGAAGGTGCGGACCCGGGTGACGCGGAGGCTGATGTCCTCGACGACGCCGGAGTAGTCGTCCCACTCGATCCAGTCGCCGATGCGGAACGGGCGGTCGGTGTAGATGAACACGCCGGCGACGAAGTTCTGCAGGACGTCCTGCATCGCCAGCCCGATAGCGAGCGTGGCGGCCGCCGCGACGGTCGCCAGCGACTGCAGGAAGCCGCGGTACCCGGCGAGGCCGAACGCGACGGTGACGGCGGCGAAAAGCACCAGGATGTTCACGAGTTTCGTGATCGGCCGGCGGGCGTGGGCGTCGAGGTCGCGCGACCGCATTGCGCGGTTCACGATCGGCGTGAGGAGCCGTTTCCCGACGACGTAGAGGACGACGAAGGCGACGACGAACGTGATGATCGCGCCGGCCGGGTCGGCGAAGTCCGCGGGGACGCCGATCCGCGTGAGCAGGTCAGCGACGAAGCCGCCGGTCTGGAGTGAGGGCGTCGACGGCGTCATGTTTCGTAGATTGCGGTGTTGCCCCGGGTTCGAACGAGCGTCGCGTCGACGGCGTCGGCGAGGTCAGCCGCGACGTCGTCGGTCGTGCCGCGGCCGATGGCCGACCGGTGGAACTTCACCTTCACGAACTCGCGGTCGTCGAGTTGGGAGGTCAGTTCGTCGGAGACGGCGTCGATGCCCTTCTTGCCGACCCAGACGGTCACGTCGAGGTCGTGGAGGCGGCGGCGGCGGTCTGTGTCGCTCATACCGGGTGTGTTCGCCCGTGTTCCTTTTTAAATGTGTGGCAAACTGATTTGGTGGTCGGCGGTCTCCGGGACCGAAGCGCCCATCTCCGTGGGACGGGTTACTCCGTGACATGCGCGACGAAGACGAAATCCGGGAACAGTACGAATTTCTGAAAGAACAACTCGACAGCGAGGACATGAAACACGAGGGCGTTCGACAGATGTTCACGTACTACAAGCGGGCGCTGGGGTGGGTGCTCGAAGAGGAGTACATCTGATCGAGGGGCCGCCCGGCGGATGGTCGTGTTCGAGTACCGCCCGTGTCGGCAGCCACTCGTCGGATCATCCGTAGGGATAGCGCGCGTGTTCGCCGCAGTCGCAGGTTACGACCACGTGGCCGTCCTGGAGGCGGACGCGGGCGTTCTTGCCCGGCCGGAGGTAGGCGTCACAGCGGTCGCAGGTGAACCGGACGAACGCACGTGGCAACGCGATGCGGTTGCGCTCGGCGATGCGGCGGGCGCGGCGGACGTACTCGCGGGCGCGGTCGTCGTCGCAGGCCGCGCTCGCCTCGCGAGCGAGAGCGTGCAACCGCCCGATTCGTTCGGCGGGGAGGCCCATCGGATCGACGTGGGGCGTCCGCCGCCGAATAGGTTGCGTTCCGGTCGCGACGGTGAGACGTGGCGCTCGTCACGACGCCGGCGTTCGGGTTCGGTAGCCTTTTCGCCGTCGTGGGCGAGCGTCCGGACGTGCGGGTCCTGAACTACCTCGAACTGCAAGCCCGCCTCGACCGGAGCGGCATCGGCACCGCCGTCGACCACCAGCGCGCCGCCCTCGCCCGAACGGACGTCGACGTCGTCACCTCGCCCTGGCGCGGGAGTGACCCGGCGAGTGCGGTGAGCGAAGCACTCGGCGGCGGCGGCTTCTTCGCGGACTACGACCTGGCACACTGCAACATGATCGGGCCGGGAACGGTCGCCGTTGCCCGCCACGCCCGGCGACAGGACCTGCCGCTGGTGTTGCACAGCCACGTCACCCGCGAGGACTTCGCCGAGAGCTTTCGGGGATCGAACTACCTCGCGAAGCCCCTCGGCCGCTACCTCCGGTGGTTCTACTCGCAGGCCGACCTCGTGTTGTGCCCCAGCGAGTACACGAAAGGCGTCCTGGAGTCGTATCCCGTCGACGCGCCGATTCGGCCGGTCACCAACGGCGTCGACGTCGAGTCGCTGGCCGGGTTCGAGTCGCTCCGGGAGGACTATCGCGACCGCTTCGACGTAGAGGGGATGGTCGTGTTCGCAGTCGGCAACGTCTTCGAGCGAAAGGGCCTGACCACGTTCTGCGAACTCGCACGGGCGACCGACTACGACTTCGCGTGGTTCGGTCCCTACGACACCGGCCCGCAGGCGTCGAGCACGGTCCGGAAGTGGACGACTAGTCCGCCGGAGAACGTCACCTTCACCGGGTGGATCGACGACATCCGCGGCGCGTACGGCGCGGGCGACGTCTACCTCTTCCCGACGAAGAACGAAAACCAGGGCATCGCGGTGCTCGAGGCGATGGCCTGCGGAAAGGCCGTCGTCCTGCGTGACATCCCCGTCTTCGAGCAATTCTACACCGACGGCGAGGACTGTCTCAAGTGCGAGACGTTCGGCGAGTTCGCCGACGCGCTGGACCGCCTGGCCGACGACCCCGACCTCCGGGAACGGCTGGGCGCGAACGCCCGCGAGACCGCCGCCGAGCACAGCCTCGACCGGGTCGCCGACCGACTGCTCGACGCCTATACGTCGGTTCGCTGACCCGTCGGGCGCGCGTCGACCGCACGACTGCGGCCGCGGTGACCCGGCAGTCGGGCCGTCAGGACGACGCGTGTCGCGGCGCGTGTGAGGGAACGCGACGCGTGACGGCGACCAGCACCGCGCCCACGATCACGAGCGCCGCGGCGACGCCGAACGCCACGAGGTAGCCGACGCCGGCCAGCCAGCCGCCGACGAGCGCGCCGACGCCGCCCGCGAACGCGGTCAGTGCCGTGTAGATGCCCAGGGCCTCGCCCCGTATCTGCTGGGGAGCCAGTCGCGTCACCAGCGTCGACGCCGTCACCGCGATGACCGCCCAGGTCAGACCGACCACCAGGAAGACGACTGCGGTCGCGAGCAGGCCGGTCAGCGATGCCGCCAGCGCCGACCCGACGATGGCGACGGTGGGCAACGCGATCGCTCGCACCGTCAGCCCGGCCGTCTGGAGCACGTCGACGGGATAGCGCTCGGTGAGCCGTCCCACGGGGACGAAAAAGAGCGCCGATCCCAGACTGGAAACGAGATAGAGCGCGAAGATCGCGTCGGAGCCGTACCCGACGCCGGTCAGGAACGCCGGCAGCGGCGCGAAGAAGGCCGCGAATCCGGTGAAACACAGCGCGACGGCGACGAAGTACAACGCGAGTCTGGCCGTGAACCGGTCGGCCACGCGCCGCGGAGCGAAGCGACGCGTCGTCCAGTACAGGCGGCCGGGCGTGAACGGGACGGTAGCGCCACGGACGTTCAGCCGCCGCGTGCGTCCGAGCGCCCGGGCGACGCGTCGGGGAGATGCGAGCGCACGGCGGCCGCCCTCGGCCGGAAGCCAGCGGCCGGTCAGGAGGGCCGCAACGGCGGCACAGACCCCGACCACGACGAAGAACGTCCGCTGGGCCGTCGCCGGGCCGAGGATGCGGCCACCGACGAGCGTCCAGACGAACCCGGCCACGAGGCCGCCGGCCCAGCCCCACCCCTGGAAGGCGTTGAGGCGAGCGAACCGGCCGCTCCACTCCGACTCGGGTACGTCGACGGTGACCAGCAGCGTCAACACGGGCGCGATCGCGGCGAACGCCAGCCACACGATCGCGTTGGCGACGATGACGACGGGCAACGACGAGATCAGCGGTAACACCAGCAGCATCGCGGCCACGAGAACGAGCGTCCCGATCACGATCGGGCGGCGAGCCGACGGTCGTTCGACGAGTCGACCGCTCGCGAGCGCGCCGGGGACGCCGACGAACGCCGACGACGACGCCAGCAGGCCGAGGTCGAACGGTCGCCCGCCGAGGGCGACGACGTACAGCGGCACCAGCAGGGAGGCCCCGCCGAGTGCGACCGAGCCGAGTCCCCACGCGTAGAGCCAGCGATCCGAGGGCATGGCGACGCCAAAGGACGGTGCTACCGTAAAACCCACCGATGGCGTACAAAGCGTTCCGTTCGAAAACGCCGCCGTCAATAACAACGCATTAGCCACGGCCTACCGTAGCCGGCGACGATGCCCGAGTCGCGCGTGGCCGCGTTCACGGATACGTACCTGCCGACGGTCAACGGCGTGACCTACACCGTCCGAACCTGGCGCGACCGCTGGGTCCAGCGTGGCGGAAGCATGCCAGTCGTCTACCCCGCCGCCGACGGCTACGACCCGACCGCCGAGGAGTACCCCGTCCGGAGCCTGCCGTTTCCGTTCTACGAGGGCTTCCGGGTCGGCGTGCCGAAGATTCCCGACGCCGTCCGGGACGTCGACCTCGTCCACTCGCACACGCCGTTCAGCCTCGGGGTCGGCGGACTGCGACTCGCCCGGTCGCTCGACGTCCCCGTGGTGGCCTCCTATCACACGCCGACCAGCGAGTACGCGGAGTACGTCGCGCTCACCGGCACCATCGAGTCGGCCGTGCGACGCGGGGCCAGCACCTACGAACGGTGGTTCTTCGACCGTACGGACGTCGTCGTCGCGCCGAGCGAACGGACCCGCACGTACCTCCGGAACGACATCGGCGTTCGGACGCCGGTCGAAGTCGTCCCCAACGGCGTCGACACGGACTTCTTCCGGCCCGTCGAGACCGACGCGTTCCGGGACCGCTACGACCTCGGTGCGGACCCCGTCGTCGGTTACACCGGCCGCCACGGCTACGAGAAACGACTCGACGATCTGCTGGCGGCGGTCGACGGCATGGACGTGACCGTCCTCTTCGGCGGCGACGGTCCCGCGCGCGAAGACCTCGAATCGACTGCCGAAGACGTCGACGCCGACGTGCGCTTTCTCGGGTTTCTCGACCGCGAGGAACTGCCGGCCTTCTACGCGGCGCTCGACGTCTTCGCCTTTCCGAGTCCCGTCGAGACGCAGGGTCTCGTGGCCCTGGAGGCCAACGCCTGTGGCACCCCCGTCGTCGGCGTCGACAGCGGCGCACTCGCCGACACCGTCGAGGACGGGATCAACGGGTACACCGCGCCGACGGGCGATCCCGAGGCGTTTCGGGCGACCATCGAGCGTACCCTCGCCGACCGGGACGCCCTCGAAGAACGCTGTCTCGCCCGCCGCGAGGAGACCAGCGTCGACCACGCCGTCGACCGACTGCGATCGGTGTACGAGCGGGTGCGCTGACGCGGGCAAAGCCCGGCCGCCGCGTCGACGGACGGCAGGACTATCACGTCTCCGTCGCTACTGTCCGTCGCGATGGACGACGAACGGAAACTGCCACGGCGACGGCGAGTTCTCTCCGCGATGGCGGCCGCCGGAACCGCGACTGTCGCCGGGTGTTCGGCCCTCTGGGAGCAGACCGGTGCGACCGACGTCGCCGTGTACAACGTGGCCGACGAACCGAAGACGATCACGGTCACGATTACGGCCGATGGCACCGAGCAGCCGCACACGTCACGCACGCTGCACCTCGACCCGGGAGCGAAAGTCGAGGCGATCAACCGCTCGAAACTGCCGACAAACACCGGCTACACGGTCGACGTGGCCGTCGACGGCGGACCACGCGAGACGTTCGACTGGAAAAACCCGGACGTCGAACTCGCGCCACTCTACGTCCTGATCGACGACAGTCGAAACGTCAAATTCCTGTTGCAGGCCGGGTGACCGTCGCGTCCGCATGGGAAGGACCGTCGGCTTCGCGTGGTCGCGTCCGACGTCAGTGTCTCGTTGCACCCGCAGCGCCGCCACCGCTACGATCCCGCCCCAGGATGAAGTACAGCAGGATCCCGATGAGGCCACCGAAGAACACGACCAGCGCCCACAGGACCGCGCTGTGTGAGCTGTTGGTCTGGGCGTCGCTGTAGGTCCACAGCGGGAGGATGATCGAGAAGACGACGAACATCAGGAGTCCGAACAGGATGACGAATCCGGCACCAGCCATGTCCGGACTGGCGTTCGCACGGACAAAAGACCTTCCTGAAGGTGAAACGGCGACTGTACCTATCCGGTTGAAGGCGGTAGTTTCGCCGGTCGTCGCGGGCGTTACGACGGAGGGCGTCCGGACCCGACCCGACCCAATCTGACCCGACCCAATCTGACCCGATCCAATCTGACCCGACGTTCTGGCATCCGCTCGTGACGGAACGTGTGGCTATCTGACGAACGAGTGGCCGCAATCTCTTTGCAGGGACGTCTCGTCGATGACGCGTTGGTCGATCCGATCCCCGTATCGATCAAGCGCGAGACCCTCCCATGACTGCAGACGAGCCGAACGGTCCCCGTTCCCGACGAAGCGTCCTGAAAGCACTCGGTGGTACCGGAAGCGTACTCCTGGCCGGTCGCGGCGCGGCGGCGAGCCAACGGAACTCGGACCCGCGCTCCCGTCCCGTCGACCCCCTCACGGACGCCCCCGTGACACAGAACCGCCCGTCCTGTGGCTTGCCGCGGTTCACCGACCCGTACCTCGGGTTCAGCGTCGGCCGGCCGGACGGCTGGCGCGTCCAGTACAGCGGCGGCGTCGTCTGGCTGTGGCCGCGAGACACCGCCTCGCCGCCGACGGCGTTCGTCTATCCGGGATGGCTCGACGCGGCGTCGGCGAACGACGTCGCCGTCGACTTCCTGGCCGGCGTCAATTCGGTGCTCGAACGGTGTGGTGACGGCCTCCTGCTGGACGGCGCAGGGAACCTCGACGGCACCGTCGGTGGCGTCACCGTCAGTGGCACTCTCTGGGCCGGGTCGAACGGTCAGTTCGGCCTCGTCTGGGGCGGGTGGGCACCCGACGACTCGTGGTCGTCTCTCAAAGAGACGGTCATGGAGATGGGGACGTGCTACCAGCAGGGACCGCCGACTCCGCTGGAAGTGCGACACGTCTCCGGGACCGACGCGACGGGGTCGGTCGCGACCTGGGAGTACGCGATTCCGCCCGGCTGGCGCGACGGCGGTGCGACCAGCATCTCGCTGTCGATCGTCGGCGACGAGGACGTCGAGGAAGGGCTGTGGAACGCCCTCGTCAACTTCGCCTCGTTCGTCAACATGCAGGGGACGCACACACACGAGGCCCTCATCGACTGGTTCGTCGGACTGGTGCCGAACTGGCGGATACTCGGGATGGAACCCGGCACGACGGTCGGCCGATACACGGACACGCTCGGACTCGACTGGGAGATGAAGGCGTACCCCATGACCTCGACGTACGGGTACAAGGAAGCGACCGGCGTGATGATGGTGGCAGTCACCCACGACAGCTGGGGGCCCGGCGAGTACACGTCCGTGGAGTTCTGGACGCGCGAGGTCGCGTCTCACCGGTGGGAGCAACTCGCGGCGATAACCGAGATCGTCCAGTGGAGCATGCGCGTCGTGAGTTACACCGTCGGTCAAAACGTGTTCCCGCCCATCGCGCCGCCGATCAGTTACGGCGACCTCATCTGGGACGTCTACGCGGCCAACGCCGCCGTTCACGACTACACGGCCCGGAACTTCTCGGACGCGCTGATGAACAACGACCGCGTCGTTCACCCGGAGTACCCGGACACGCAACTGGTCGTGCCCGCGCTCCCGTACGATCCCGGAACCTGTGGCGAGGGTGCCGTTCCCGTCCGGGACCCCTACAGTCCCTCCGGTACCGTTCGCTGTATGCCCCGTCCGACGCCACCCTGACGAACGGTCACTCCGCCGGCCGATACGTCCCGTCGGTCCGTTCGACCAGTCCGAACAGCACTCCCCATTCGAGCAGACGCTCGACGCGCTCGCGCCAGGCGCGCTTCCAGTCGGGATCGCGATTGCGCTCCCAGTCGGGCACGACGTCCGCGACGTCGTCGAAGACTGCGTCGGCCGTTCGCGGGCCGTCGGCCGCGGCCAGCGCGTCGAGCACCTCGCGGGCACCGAAGACGTTCTCGCGGAAGGACACGGCCAGCGCGTCGGCGTCGACTTCGGCGATCCCGTCGGCGTCGTCGTCGGAGCCGGCACTCCCGTCGGCGTCGGACTCGTGGAATCGCCGGTAGCCACGGTCGGTCTCCTCGACGAGTCCTAGCGCCTCCATGAAGGTGATCCAGTCGCGCGCGTCGTCGCGGGCGATGACGTCGGTTTCCGCGAGCAGGCGGCCACAGCAGTCGTCGACGGAGTCGGGGGCCAGCGGAATCGTCCGGCGCGCCGTCTCGAGGAACGACAGCGACCGCGGCTCGGGGACGACTTTGTATCTCACAGCTGGAAGCTCTCCGCGAGGACGTCCTCGTGAACGTCGCCGTAGACGGTCGTCGGACCGCCGACGACGTCGACGGTGACCTGTGCGGGTCCGAACACCGACGGCGAGAGTTCCTGGAAGTCCCAGTCGACGTCGTCGAACGCCGCACCGAGCGGCGTCCCGTGGTCGGCGTGGGCCGTCGAGGTGATTTCCGCGAAGCGGTCGAAGTCCGCGTCGACGACGAGGTGGACCCGCCCGCCGTAGGCGACGGCGTCGGCCGTCCGTGCGATGGCCGTCGCCTCGGCGTCGGCGACGGGCGCGACCGGCGCACTCGCCGAGACCGAGAGGACGTCCAGCGGGTCGTAGCCCAGTTCGGACAGCCGGAAGGTCGTCATCTCGGCCGCGCGAGCGGCCCCGACGACGCTGCCCGTGACGCTGGCGGCGCGGTAGGTCGGCAGGAAGACGCTGCTTGTGGTCACGCCCGCCGTCTCGGCGACGTGCTCGGCGACGGCGTCGCCGGGGAGTTCCTCGGCTTCGAGCGCCAGCACCGCGAACTCGAAGTCGTCCTCGTAGCCGATGCGGGCGAACTCCTCCTCGCGGGCGACCAGCGCCCGCGCCGGGCCGCTGCCCAGCCCCTCGAAGCCGTCGACGCTGACCTCCCAACCGGCCTTCTGGCCCGCCAGCAGCGCCAGCGCGGGATGGTCGGTCGACACCTCGACGTGGGTCAGCGGTGCGCCGGCAACCTCGCCCATCCCGGACTGGACCGTCGCCAGCCCGCCGGTCTGTATCTCCGCCAGCATCAGTCCCGCCTCGACGCCACCGGGGACCGCGACGCCGAAGTCGAGTACCGTCGCCGTCTCGTCGCTCGCGTGGACGGTCACGTTCAACTCGTCGGCGAAGTCGATGGCCTCGTCGACGAGTTCCAGCGCCGTCCGGTTGAGACTCTCCATACCGGGCCTTCGCCGTGGCTCCTACTAAACACCTTCAGGTCTCGAAATCGCTCTCCCGGTCGCTCCGCGCCGGCCGTCCGAGGTGGTCCTCGACGGCGGCCACCTTCTCGCTCGCGGGCTGGTCGACGGTCCGCTTGTCGTCGACTTTCAGGAACGTCGAGACGCGGTCGGCGTCGACGGCCTCGTGAGCGGCCGCCGCGGCGGCGAACAGTTCGGCGCTGTCGTCGGTTTCGACGATCGTGCCCATCGGCGTCGTCTCGTAGGCGACGTCGAAGTCGTCGAGCGCGGCGACGGCGCGGGCGACCTGTTCGCTCATGCTCCCTTCGATCACCGGTGCGACGCTGAGAAATCCCACGACGGTCATGGTCGACGGGAGGGGACGAGGCTCCCTAAGACTGCCGGACGCGCGGACGCGACCCGGTTCGGGAACGTCACGTACGCCGTCGATGACCCCTGGCCCACAGTATAAGTCCGCCCGGGACGACACGCCACCATGATAGTCACCGAGGACGACGACCGCTACCGATTCGTCACGCAACCCGATCACGCGCGACAGGCGGGACAGTTCGCCCGCCACTGGGGCAACAACGCCTTCGACCGTCCCGATCCGTACGCATCGATGAGCATCGCGGCGTCGATACACGACCTCGGGTGGTCGAGTCGCGACTGCCAGCCGTACCGTCGGGACGGCGCGCCCGAACAGTTCGTCGACGTCACCGGCACGACGTGGACGAGCATGTACGAGACGGCCATCGATCGGACGGACGCCATCGACCGCTACGCCGCCACGATGGTCGCGATGCACGGCGTCGGCCTCAGGCGACAACTGTACGGTACCTTGTCCTCGATGCCGGCGACGGCCGCGGAATACGAGGCGTTCATCGCCGAACAGGAGGCCCGCCAGCGCGAGCGCCTGTCCGAATTGGCGGCGTCGTCTGCACCCGTCGACGCCGCCGACGTCGAGTTCTTCGACGAACTGGCTGACGACGGCACCTACGACGGCGACGCGGCCGACGCGCCGCAACTGTGGACGAACTACAAGCTCATCGAGGTCTGGGATCGGCTGTCGCTGTACTTCTGCTGGAACGACCCCATCGACGAGCGCACCCTCGGACCGGTCCCGATCGGCTACGGCCAGCCGGACGATGGCCTCCGTCTCGAACCGACCGATCGGCGAGAGGCGCGGGTGCGGCCGTACCCGTTCGACGTCTCGCCGCTTGTGGCGTCCGTGCCCGTTCGATACGTCCGGACGGACGTCGACAGCGAGCGCGAACTGATCGAGGCGTACTACGAGGCCGACGAGGAACGCCTGGAGTGTACCCTCCACCGGTAGGTGTCGAACCCGCCGCGGTGAACGCTGTTCCAGTAAACTCGGTGAGGTCGTCGTGCGTCGTCGGTCGGTGGGGTCATTGCCCGTCGGTGGGGTCATTGCCCGTCGGTGGATCGTCGCCGTCCGTCGAACGGTGTCTTTTACGCCTCGCCGGTCCAACGTCGAACCATGAGCGACGACTACCGAATCGAGCGGGACAGCCTCGGCGAGATGGAAGTGCCGGCCGACGCCTACTGGGGCGCACAGACCCAGCGGGCCGTCGAGAACTTCCCCATTTCGGGTATCACGTTCGGCCGCCGATTCGTCCGCGCGCTGGGCGTGGTGAAGAAGGCGGCCGCGAAGTCCAACCGCGACCTGGGTCTCCTAGAGAGCGAGAAAGCCGACGCCATCGTCACGGCCGCCGACGAGGTGATCGCGGGCGAGCACGACGACCAGTTCCCCGTCGACGTCTTCCAGACGGGGTCGGGCACCTCTTCGAACATGAACGCCAACGAGGTCATCGCCAATCGCGCGACCGAACTCGTCGGCGGCGAGGTCGGCAGCCGCGAGATCCACCCCAACGACCACGTGAACTTCGGGCAGTCGAGCAACGACGTGATCCCGACCGCGATGCACGTCGCCGCTCTGGAGGCCGTCGAGAAGGACCTGGTGCCCGCACTCGAGGCGCTGGTCGACGCGCTGGACGAGAAGGCAGCGGCGTTCGACGACGTGGTCAAGACCGGCCGCACGCACCTCCAGGACGCCACGCCCATCCGACTCGGCCAGGAGTTCGGCGGCTACCGGACGCAAGTCGAGAAGGGCATCGAACGCGTCGAGGGGACGCGAGAACACCTCTCTGAACTCGCCCTCGGCGGGACCGCGGTCGGGACCGGCCTGAACACCCACCCCGACTTCCCGGAGAAAGCGGCCGCGTACGTCTCCGAGGAGACCGGACTCGCGTTCCGCGAGGCCGACGACCACTTCGAGGCCCAGGCCGCACACGACGCCATGAACGAGGCCCACGGCGCACTCCGGACCGTCGCCGGGTCGCTGAACAAGGTCGCCAACGACCTGCGGCTGCTGGCCTCCGGGCCGCGCAACGGCCTGGGCGAGATCGACCAGCCGGAGAACCAGCCCGGGTCCTCGATCATGCCCGGCAAGATCAACCCGGTCGTCGCCGAGGCGGTCAACCAGGTCCACAAGCAGGTCGTCGGCAACGACGCCGCCGTCTCCGCGGGCGCGGCCGAGGGCCAGATCGATTTGAACCTCTACAAGCCCGTCATCGCCCACAACTTTCTGCAGTCGGCCGCCCTGCTGGCCAACGCCAGCGAGACCTTCGCCGAGAAGTTCGTCGCCAAGCTCGACGCCGACCGCGACCACTGCGAGCAGCGCGTCCACCAGAGCATGGCGCTGGCGACCGCGCTCAATCCGGCCATCGGCTACGACAAGGCCTCGAAAGTGGCCAAACGGGCGCTCGCGGAGGACAAGACCATCCGCGAAGTCGTCCTCGAAGCGGGCTATCTCGACGAGACGGAGGTCGACGAGGTGCTCGATCCCCGGAAGATGACCGAACGAGGGATTCTCGGGAGCGAGTAGCGAGGGCGAAGCGAGCACCGCGAGCGAGCCCTCGACTAGACGAGCGGGGAGGAACGACCCGCGAGTAGCGAGGGCGAGCGTCAACAGGCGTTCGAGAGCTCCTCGCGCAGGTCACTGACGAGGTCCGGAGAGCGGGCGGCCGTCCGACGCCGACACCCCGACGGTTCTTTCATACGGATTACTGTCTTTGTTTACCGGTGCTTCGCCCACCCGTTCCGGCGAAGCACCGGTAAGAAGCAACAGTAATCCGTATCAGGCCGTCCTCCGTTGGACGGCACATGGAACGCCTGCATCCTCGCGTCCGCTGGCTGTGGCTTGGCCGCGTTGCCGTCGCAGCGGTCGTGTTCGGGGCGGTCGTCGGGGCCGCGGTTAGGTTCGGTCTGGGCCGCAGTCCGTGGCCGGGTCTCGCGGTCGGACTGGCGATCCTCGTCGTCGGAACCGTCCACGCCGTCCACCGCTTTCGGGTCTTCCGCTACGAGGTCCAGGACGACGCTCTGTACATCGAACGCGGCGTGCTGACGACGGTGACGACGGTCGTCCCCTACGTTCGGGTCCAGCACGTCGACACCCAGCGCGATCCGATCGAGCGACTCGCGGGATTGAGCCGCGTCGTCGTCTACACCGCCGGCTCCAGGGGCGCGGACGTGGCCATCCCCGGCCTGCTCCCCGACCGGGCGAGAGACCTCCAGGAACGCCTGCGAACGCTCGCCAACGAGAGCGAGCCCGACGACGCGGTATGATACGGATTAGTGTCTTCGGCTGTCGACGATTCGCCGACCCGTTCGGGCGAACCGCCTGCAAAGAGCGACCCGAATCCGTATGAGTCGTCTGCATCCGCTGACGATCCTGATTCGGGGCGCGAGCCGCGGCATCGGCTTCGCCGTCGCCGCCAGCGTGGTCGGGAACGTGCTGGGGACCGTCGCCGGCCCGCTGGCCGTCGCGGGAAGCGGCGTGCTGGCGGCGCTCGGACTCCTGCTCGGTGTCGGGTACGAAATCGCGCGCTACCGTCGCTACGAGTACGACCTGACCGACGACACGCTCGACATCCGCTCGGGCGTGTTCGCCCGCCGAGAACGCGAGATTCCGCTCGGGCGCGTCCAGAACGTGGACGTGAGCCGGACGCTGTTCGGAAGGCTGGTCGGGGTCGCGACCGTCGCCGTCGAGACCGCCGGCGGCGGCAGCACGGAGGCGAAACTCCAGTACGTCGGCCTCGACGCCGCCCGGGAGTTACAGGAGGGCATTCGGACGCGCAAGCGACACCTCCGGAGGGTTACAGACGACGCCAGCGCTGGCGCGGCGGTCGACCGCGAGGAGACCCAGCCACAGGGGACGGCGACGAAAGCGTCCGAGCGTCGCGAAATGGACCAGGGGGAGGTGCTGTTCGAACTCGACGCCGACGCGTTGCTCCTGGTGAGCCTGCTGTCGTTCGACGTGCGGTCGCTGTCGGCGTTGCTGTTCGTCGTCCCGCTCGTTGCACCACTCGTCGGCGGGTACCTCGACGGGATCGGACTCGCCGTCGGCCCGCTGTTCGTGGCGCTGGCGGTCGTCGGCACGCTCGCGGTCGTCGCGGCCTTCTGGCTGGTCAGTGCGGCCCGGACGTTCGTGCAGTTCTACGGGTTCCGACTGCGCCGGCTCGGCGACGAACTCCGCTACGAGCGAGGACTGCTCCAGCGGTACGACGGCTCCATTCCCCTGGAGAAGGTGCAGACCCTGACCGTCGAGGAGAACCTGCTGATGCGCCGGTTCGGCTACGCCGCGCTGTCGGTCGAGACTGCTGGCTACGCGCCGGGAGCGGCACCGCAGGGCGGTTCGGAGGCCGCCGTACCGCTGGCGGCCCGGGATGACGTCCTCGCGCTGGCGGCCGACCTCGAGCCGTTCGAGCCGCCGTCGTTCGAGCGGCCGCCCGAGCGAGCGCGACGGCGCTACGCCGTCCGGTACGGGCTGGTCGCGGTCGGGCTGACCGCCGTCGCGTTCGCGGTGAATCGGCTCGTCGTCTCGCTTCCGTGGTACCTCCCGGTCGTCCTGGTCGCGCTCGCGCCGGTGGCTGCGCGAGCGACCTGGCGGCATCGCGGGCGCGCGCTCGGCGACGAGCACGTCTTTACGCGCAACGGCTTCTGGCGACGGCGGACCCACGTCGTCCCGTACTACCGGGTCCAGACCGTCATCGAGCGGCGGACGTTCTTCCAGCGGCGGTGGGGGCTGGCGACGGTCGTCGTCGACACGGCGGGCTCGCAGTCGCTGGTCGGCGGGGACGCGCGAGCGGTCGACCTCGACGACGCGGACGCCCGGACGTTCGCCCGCGACGTGGCCGACAGGTTCCAGGCGGCGCTGGTTCGACGGCGTCGCGGCGGCGACGCAGGCCCCGACGACGGCGACGGCGGCGACGCGGGCGCGGACTGAAACCGTTTTGTATCCCGCGAGTACACCCACGAACGATGACCGACTACGACTACGAGGACCTCGGGCTGGTCGCCGGGCTGGAGATTCACCAGCAACTCGACACGGCGACGAAACTGTTTTGCAACTGCCCGACGGAACTCCGGGACCCCGAGGCCGCCGAGCGGACGCTCACGCGGTACCTCCACCCCACGAAGAGCGAACTCGGCGAGATCGACGAGGCCGCCCTGGAGGAGAGCCGCGTCGACCGCGAGTTCGAGTACCTCGCGTACGACACGACCTGTCTGGTCGAGGAGGACGACGAACCGCCCCACCGCATCGACGAGGAGGCGACGGAGGTCGCCCTGGAGATCGCCCAGTTGCTCGACATGGACGTGGTCGATCAGGCCCACGTCATGCGCAAGATCGTCGTCGACGGGTCGAACACCTCGGGCTTCCAGCGGTCGACGCTGGTCGCCACCGACGGCGTCGTCGAGACCGACGACGGGCCGGTCGGCGTCGACGACCTCCTGCTCGAAGAGGAGAGCGCCCAGCGCGTCGCAGAGACCGGCGACGGGGTCCGTTACAGCCTCGATCGCCTGGGGATTCCGCTGGTGGAGATCGGCACCAAACCGGACATCCGCTCGCCCGAACAGGCCCGCGAGGCCGCCGAACGCATCGGCATGTTGCTCCGCTCGACGGGGAAGGTCAAGCGCGGCCTCGGAACCATCCGCCAGGACCTCAACGTCTCAATCGCGGACGGGGCGCGCGTCGAGATGAAGGGCGTCCAGAGCCTCGAAGACATCGACGACCTGGTGCGAAACGAGGTCCGCCGGCAGGTCGAGTTGCTCGAAATCGCCGCCGAACTCGACGACCGGGACGCGAGCGTCGGCGAACCGCGCGACGTGACCGACGTGTTCGCGGACACCGACAGCGGCGTCGTCGCGGGCGCGCTGGACGACGGCGGCGCGGTGCAGGCCGTCCCGCTGTACGGCTTCGACGGTCTCGTGGGTCGGGAGATACAGCCCGACCGGCGGCTCGGGACGGAGCTATCGGACCACGCCAAACGCCACGGCGCGGGCGGCATCTTCCACACCGACGAACTGCCGGCCTACGGCGTCACCGCCGACGAAGTCGACGCACTGGCCGCGGCCGTCGACGCCGGGCCCGAGGACGCCGTCGTGCTGGTGGCCGACGACCCCGAGACGGCCGAACTGGCCATCGAGGCGGTCGTCGACCGCGCCGAGACGGCCATCGAGGGCGTCCCCGAAGAGACCCGTGGGGCCAACGACGACGGGACGACACGGTACCTCCGTCCGCTGCCCGGCGCGGCACGGATGTACCCCGAGACCGACGTGCCGCCGGTCGAACCCGACCCCAGCGACGTCGACCAGCCCGAACTCCTGACCGAGAAGGCCCGCCGCTACGAGCGCGACTACGGGCTGGACGCGGGGCTGGCCGAGCAGGTGGCCTACGGACAGCGGTGGCCGCTGTTCGAAGACGCCGTCGAGGCAGGCGTCGACGCCACGCTGGCCGCCGGGACCGTCGAGTCGACGGTGACGGAACTCCGGAGGGACGACGTACCCGTCGAGACCCTCACCGACCGCCACTTCCGGGAACTGTTCGCCATGCTGGCCGACGGCGACCTGGCGAAGGAGGGCGTCGGCGACCTGCTCGCCGCGCTGGCCGAGAACCCCGACCTCACCGCCGAGGCGGCCGCCGAGCGGGAGGGGCTGGGTTCGGCCGGCGAGGACGAGGTCCGCGAGGCCGTCGTCGCGGTCGTCGAGCGCAACGCCGACCAGGTCGACGAGGAGGGCATGGGCGCGTTCTCCGCGCTGATGGGCGAGTGCATGGGCGCACTCCGTGGCAAGGCCGACGGCGACGTGGTCAGCGACGTGCTCCGCGAGGAGATCCAAAAGCGGAGCTGACGACGAACCAGCTAAGTGGGACGTCAACCAATACCGTGGCACATGCCACCGAAGCCGGTGTACGACTTCATCCCCGGGCTGCCGCCGGTGACGAACGACGCCGTCGAGGCCGCCGTCGAGTCGGTGCGGGCCGGCGGCGTCGAGGCCGCGGTGTGGGACGCACATCTCGACGCGCGCATCGGACAACTGCGGTCCGATCCCGGGTTCGGCCAGCGAGTCCGGGAGGTCTTCGACGACGCGGGCGTGACCCTCGTGAGTCCGACGGTCATGGGCACGGACCCGCGGCTGGACTTCGCGGAGGGCGTCTATCGGGACCTCACCCGGTGGAGCGCCCGGTTCGACCTGCTCGACTGGATGCAGCGGGTCACGTCGCCCGAACAGGCGCGCCGCGTCGTCGACGACGGCGACGTCGGCGTGATTTTGAACACCCAGAACCTCGGCGCGTTCACCGACGGTGACCTCCGGGCGGTGGACGAACTGTTCGACGCGGGCGTCCGGAGCATGCAACTCACGTACAACCACCAGAACGCAATCGGGGCGGGTTGTACCGAGCCCTCGGGGTCGGGCCTGTCGAACCACGGCGTCGCGGCCGTCGAGCGGCTGAACGACCTCGGGGCGATCGTCGACTGCTCGCACTGCAACCGCGAGACGACCCTCGACGCCGTCGCGGTCTCGGACGCGCCGATCGCGTTCACCCACACGCACTGCGGCGCGCTCGTGAACAACGCCCGCGCGAAGTCCGACGCCGAAATCGAGGCGCTGGCGGACGTCGACGGCTACATGGGCGTTCTCGTGTACCCGACGCTGTACGACGAGCCGACGTTCGACACCTTCTTCGAGCACTTCGAACACGCCGTCTCGATCCTCGGGCTCGACAACGTCGGCGTGTCGACCGACTGGGGGATGACGACCCCCGACGTCCCCGAGTCGATGCGGCCGGGTCTGCTGTCGTACTGGCGGGCGGCCACGGGGATGACCGAGGACGCCGCGGAGTACGACGCGCTCACGCTCGACACCTTCGAGGAGCCGTTCGGCCCCTTCCGTACCTACGACCAGCGATCGGTGATCCGCGAGGCGTTCGAACGACGCGGGTACTCCCGGTCGACGATCGACGGCGTGCTCGGGGAGAACTTCCTGGACTTCTGGGAGCGGGTCCGAGCAGCGCGGTGAGCGGTCGATCGCCGACGTCCGGGCCGTCCGGTGAACGGTCCGCGGTCGATAATCGACGATCGAGCCGAAACCCCCTTAAACAGCCGGCAAGCAGTATCCGACAGCGAGAGGGCACGATGT
>JBDGSB010000059.1:0-19325 GCA_042217765.1 Haloarculaceae archaeon | reverse complement strand
TAGAGCGTTTACGGGGACACATTGTCGCGTCCGTCCGTACGTTTTCGGTATATAACAGTTCGCTAGATGGTATGCGACCGGCGAGAAACCGTCGAAGGATTTATCAATCAGTTCTGTACCGCCACGTCGGGTCGACGTCTGTACCCCAAATCGACGAGACGTCGGGTCGACGGACCGCTCCGAACCGACATGTTGAACCGCGGTGGTCTCCATGTGTCCGGTATGCACGTTCGGGACTGGCAGGACATCCTCGAAGACGTCGTCGAGAGCGATGCCGACCCCGACGGCTGGCGAGCGGTCGGCGGCGACCGCACTGGCGGACTCGGCGAGGACCTGTACATCGGTCATCCCTCTGCCGGGGTCTTCCAGTTGAAGACCTACGCGAAGAACCCATTCGAAGTCCACGGCGTCGGCACCGAAGTCGCCCGCCGCATCGACGACGAACTAGACCCGCTGTTTCCCAGCGACGGCGGCGGCCAGTTCGGCGTCCAGCAACCCGCCGAGGACGAGAGCGACGCCGAACGGAAGGCAAAGAAGCTCGAAACCGTCCTGGAGACGCACGCGGAGGCACCGACGACGCCCGACGCGCTGTTCGAGGACGTGATGGACGCGCTAGACAGCCCCGCCTACGGCCCGATGGACTTCGAGCGAAACGACCGCCCCGACGCGATGGACGACCTCACCGATACCTTCGAGGAAGCCGAGCAACTGCTTGACGCCGAACTGGACGACCTCATCGACGAGGACGTCGAACGGGGCTTCTACTGATGGCCGGTGGGCCCTCGCCGTCGGAAGTCGCCAGCGCCCGCGAGACGGTCGAGGCCTACTACCGGGCGCTCCGGCGAGGCGATCCGCTCGGTCCATTCTTCGCCGACGAGCGCGAGGACGTCTCCGCGCGCGAAACGGGCAGCGGCCGCGAAGCGAACGACGGCCGCGAAGCCAGCGGTGGCCAGGGCGACGACCAGCGCGCGTCCGCCCGCGGCCCCGCCTACGTGAAGTTCGGCATCTCCGAGCGCCTGGATGGATCGGCGGCGATCAGAAACGGCCTCCGACGACAGACCGAGACCACGGCCGACTGGCACGTCGACAGCCGCGACCTGCGGGTGAGCGAGCGCGCCGACCACGCGTGGTTCGCCGACGCCGTCGCGATGGCGTGGACCGACGTCGAGCGTGGCATTCGCTACGAGTTCGACACGCGCTGGAGCGGAACGCTCGAACGTCGCCCGGACGCCACGACCGACGCTCCCGGCGACTGGCGGTTCGTCGGAATGCACGTCTCGACGGCGGGTGACCTGTCGTGACGGAGGTATAAATCGATGGTCGGCCCCGTTTCCGACGAACAGCGCGACGAGCGTCGCCGGACGTTCAAACTGAGCCTCGTGGTGCTGGTCGCGTTCTCCGGCGGCCTGATAACGCTACAGGGCGGCGTCGACCTCGCGGGCTTCGCCGTCGCGACGGTCGCCAGCGCCCTCGTCGGCGTCGTCCTGGTGTGGCTCGTGTTCCCGACTGGGCTGTCGGAGTTTCGGTAGTACCGACCGACCCGGTCACTCCGGGACGCGCCGGAGCCACAGATCCGGGCGGTCGAGTTCCTCGTCGGTCGGGAGCGCCTCGGGACGGTCCCAGACCGCGGTCGCGCCGGCGATGCCGCGAGCGTCCGCGACGGTGTCGAAGAAGGCCTTCCCGCGCTCGTACTGGCGGCGTTTCGTCTCCAGGCCGAGCAGTCGACCGACGAGGCGCGCGACCGGCCCCCGCTGGCGGCGACGGCGGTCGAGTTTCCGCCGCAGGTCGGCGTACTCGTCGTCGAACGCGCGGTCCATCACGAGTTCGGCGTAGCCCTCGACGACCGTCATGGCGGTGTCGAGTTCGCCCAGTGAGTCGCGGTCGATGGCTCCTTCGGTCAGCGACCCGACCGCCTCTTCGAGTCGCGACTCGAGGTGGTCGGCCAGCCACGGCGCGGCGGCGAACTCCGCGGCGTGGGCGAGTTCGTGGAAGGCGATCCAGCGTCGAAAGCGGGCAAACGGCACGTCTAGCGCGTCGGCGATGCGGACGATGTTCGGGTGGACGAAGTACAGCGCGTGATCGTCGGCGTCCTTCGCGAGCAACACCGGATCGTACTGGCCGAGGACGTTGTTCGACAGGAAAGAGAGGGCAACGACCATCGAGCCCGTGTTGACGACGCGTCCGACGGCGGGGACGGCCTCGACGCGGTCGTCGAGGGGCCGCATGACCCGCTCGAAGGTCTCGACGTTGGCGTCGAGCCAGTGGTGGCGGTTCAGTACTTCGACGGTGTCCGGGAGGTCGAAGTCGATGCCGGCGACCGCCCGAATCCGGTCACGAGCGTCGCGGACGTCCGTGGCGTAGCCCGTCCGGTCGGCGTCGCTCAGGTCGATGGAACCGGGATCGGTCGCGGCGCGTGCCCCGGCGGCGACGGCCGACCAGTCGACCGGGCCGTCGCCCGACGCGCCCGTCACCGCACGAACGCTCTCGTAGAGGCTCATACGTTCAGTAGGCGGTCGAGGCGAATACGTGTTCTCCTCCGCGCGCTCGTTTCCCTACGCGTCTTCGACGTCCGCGCCGCCGCCCGAGAGCAGTTTCCAGGCGAGCAGCAGCGCGAGCGCGACCGCACCGACGACGACGGCGGGAGCCAGTCCCGGCCCGGGCTTCGATCCGACGTCGCCGACTATGACCGACTCCTCGTCGTCCGCCGACTCGTCGCCTCGACCGCTGAAGGGAGCGTTCGCCGTTGCCCGGAACGCGCCGTCGTGGAGGTGAATCTCGAAGAACGTGAACTCGGACATGCCGGAAACTACGCTCGCGAGCGGCTAAAGGTTTCGCCGACTCCATCGGCTCGTTCGTAATTCGTCACCGGTGGTTCACCGGTGAAACGACCTACTCAGTGGGCGTTGTCCGCTCGAACCGCTGCCCGTCGCAACTCCTCGACGGCGACCAGTTCCTCACCGGTGAGCGCGCGGATGTACGCGCCGCCGGCGATGGAGACGTGCGAGAAGTAACCCTCGTCGAGGCCGTACATCTCGATGGCGCGGGAGGTGTCGCCGCCGCCGACGACCGAGAAGCAGTCGGTCGCGGCGATCTCCTCTAGGACGCCGACGGTTCCCTCGTTGAATCGCTCGTCCTCGAAGACGCCCAGCGCGCCCTTGACGAAGACGGCCGCCGAGTCGTGGATGATCTGGGCGTACGCCGCGACGGTCTCGGGCCCGACGTCGAGATAGGACGATTTCTTGTTCTCGATGTCGTCGACGGCAATCGCCCGGCGCTGGCCGTCGTGGCTCTCGTAAGCGAGGTCGACCGGCAACACGATCTTGTCGCCGTACTCCGCAAGCAGTCGGCGGATGGTGTCGTCGTTGATTCCCCACTGGTCGTCGAAGATGTCGGTCTCGATGTCGTAGCCGACGGGGTAGCCCTCCGCGCGCAGGAAGAGTTCGCCGGCGACGCCCCCGAGCAGGAAGTTGTCGACCCGGTCGTGCAGCGCGTTCATCACCTCGATGACGTCGGTGGCCTTGGTGCCGCCGACGACCATCGTCACGTCGCCGTCGAACTCGCGGCTGGCGACGCTAGAGTTGTACTCGTACTCGTGTTCCATGACCCGGCCGGCGTACGACGGCATCAGCAGGGGGAATCCGACGAGCGAGGCGTGCGCCCGATGGGCCGCCGAGTAGGCGTCGTTGACGTAGACGTCGAACTCCGGGGTCAGCGTCTGGACGAGGTCGCTCTCGGCGTGTTCGGCGGGATCCTTCTCCGGGAGTTCGTCGGCGGTCATGCGGACGTTCTCTAGCATCAGGGCCTCGCTCTCCTCTAGGGACCGGATGGCGTCGACGGCGGCGTCGCCGTAGGTCTCCTCGACGTAGGCGACCTCGTGGTCGATGTGGCCGCCGAGGATGCTCGCGTGCTGTTCGGTCGCGACGAACGTGTCGCGGCCGGGCCGGCCCTGGTGGGCGAGGATGGCGACCCGGTGGTCGTCGGCCAGCAGTTCCCTGACCGTTTCGGCGTGACGACTGAAGCGGCGGTTGTCCTTGACCGTCCCTTCCTCGACGGGCGAGTTCAGATCGACTCGCAACAGGACCCGCTGACCGCTTTCGAGGTCGTCGAGCGTCTTGAACGTGGACATCCCTTCAGTCGACCCCTCGCTCCCGAGGGCTTAGAGGTTCCCGGTTCCGGCCGACCCCGATACTCCGTGGCACGCCGGGTCGCTCGACGGCAGTACTCCACCGGAGTGAAAGTGAACGACACGCACGAAAAACGCACGACTGCGGTTTGCTTCGAGTCGAAATGACGGGGTTGCAGCTGAGATCGACGCTCCCGGACACGTGACAGCAGACGGTCGAACACGTGACAGCAGAAGATCAAAGTGGATTGGTACCGTATCACACTATATGGACGTCTGGGACTGGCTCGTCGTCTACGTCGTCGGGTTCGTCCTGTTTCAGCTACTGGTGTTCCGGTACGTCCGGGGCGGGTCGAACCCGCGGGACGTCGCGCCGGGTGCGGCACTGACGGCGGACCCGCCAGTTACCGACTTCGAGGGCGGCCACGACGCCGGCCGGCGACGCGACGACGGCCGCTACTGTTCTCATTGCGGGGCGCGAAACGAGGACGATCCGACGTTCACCTACTGCCGGGAGTGTGCGAATCCGCTGTGACTGACGGGAGCGTGCCGACGTCGAGCGCGACCGACAGCGACTTCCCGGTCTCCGACGAGTCTCGACCATGCGCGCCGTCGCGATCAACGTCGGGGCCAACACCAACGACCCGGGCTTTCGTGGCCCGGTATTCCCCGACGGACGGTTCGCGTTCGTCCCGATCCCGGAGTCGGAACCGACCCGCGAGCCGACCCCGACCTACGGCGACCTCGAACCGCACCTCCCGCTGTCGATTCCCGAGGCAGTTCGCGACCGGCCGGTCCACCTCGACCCCGAGTTCGCCGGCTATCCTCGCTGCGACCGGTACACCTACGGCGACCCCCACGGGGTGAAGGCGCGGCCGCTGCTGGACCTGGACGCGGGTGACTACGTCCTCTTCTACGCGACGCTGACGACCGCGGCCGCGTCGCCGCGGGTCGACTGCGACGACTCGCCGGCCGACTGGCAGGCCCCGGCGTGGGGTGCGTACCTCGTCGGTCACTTCCGGCTGGCGCGCGCGCCGCTGTCGGGCGAGGACTACCGTACGCTGTCGGCCGCCGACCGCGAGCCGTTCGCCACGAACGCTCACGTCGGGCGCGACCCCTTCGACGCGCGGGTGCTCCTGCTGGGCGAGTCCGCGGACTCGCGGCTGTACGACCGCGCGGTCCCGCTGAGTAGCCGGACGGCGGGCGCGGACGCAAACCGGCTCGTGACCCACCTGTCGACGGATTCGGGAAACGGGCCCTGGTGGCGACGGCCGCTCCGGTTCGAGTCGGACGCCGCGGCGACGGTGCTGGCGACGGTTCGAGAACGGAGACTCGAACGCTGTTTCGACGCGCCGTGACCGATCGCCCCGCTATCAACGTCGAGAACGGAGCGAAAACACCTATACTTCGAGGCGTGCTCTAGCCGGTATGCGCGTTGCCAGCGGCGTCCCTGGTTTCGACGAACTCGTCGAGGGTGGACTCCTCCCCAATCGCCTCTACGTCGTCAGCGGGCCGCCCGGAAGCGGGAAAACGACGTTCTGCTCGCAGTTCATTACCCAGGGAGCACGCGAGGGACAGAACTGCCTGTACGTCACGATGCACGAGACCAAACAGGAACTCATCACCGACATGTCGAGTTTCGACTTCGGGTTCGACCAGGTGATGAAGTCCGGCAAAGTGCAGTTTCTCAACCTCGTGACAGAGAACGGCAAGCGGACGATCACGCAGTTCGGGACCGAGGGCGGCCTGACCAACCGCCTGGTGGCGTACTTCCAGCAGAACGACGTCGACCGCGCGGTCATCGACTCGACGATGCTGTTGCAGCACTTCATGGGCGACGCCGACGGCGAGATAACGGGCTTTCTCTCGGCGCTGAAAAAGACCGACGCCACCATCCTGCTCATCTCGGAGATGACCGACCCCACCTCCTACGCCGACGAACACTACCTGGCCCACGGGGTCATCTTCTTCCACAACTACCTGGAAGCCGGCGGGATGACTCGCGGGGTCCAGGTCATCAAGATGCGAGGCACCGCCATCGACTGTGACATCCACCACATCGAGTTCTCCGACGACGGCCTCCGCGTCCTGCCCGGCCAGAAAGTCGAGGGATAGCATGAGCAACTACGAACGGGTCTACGGCACCGACTGGGACGAACTCGACGGGGACGAAGCCGTCGAGCGCGCGTACGCGCTCGGCGTCGCGGAGTCGATGGGAGAGTACGACCGCGAGGAACTACAGCGACTGGCCGCCGAGGTGGACTCGGCCTACCGGCGCAGCCTCGTCGAACTGGCCTTCGAAGAGGGCCGAAAGGAAGCAAAGGAGTTCGACCGCTCCAGCGACGCGCCCTCAGAGACCGCGTGGCACTCGCTAATCGAGGGGGAAACCGTCACCATCTCCGAGGACGACGTCCCCACGGGTGGTCGCGACGGCCTCCCGGAGACGCTCGACTCGGTGGACGCGCTCGACCGTCCGAATCCCGGCGAGAACGAGGCCGTCGACCGTCCAGACTTCTTAGATCGGTGACGCGAATCGCGATCAGAACGAGAGTTGCTCGGGAGCGTCTTCGCCGGGGCTGTAGGGCGTGCGGTCGCTGTAGCCCTTCCGGCCGATGGCGTCGCTGCCGAGCGCGCTGTACAGCGCCATCCGGACGTCCTCGGCGCGCTCGAACGTCTCCGAGTCCAGCCGCGCGAGCGCGTCGCCCAGCGTCTCCCCGCCGTTGGGGTACTCCATCTCCATCTCGCCGTAGGCCTCGATGATTTCCTCGGTCGTGGCGGGGTAGGTGTGTGCGTCGGTGCGTTCGGTGACGTCTGTCAGCAGTCGCATACACGCCGGAACGTCATGGTCGATAATAAACCTTCATAATCTATTGTTCTAAATGCTCGAAGGAGGACCTAGTGAATATAAGGTACACGGGCGGACGGACGCAGTGGGCCGTCGCGGCCGATACAGTCCGGGAGACCCGTTCACAGCAGTCGATACGTGCCGCGATTCTCCGAGACGTCGCCGGCACGGACGAGTTTCCGGAGTGCCTTCCGGGTGTACTCCGCGGAGACGTCGCGTTCGGCGGCGTAGTCGACGACGTCGTCCTCGCTCGGGGCGTCCAGTTCCCGGAGGGCCTCGCGGACGGTTTCCTCGCGGCTCGTTCCTCCGCTCGTCGACGACCGGCCGGCGCGGTCGCCGGCCGCCTCGACGGCGTCGGCGTCGAGACCGGACGCTTCGAGATACTCCGCGTCCGCTACCCCGACGTCGTCGAGACGGGACTCCATCTCCGCGAACGACTCTAGTCGTGCGAAGTCGTCGCCGTGTCCCTGTCGAGCGGCGAGCATCGACGCCCGCACCTCCCGAGCGTGGTCTTCGTCCCCGGTGGAGACGAACTGACGGCGCTTTTCGAATCGACGGCGCTTGCCACAGCGTGGACACTGACTCGTCTCGGGATGTCCCTCGACGATCCAGAGGTGGCTGCACTCCTCGCATCCGACGACCGCGTACATGGACACACGTCGGTCGTTCTCGACATTGAATCCTCCGGCGGCGTCGCAGGCGAACCGGCCGAACGTTTCGGCGTCGCAGGCGAACCGGACGAACGTTTCGGCGTCGCAGGCGAATCGGCCGAACGCTTAGGAGCGCTGCGGTCCTGAGTCGTCACATGGAGACCACGTCACGAGCCGACGTCCGGACGGTCGAGGCCGTCGACGGCGTACACCTCACGCAACTGGCCGTCGGCGACGAGGCGAGCGTCCAGCACTTCCGCATCGACCCGGGCGCGGCGGTCCCGGAACACGACCATCCCCACGAACAGGTCGGCTACCTCGTCCGCGGGACGCTCACGTTCGTGATCGACGGCGAGGAGACCGTCGTCGCGGCCGGCGACAGCTATGCGATTCCGGGCGAGGAGCGCCACGCCGTCGAGAACGGCGGCGACGAACCGGCCGAGGGCATCGACGTCTTCAGTCCGCCGCGGGCCGATCCCGACTGGCTCTCCGCGGAGGATTAGGCGAGGTCCTCGACGGTCTCGACGACGGCGTCGGCGAACTCGCTAGTGGCGAGTTTCTCGCCGCCGTCGATCTGGCGGTGGAGGTCGTAGGTGACCCGGCCCGAGGAGATGGTCTCCTCGACGGCGTCGCGGACGAGGTCGGCGGCGTCCGTCCAGCCCATGTAATCGAGCATGAGGCGACCCGAGAGGATCATCGCGGTGGGATTGACCTTGTCCTGGCCGGCGTATTTGGGCGCGGAGCCGTGGACGGGTTCGGCCAGACAGCGGGCGTCGCCGAAGTTCGCGCCGGGCGCGATGCCGAGGCCGCCGATCTGTGCGCCGCAGGCGTCGCTGAGGTAGTCGCCGTTGAGGTTCGGCATGGCCATGACGTCGTAGTCGTCGGTGCGAGTCAGCACCTGCTGGAGCATGTTGTCGGCCAGCCGATCGTTGACGACGAGAGCGTCCTCGGGCGGTTCGCCGTCGCGCTCCTCCCAGAGGGTGTTCTCGGTGATGACCTCGTCGCCGTACTCCTCCTCGGCGACCTCGTAGCCCCAGTCCCGGAACGCACCCTCGGTGAACTTCATGATGTTACCCTTGTGGACCAGCGTGACGGAGTCGCGGTCGTGTTCGAGCGCGTAGTCGATGGCCTTCCGGACGAGCCGTTTGGTGCCGTACTCGGTGATGGGCTTGAGGCCGATGCCGACGGGGCCGTCGTGGATGACGTCGTCGTAGCCCAGCTCCGCCTCGACGAACTCCCGGACGGCCTCGACGTCGTCGGTGCCGGCTTCCCACTCGATGCCCGCGTAGACGTCCTCGGTGTTCTCCCGGAAGGTCACCAGGTCCATCTTCCCTGGATCGGTGACGGGCGAGGGGACGCCGTCGAGGTGGTAGGTCGGGCGGACGTTGGCGTAGAAGTCTAGCCGCTGGCGGAGCGCGACGTTCAGCGAGCGGTAGCCGGCACCGACGGGCGTCGTCAGCGGACCCTTGATGGCGACGCGGAACTCGTCGATGGCTGTGACGGTGTCCTCGGGGAGGTTCTCGCCGTACTTCTCGCGGGCGGACTCGCCGGCGAACACGCGCATCCAGTGAATCTCGCGACCGGTGGCGCTCGCGGCGGCGTCGAGCACCGTCTGGGCGGCGGGGCCGACGTCGACGCCGATGCCGTCCCCGTGGATAATGGGGACGATGGGATCGTCGGGCACGTCGAGCACGTCGGCGTCCTCGTCGACGACTTCGATGCGCTCGCCCTCGTCGGGCACTTCGACCTGCTCGTAGTCGGAACTCATATACTCGAACCGTCGGGAGTCGCGGTGAAATGCCTGCCGCTTTCCGCGAGCGGCACGGGCCGGCGACCCCTCCGCAGTTGGACGGACACACGGGGATTCCTAGCGATCCAGCACCGCTCCGAGGATGCCGCGAACTTGCGTCGGTCCCTGCCGGACCAGCGCCCGGGGAACGCGCCACCGGGCACCGTCGAGGACGTTCGCGAGCGCGTCGTCGGCGTCCCTGAAGACGCCGGACCCGTGGCCGACGAGGATTCGCTCGGGGTCGCAGTCGCACAACTGCTCACGTGGCGGGAACAACCGGCACGGAAGCGCGAGGCCGACGCGCTCGTCGCCGACGGTGGCGTCGGGGAGTGCCGTCAGCACGTCCGGTGCGTAGAGCGTGCCGTCGGCTTCGCGGTAGGCGACGCCCTCGCGCCAGCCGGGAAGCGGGTCCACGCGGCGGACGCGAAACCCGGAGTTGCCCGGAACTTCCCGGTAGCGTTCGACGGGCGCGTCCACCCGGTCGGCAACTCTCGTCATCCACGCCGGGACGTGGACGGCGACGTCGTACCGGCGGGCGAACGCACCGGCGTCGCGGGCGTGCCAGTTCGAGCAGACGGCCACGCCAGCGACGTCACCCAGCGTGGTCACGCGGTCGTCGACGCCGGGCGCGTCCAGCGGATCGAACAGCCAGACGCCGTCGTCGGCCCGGACCGCGTAGCTGGCGCGCCGGGAGCCCTCGTCCGGGTGGGCGATCCAGCCGACGCCGCCGTCCCACCGGTCGAGAAACTGGGGGTCGTCGGGTTCGCCGCGGTCGTACATCGGCACGTCTCGACGGTGTGATCGCCAGGCTGGTATACGTTCCCGTCGGCGGGGACGCAGGCGACCGATCCGCTCCGCTCGTCCGGGACGGTTGCGGTCCGTCAGCCCCATTCGCCGGGGACGCGGACGACCAGTCGCTCCTCACGGATGGCCGACGACGTCAGCAACCGGTCGACGATCCGGAGCGCTCGAAGGATTTCGTCGGTCGTGGCCGTCTCCTCGTAGAAGACGACGCCGGGGTGGTCGTGGCGGCCGTCCACCACTAGAAAGTCGAGGTCGTTAGTGAAGACGACGAGTTCGTGTTCGGTCGCGAACCGGCGGATTGCGCGGTCGGAGGCACCGGGACCGAGTCCCGACTGATCGCAGACATGGTACGCGTCGAAGCGGCGCTGTAACCGCGGGAAGAAGACGTCCCGGCCGACCGCTTCGTCACAGAGGAGACGCAGGGACATGGTCACCGCCGGATCGACGCCGGCACGTCAGCCGCCGAATCGACGGCTTCGGTCCCGAGTTCGGCCTTGCGCCGGGCGCGACGGCGGAGCCGGTCGGCCATCGCGTCCCGGTCGGCGAGCGCGAACGCCAGCGCGTCGAGCACCTCCGCCTCCGTTAGCTGTGGATAGACGCACTCGGCGACGTCCTCGACCGAGCGGGACCCGTACAGGACCGCGTCGACGACGTGGACGACGCCGATGCGGTGGCCGGCGAGTTCGGGCGTTTCGGCCAGGTGTGGCCCGTCCGCTTCGACTGGCACGACTGGTTCACCTTCACGTGCCGTACGCACTCCGTTATCATAAGTGGGAACGATAGTTTACGGCCGCAAAGACGGACGAGCGGTCGGGAAATCGACGTGATTCGGACGAGTGGATCGATGCGGTGCTCCGAGCGGTCGACGCGCCCGTTTTCAGATTCGATAGTGGGCGGTCACGGTCGTGACGTGGGTCGGTACGTCCCGAAAACTAAGTGATCGCCGTGTGTGGTCGGGACATGCGACTCGTCGTTCACGGCGGTGCGGGATCGATTCCCGAAGACCCGGACGAACGGCAGGAAGCGCTGTCGGCCGCGGCGGCGGCCGGTCGCGAGCACGACGACCCCGTCGATGCCGTCGTCGCCGCAGTGTGCGACCTCGAAGGCAACCCCCGGTTCAACGCCGGCGTCGGCAGCGCGGTGCAAAGCGACGGGACGATCCGAACCGACGCGGGATTGATGACCGGCGACCGGGCGGTCGGTGCGGCCTGTTCGATGGCCGGCGTCGAACACGCCGTCGACGTCGCGCGCCTCGTCTGCGAGGAGACGCCACACGTCCTGCTGGCCGGCGCACCCGCCGTCGACCTCGCGGCCGACTTCGGGATTTCGACCGACGTTGACCTCTGGACCGAGCGCACGCGCGAGCGGTGGCGCTCGCTCGCGCCGCCGGCGGGGTCGCCACGCGACCACCTGGCCTGGGTTCGGGACCGCTTTGGCGGCACGGACACCGTCGGCGCGGTCGCCACCGACGGCGACGGCGTCGCCGCGGCCACCTCGACCGGCGGCCGCTGGTGCGCGCTGGCGGGACGCGTGGGGGACGTCCCGCAGGTCGGTTCGGGCTTCTACGCCGCGCCCGCCGGCGGCGCGAGCGCGACGGGGGCCGGCGAGGACATCGCGCGCGTGACGCTGTCGCGGGTCGCCGTCGAGTACCTCGAAGACGGCCACGATCCCGAGTCGGCCGCCAGCGAGGCCATCGCGTACTTCGCCGACCGTACCGACGGCGAGGCGGGCGTCGTCGTCGCCGACCGCCACGGCGCGGTCGGAACCGCACACAACGCCGCCGCGATGCAGACCGCCGTCGCCGACGACGCATAGGCCCGAGTCGGCGACCGTACGCCGACGACGAGCGTCGTTCCGGGTCGCCGATTTCCGCCGAGACGCGTCGTTCCGGGTGACGTTCGGGGAACGGCAAACCCTTTGGCACGCACCGCCGAACCCCGAGACATGAGCGAAGTGGATCTCACGTCCGAGCAGTACGAGAAACACCGCGAGGCCGGGAAGATACTCGCGGAAGTGCGCGACGAGGCCGCGGAGATGGTCGAGGTCGGCGTCACCCACATCGAGGTCGCCGAGTGGGCCGAAGACCGCATCCGCGAACTCGGCGGTCGGCCGGCGTTTCCGGTCAACATCAGCATCGACGAGGAGGCCGCTCACGCGACGCCGGCCCCCGACGACGAGGAGACTTTCGGCGAGGAGATGGTCAACTTAGACGTTGGCGTCAGCGTCGACGGCTGGCTGGCCGACACGGCCGTGACCGTCGACCTCTCGGGAAATCCAGACCTCGTCGACGCCTCGGCGGAGGCACTAGACGCCGCGCTCGAAACGGTCGAGGCGGGCGTCCAGACGGGCGAAATCGGGGCCGCCGTCGAGGAGGTCATCGAGAGCTACGGCTACCATCCCGTCGTCAATCTCACCGGTCACGGCCTCGGCCACTACCAGCAACACACAAAGCCCAACATCCCCAACCGCGCCGTCCAGCAGGGCGTGGAACTAGACGCTGGCGACGTCGTCGCCATCGAACCGTTCGCCACCGACGGCAGCGGCAAGGTCCACGAAGGGGGCGACGAGGAGATTTTCGCGCTCGAACGCGAACGGTCCATCCGCGACCGGTCGGCCCGGCAGGCGCTCGAACAGATCACCGAGGAGTTCAAGACGCTCCCGTTCGCCCGCCGGTGGCTCGACACGCCCCGCGCCGGGATGGCGCTTCGCCGACTCAAACAGCAGGACATCGTCCACGGCTATCCCGTCCTGAAAGAGGACGACGGCGCGCTCGTCAGCCAGAAGGAACACACGGTCATCGTGACCGAGGACGGCTGTGAAGTGACCACCCGATCCCGATAGTAACGAACGACCGTATCAGGCGTTGTTCATCCGGGTCTGGGTGACCGTCCCACACACCTGGCACTCGGTCACGCGGTACGGTTCCCGCGAGAAGTGGGCGTTCTCGGGCTGGTCGCTCTCGGTGAGGAGTCGGACCGAGACGTGGTGGGGGGTATCGCGTCCGCACGATTCACACCGCTCGGAACGGTCGTTCGGTCGTGGTTGCGAGGCCATCGTGTCGCCGAAATAGCGCCGGAGTGGGTATAAAAACCCCCGACCGTTGGCCCGAATATCGACCGTTCATCGCACGACTGCGGCCGGATTTCGAGAGTTGCGAGTGCAGACGCTCCCATATCGTTTAATGTCCATTCTCAGGCGATCATTTCACGATATCGTGGGCAACGGCCAGTGCGTTTAAACCGGGGTATGTCGCCGGAAGGAAGTCGTTATCCCCCTCGGACGTCCAGGACCGCACATGGATCAGGTCTTCGCACCGTGGCGAATCGAGTGGGTGGAGCGCCCGGACGAGAACCCGGACGTCGACGGCTGTGTCTTCTGTGAACTCCTGGCTGGCGACGACGACCGGGCGAACAACGTGGTCGCCCGGAGCGATCACACGTTCGTGTTGCTGAACAACTACCCCTACAATCCGGGACACGCGATGGTGATTCCCCACCGACACACCGGGAGGTTCCAGGACCTCGACGACGAGACGTTGCTCGATCACGCGAAACTGAAACGCCGAACCTTCGACGCCATCGAGGCGGCGATGCATCCCGACGGCTTCAACGCCGGGCTGAACCTGGGCGGGTCGGCCGCCGGCGGGTCCATCGACGACCACCTGCACACCCACGTCGTCCCCCGGTGGAGCGGCGACACCAACTTCATGCCGGTGATCGGCGACACGAAGGTCATCGTCGAGGCCGTCGAAGACTCCTACGACCGGATTCGAGAGGCCTTCGCCGACCAGTCGGACGCCGTCGCCCCGGACGAGGACGCGGCCGTCCGCATCGAGTGAACGCGTCGCTCGAAAATCGGCGACGACGTGGGCCGCCTCACTGCGCTTCGGGCGCGGCCTCGGCACTCTCGCGTCCGAGACGGCCGTCGATGCCCAGCGCGTCGTTGGTCCGTTCGATGCTCGTGTCGGCGTCGGCGTCGCCGGCGACGGCCCGGATGGCGTCGACGTTCTCGGGGACGACGTCGGACTCCTGGTGGATGGCCTGGAACAGGTAGCAGTCGCGGCCCTCGACGGTGAGCGACTCGCCCCAGATGCAGTTTTCCCACCAGTCGCCCCGGGACCGTCCGGCGTCCAGGGCGAACTCCTTGAGTTTGCCGGCCCCGTCGATGTCGAGGTAGTCGGGAATGACGAACAGTCGCGACTCGGATTCGAGCAACTCGCGGACGTCCGCCGCGTCGGCGTCGGACGCGAGTTCGACGTTGACGCTGTGGGTGTGCATCAGCGTCGCGGGCACCTTCATCCCCAGCGTGTCGATGTCGAGGTCGGGGAAGATGGTGTTGACGTCCGGGCCGTGGTGGGAGGGAATCGTCACCGGGTCCGGAAGCGTGTCGTTGATGGGCCCGCGGCCGCTCTGTGCGGGGTCGCCGCCGCGCCGGACCAGCGTCGCGCGGACCTTCTCGACGCCGTACGCTTCGCGCAGCGGCGCGAGCAGTCGCGACAGTCCGGTCGTATTACACGAGACCACGCGGACGTGGTCGGCGTCGCTCTCGGCGATAGCCCCGTAGTTGGCTCGCGCGACGAAACTGGCGTCGGCGACGTCGGCGTCCTCGCCGCCCTGGTACAGCGCCGGCGTGTCGTGGTCCTCGTACATCGATTTGTTCTGTGCGCCGATACCCGACGGCGTCGCGTCGACGACGACGTCGCTGGCCGCGACCAGTTCCTCGACCGGCCCCGCGATTTCGATGCCGGCGTCGTCGAACCGCGACCGCCGGTCCGGGACTGCGGCGTACAGCGGATAGCCGCGGTCGACCGCGACGCTCGCCTCGTAGTTCGGGCTGGTCTTCGCGACGCCGACCAGTTCCATGTCCGACTGCTGGACGACCGCGTCGGCCACGCGTTTGCCGATCGTTCCGTATCCGTTCACGCCGACCTGGAGCATGTTCAGCCGAGAGTCGACCGTCGAACCGGATAATCCTTCTCATCCGCCCGAAATCCCTTATTTCGCCTCCGAGTAAGCGTTGGGCAGCCGACGGTCGTTCGCGGGGCGACCCCGGCGACCGAGGACAAGACCTAATCCCCGACCCCTCGAACCGGCGGGCATGAACAACTCGCTTCGCGGACCGGCGAAGACGGCCATCGAACAGTGCATGAACCTCCAGCCCGAGGAGTCCTGTGTCGTCGTCACCGACGACGAGCGCGAGGCCATCGGCGAGGCGCTGTACATGGTCGCGACCGAAATCACCGACGACGCCGCCATCGTCCGGTACCCGCCGGGCGACCAGCACGGAGAGGAACCGCCGGAACCCGTCGCGGGCGCGATGGCTCACGCCGACGTCCTGCTGGCCCCGACGACCAAGAGCCTGAGCCACACCGAGGCTCGCTCGACGGCCACCGCCTCCGGAACGCGCGCGGCGACGCTGCCGGGCATCACCGACGCCGTCTTCCTGATGGGACTGGACGCCGACTACGAGGCCATCGCCGAGGAGTGTACACGCCTGTACGAACGCGTCGCCGACGCCGAAGAGATTCGCGTTACCTCGCCGCAGGGCACCGACATCACCTTCGTCCCGGGCGGCCGCGAGTGGCGCCAGGACACCGGCATCGTCCACGACCCCGGCGACTTCTCGAACCTCCCGGCCGGCGAGGTGTTCGTCAGTCCCGAAACCGCCGACGGCACCTACGTCGTCGACGGCACCATGATGCCCCACGGCAAACTCGACGCGGACCACCACCTCGAATTCGAGGTCGAGGACGGCTACGTCACCCACATCTCCGACGACGCCGTCCGCGAGGAGGTCGAAACGGCCGCCGAGGAGGTCGGCCGGGACGCCTACAACCTCGCCGAACTCGGCATCGGCACCAACGTCGCCGTCGAGGAACTCGTCGGATCGGTTCTGCTCGACGAGAAGGCCGGCGGCACCGTCCACGTCGCCATCGGCGACGACCACGCCATCGGCGGCGACGTGTCGGCCCCGCTTCACCTCGACGGCATCCTGAAAGAGCCGACTGTGTTTGTGGACGGGGAGGAAGTGGAACTTCCTCGAAGCGAACGGGCGTGAGCCCGTGAGCAGGTGAGGTCGTAGACCTCCCGAAGAGCGAGCGGTGAAACCGCGATCAGGCGTTCAGGAGGCTCGTGAGGATGTCCGGCGCGTCCGCCAGCGCGTCGTCGAGCGCGTCGACGTCGGGGCCGCCGCCCTGCGCGAAGTCGGGCGGGCCGCCGCCGCCGCCGCCGACGCGTCCGGCCAGTTCGCCGACGACCTCGCCGGCGTCGACGCCGACGCCGTCCGGGACCGCAACGACGAACTGCGCGCCGTCGAGACCCGATCCGAGGACGGCGATCTTGCCGTCCTCGACGAGGGCGTTGGCCGTCGCGCGGAGTTCGTCCATGTCGGCGTCGAGTCGACGGACGACGGCGGTGGTCTCGCCGACCTGAATCTCCTCGCCGCCGCCGGCTTCGCCGGCCCGGACGGCGGCCAGTTCCTCTTTCAGGCCCTCGATCTGTTTGCCGCGATCCTTCCACTCCTCGAAAAAGCGCGCGGCGGTCTCGGGTACCTCCGGCGGCGCGACGTCGAGGACCTCGGCGGCCTCGTAGAGAGCGTCCTCGGTGCGCTGGGTCGCGTCGATAGCGGCGTCGCCGGCCGCGAACGTGATGCGGACGACGCCGTCCTGGATGCGCTCGGTCGAGAGGATCTTGATGGCCCCGATGTCGCCGGTGCGGGCGACGTGGGTACCGCCGCAGGCCTGGGTGTCCTCGTCGACGTGGATGACGCGAATCTGCTCGCCGGCGGGGATGCCCCCCTGGTAGAGGTCGAACCCGTACTCTTCTTCGGCCTCGTGGCGGTCGGGCCACTCCTGTTTGACCGGGAGGTTGTCCCGGACCGTCTCGTTGGCGACGTCCTCGATGCGCTTGACCTGCGTCCGCGAGAGCGTCTCGTAGTGGCGGACGTCGACCCGGGAGCTGTCGGTCCCCTTCTGGGCACCGGCCTGGCGGACGTGGTCGCCCAGCACCTCGCGTGCGGAATCGATGATGACGTGCGTCGCGGTGTGGTGGCGCATCAGCCGGCGGCGGCGAGTCTTGTCGATTTGGCCGCGGACGAACTCGCCCTTGCCGGGGTCGGCGTCGGTCCGATGGAGGACGACTCCGTTCCTGATCTGGACGTCGGTAACGTCGACGGTGGCGTCGTCGGTCGACAGCGTTCCGTGGTCTGCCGGCTGGCCGCCGCCCTCCGGGTAGAACATCGTCTGATCGAGCACCACGTCGTAGCCGCCCTCGCGTTCGAAGACGTCGAGTACGACCGCTTCGAAGTCGGTCCGCTGCTGGTCGTCGTAGTAGAGCTTCTCGGTCTCGGGCAAGTCGTCGAGGCGCTCGTCGTGTTCCTCGGTCGGGGCCGCCGTCGTGGCGTCGCCGCCGCCGTGGCGCTGTGCTACCAGCCCGTAGAAGTTCTCGGGTGCCTCCACCTCGGCGCCCTTCTCGGCGGCGATTTCCTCGACCATGTCGGGCTGGATGCCGTGGGAGTCGTACAGTTCGATGAGTTCCTCGGTCGGGACGGGAGCGCCCCGGCGGGCGTACTCCTCGGCGAGTTGGCGGACGCGACGCCCGCCGCGTTCGAGGGTCTCGCGGTACTTCTCGACCTCCGTGCGGACCATGTCGCGGACGGTGTCGCGGTTCTCGTAGCCGAGGCGATCGGCCTGCATGTCGACGAGTTCGTCCAGCGGCGCGTCGACGCCGACGTTGTCCGCCAGCCGCTTGGTGCGGCGCAGGACCATCCGGGCGAGATAGCCCGTCCCGACGTTGCTGGGGACGATGCCGTCGCCGAGCATGTACGCCAGCGCCCGGCAGTGGTCGGCGATGGCGTAGATGTCCTCTAGCGGTTCCATCAGCGATTCGAGTTCCTCGGTGGTGACACCGACCTTCTCGGCGATGTTGTCGCGGGCGGCCGCCATGTCCTCGGCCTCGTCGATATCCATGTGCCCCGCCAGTTTCGCCGCGTGGTGGACGATCGACTCCTCCTCGTCGGTGAGTTCGACGTCGGCGTTGTCCTTCAGGAAGTCGATCATCTCGGGGTAGACGGCCTCGTAGACCGTCGGCGTCCCCTGGCTGACCCACGTCCAGCGTTCGAGGCCGTACCCGGTGTCGACGATGTAGGTGTCCATCGGCGCGTACCGATTTCCGTCTTTCATCTCGTAGTCGCCGTCGGGGTCCTGCTCGAACTGCATGAAGACCAGCGTCGCGATTTCGGCCCCCTCGTAGATGACCTCGAAGGCGGGACCGGCGTTGCCGCCGCCGACCCAGGGGTCCTCGATGTACGTCACCTCCTCCAGGTCGACGCCGAGGGAGGCGAGGAAGTCGTCGCAGTACGCGACCGTCTGGTCCTTCCAGTAGACCTCGCCCGAGTAGGCGTACTCGTCGCCGACCTCCTCGCGGGCGTTGAAGGCGTGGTGGGCCATCATCTCGAAGGCCATCGTGTGCCGGCCGGTCTTGCCGACGTTGTCGATGTCCTGCATCCGGATGCACGGCTGGCTGATGCACAGCGGGTTGGCCGGCGGCGGCGTCGTGCCGGAGGTGACCAGCGGCTGGAAGTCGTAGATCGAAGCCTGGGTCAACAACACGTCGTCGCGCCATCGGTTGGCTGCGACGGGATAGGGGTCGATGCGTTCGTGGCCGTTCGCTTCGAAAAATGATAGAAACTCCTCGCGCATCTCCACTAGCGAATACGTCTCGTCGAGTCCCGGATCGTCGATGAAACCGTACTCCTCGCAGGGCGGTTCGCCACAGGTTTCCCGCGACTCGTCGCGCGTCCAGAAGTGGGCCCCACACTCGGTGCACTCCTTGCGGTGGAACCCCTCCTCCTCGAAATACTCTAGTCGGTATTCCGCTTCGAGGTCGGTCATTCGTTGGCGTATTCTTCGCCGACCGGTGCGTAAAACAGTTCCGAACGGGGTCTGGCAGGAGCCCGAACGTGGCCTGCAAGCAGTGAGGACGTCAGCGATGAACCGATTCCTCGATTCGTGAACCGCGCGAGCGAGTGACGGTCGAATCTCCGCTCACCGTCGACGGCTCACAGTCCAACGGCGCTTTCGCCCGAGAGCGATTCGGGGACGACCAGGCGCGTGGT
>JBDGSB010000100.1:0-19384 GCA_042217765.1 Haloarculaceae archaeon | reverse complement strand
GCGGTGCCTGCCCGTTCAAGACCGTCTGTGGCGGCAGTCGCTCGCGGGCGTTCGCATACACCGGCGACCCGCTGGCCAGCGACCCGCTGTGCCCGTACGTCCCCGACGGCTACGACGGGCCGCTGCCGGCGTCGTGGGACGCGACCGACGAGTCGACCGTCGACGCCGACTGATCTGTCCGCGGCCGGTCGTTCGACCCGGAGCCGAACACGTTCGCCGCCGGACACAGCACGCCGGGGACCCTACGCACGCACATGGGACTGTTCGCAAGCGACGACGTCTTCGACGAGGAAGGAACGTTCGTCTCCGAGCACATTCCGGCCCCGGGACCGTTTCTGGACGGCCACGATGTGCTGACCGGCGACGACCACGTCGCCTTCCACGCCGTGACCCGCGACTGCTTCGAGGAGCGCGGTGTCTACGACATGACCTTCGGGTACAACCTCGCGCGGTTGAACCTCGACGTGCGCCACCCCGACGCCGGGTACCGCTACGCCGTCGACGCCGACGATCCGACCGTCCTCCGGGCGGAGTTCACGCCGACGACGGAGTTCTGCCCGCAGACCGACACCCTGACGATGGGGTCGTTTCGCGCGTGGAACGGGCTGGCCGACCGCCACGACTACGACCTCGTGCGCGTCCGCGTCGACCCGATGCACCACCAGGCCACGCGGGTCAACGGCCGACTCGAACAGGTCGAGAAACGCTTCGAGGAGACCGGCGAGGTAAGCGACGCGCCGGGCGCGGCCGGCGGCGGCGCGCCCGACGGCAGTCGGTCGCCGTTCTGAGCGGCGAGTTTCACAATACCTGTACCGTGGGAATAGTTGTTACCCGTCCGCCGGCGCGAGCACGACCAGGGCCGTCGTCGCCGTCTCGGCGGTCGGCTGGATCGAGCGGTCGCCGCTGAATCGGAGGACGTCGCCGGCGGCCAGATCGTAGTCCTCGCCGTCGACGGTCGCGGTCAGTCGCCCGACGAGGACGTGGACGAGGACGCTCGTTCCGGGATGGGAGTGTTCGGCGACGGACTCGCCGGCGGCCAGGTCGAGCCGGACGGTCCTGGGGTCGCGCTCGAAGACGGTTGCGTGGGGCGTGGCGTCGAGGTCGGACAGCGACGTGACGTCGGGCATGCACGTTCGTTCGCGGGCACGCGAGGGAAGCCCTGTGCCGAACCGGTTCGGGTGACTGGACCGGCGGCGATTCGCGTACGTCACGAGGAACATTGCCGGAGGAGACGAACGTCGGTACCATCGCGAACGACGACGGACTACCGCTCGGACGGGGAGTCCGACGACGGCCCGGCGATGCGGTCGGCGATGGGCGTCCCGCCGTGGCGATGCAGTACGAGCAGGAGGTTGCCGGCAAACAGCGCGAAGCCGACGACCAGCAGCACGGCACCGGCGGTCCTGACCAGCGGCGGAACCGACAGCGACTCCGAGGCGGCCAACAGGGCAGTCCCGGAGACGGTGGCGACGAAGTCGACGACGGCAACGCGGCTATCGTATAGGTCGTCGATCATCGGGACTGGTTCGAGTCCCAGCCGGTCGCTGTAGCGGTTCACCCAGACCACGAAGGGGACGACGTGATACAGCGTGCCGGCGACGACCATGCCGACGACGCCGACCAGCAGGAGGTGGACCGCGCCGCCCGGCCCGAACAGCGTCGCCGTCGAAAGCGGATGGGCGAGCCACGCGGGCGCAGTGAGGGGGACCCACAGCAGGACGGCGACGGCGACGACTGCGTAGCGGGTGAGCATCGGCGTCCGGTCGACCTGCGTCTCGATCAGCCGACGCAGGAGGACGACGGCGAACAGCGCCAGCGCGGCCAGCACGAGCACCGCTCCCGCGCGGGCGAGCCAGGGGCTCGACAGCAGGCGTCCGGTCGCCAGCGCGAGGACGCCGACCGGATACGCCGCCGTCTCGAATCGCTGGAGCGGGTAGTCGACGCCGTGCAGTTCCGACTGGGTGAACATCGCCGCCAGTTGATAGAGCGCGCCGACCACGGTGGTGAGGACCGCACCGTAGACCGCCAGCGTCGCGTGTGCGCCAAGCAGTTCGGCGTGGGTGACGCCGGCGACGGGCAAAATCGGCATCGCGAGGTCCATCGCCAGCAGGAACCCCAGCACTGGCACGAGGACGAAAAACGACAGCGCCAGCGCGAAGTGGCGTTCGGTGACGTCCAGCGGCCGCGCCCGCCAGAGGGTCCGCCCGACGTTGTACGCCAGCAGCCAGAAGCCGGCCACCACCAGCCCGCCGAAACCGTGAATCCACACGACTGCACCGGTCACCATCGAGACGGCCAGCCCCGCCAGCCCGACCGCCGCCAGCGCGAGTTGCGCCTTCGCGAGGCGGTCGCTGTACAGCGAGACGCCACCCCAGACGGGCACGAACTGCGTCATCGCGCCCATGATGGTGAGACACACCCACCCCACGATCAGCAGGTGGACGTGCGCCAGCGTCACCAGGCCGCCGAGCAATCCCAGCAGGTCCGCGAGGCCGACGAGGCCACCGGCGACCAGGAACCCCAGCGCGACCACGAAGTGCGCCAGCGGAATCCCCATCGGCGGCCCGCTGTCCGCGTCGACGCCGTCGGGTATCGCACTCACGGTCGGAACTAGCGGTCGAACCCTCCTCTAGCTACCCCCGAACAAATTCGGGACGCGATCCGACGCTCGGACGCACCAGACTCGGGGCGCAACCACCACGAACTAACGGCGATTGCGACGTATGACGACGTGATGACCGACGAACCCGGAGACGAACCCGGAGACGGAGACGAACCCGGAGACGAAGACGACCGCGCCGAGGCGATGAAAGCACTGGCCAGAGAACGAACGCGCCTCGCCAGAGAACGGACGACCCTCGCCCACATCAGGACCGGATTCGCGTCGTTTCTGTTCGGAACCGCGATCATCGGCCTCTTTCCGGCCATCGAGACGAGGGTGATCGGTGGCGTCTTCATCCTCGTCGGCGTCGCGTTCCTGGTGACCGGATGGCAGTCGTACGTCCTCAGCAATCGCAGAACGAGGCACCTGATACGAGAGGTGGAAAACTCGATCAAACGGCATTGAGACGGATTCGGGTCGCTCTGTATCGGCAGTTCGCCGACGCGCAGGTATTTCCATCTGCGGGAAGTGGTGTCGGACATGGCGGACGAGAACGAACCCGACCGCTCGCACACGCGCGTGCCGAAGCCACAGCGACTGCTAGAGGACCGGGTCGCGAATCCGCTGTTCCGTGCAGTGTTGCGGTCGCCGCTGCACTGGCTCGCGAGCCGGTGGCTCGTCCTCGTCTCGTACGTCGGCCCAAGGAGCGGTCGTCGGTACGCGTTTCCGGTCGTGTACCATCGGGTCGGGGATGCGGTCGTCGCCGTGACGCCCCGAACCGAGAGCAACTGGTGGCGGAACTTCCGGACGCCTCGACGGTGTACCGTCTGGCTTCGCGGGACGAACTACGCGGCGAGCGGAGCGGTCGTGACCGGCGACGAGCGCGGCCCGCTCGTGGACGCGTACTTCGAACGGCACGGTCTCGTCGGCCGCATGCTCGGCTCGGACCGCGGCGGTCGCTCCCGTGCGCGTCCGTACGAGGACCTGGCCGTCGTTCGATTCGCTCTCGACGCGGAGTGACCGACGGCACGGCCGGGAGAACCGTCGCAGTCCGGAACGGAGACGGGCAACTATCCCTCGAATCCGAACACCGATCGGAGTTGGGCCTCTAGCTCGTCGACGTAGCGATCGAGGACGTTCTCGACCTTCTCGTCGGCGACGATGACGCCCTGGATGCGGTCGGCCGGGTTCTCGGGGAGTTCGATGCGGAACCGACCGTCGCCCTCGTAGAAGGGCTCGCTCTCGTTGAGGATCTGCTGGTCGATGGCGTGGATTAGTTCGTTGTCGAAGTCGTCTTTCATGACGTCGAACGCCTGCTTGTAGGCGCGCTGCAGTTGCGGAAAGTAGTTGGCGTACTTGTCCTCGAACTTGTCGGGGTCGAAGTCTGTTGACATGGTGTGTCGGGTAGCCATCGCGCACGGTGTCGGCGCGTGGCCGCTCGTCTCTGCCCGACCGAAGGGCCAACGAAGGCTAGTGTCTTTCGGCTGAACGCGCCGATCGGGAGCGTACCGCCACTCCGGATCGCGCTGTCGCTCCCGGAGCCTTCTTTTCCGTCGCTCGCCAACGCGGCGTATGAGCGGGCTGAACCTGGACGCGGCGCAACTCGACCGCTACTCGCGACACATCATCATGGACGACGTCGGTCCGGAGGGACAGAAGGCGCTGCTGGACGGCCGCGTGGTGGTCGTCGGCGCGGGTGGATTGGGGTCGCCGGTGATCCAGTACCTCGCGGCCGCGGGCGTCGGAACCGTGGGAATCGTCGACGACGACGCCGTCGAGCGGAGCAACCTCCAGCGGCAGGTCGTCCACGGGACCGACGACGTCGGGCGACCGAAAGTCGACAGCGCCGCCGACTACGTCGCGGACCTGAACCCCGACGTGACCGTCGAGACCCACGAGACGCGCCTCGCAGTCGACAACGTCGAATCGATACTGGGCGAGTACGACTTCGTCGTCGACGCCAGCGACAACTTCCCGACCCGCTATCTGGTCAACGACTACTGCACGCTGTCGGGGACGCCGTTCTCCCACGGGGCCATCTACCAGTTCGAGGGACAGGTGACGACCTTCCCCCAGCAGGAGGACTCGCCGTGTTACCGCTGTCTGTTCCCCGAAGCGCCGCCGGAGGGGATGGTGCCCGACTGCGCGACCGCTGGCGTGCTCGGCGTGCTCCCCGGTACCGTCGGGTGCATCCAGGCGACGGAAACGGTCAAGTGGCTGATCGGCATCGGGGACCTGCTCGACGAGCGGATGCTGTTTTACGACGCACTCGACATGACCTTCGAGGCGGTCGAGATGCGACGCAATCCCGACTGCCCGGTCTGTGGCGACGATCCAGCGATCGAGTCGGTGGGCGACGTCGAGTACGTCGAGCAGTGCTCGATCGCTGCGGATTGACGCGCTTGCTCGTCGCGGATTGACGCGACTGTTCGCCCTGATCGACGTGCCTGCTCGTCGCGAGGACGACGTTATCAGGCGAGATAATTCGGGGGACAGAGTTACGTCGTTGGGCTGACAACTGCCGGGAGAGTCCTCCATGCAGCGAACTCAGACCCTCGGCCCGACGCTGCCGCGATTTCCTCTCTCGAAGCCCTCGTACGTCGAGCTCGTCTACGGAATCGTCTTCGTGTGGGGGTTCGGCGACGCGGTGTCGACGATACTGGCGCTGGCGCTGACTGGCACGCACACACTGGAAGTCAACCCCTGGATGCGATTGCTGCTGGCGTCGCATCCGCTGGTACTGGTGGCCGTGAAGTTCGCCGTCGTGCTGTACGTCGGCATCGTCCTGCTCGAGTTGCGCTCGTTCGTCGAGGACGTCCCCGGATGGCGGGCGTGGATGCTCGGCCTCCTGTTGCTCGGCGTCGGCGCAGTCCTCTCGAACGCCTGGGCCGGCCTGTACGTGGCGCTGGGCGGGTAGCCGGTCCGACTTCGGTCCGCGACCGGAGTCCGCTACGCCCGCGTGACCCGCTCGCCGTCGAAGCCGTCGCCCGTCCAGCGCCAGGACCCGACGAACGGGTGCGCGCCGTCGAGGACGACGATGACGTAGGACGCGCCCGGCCAGGTCGCCCGTTCGGCGTCGGTCCGGCTCGGTCCCGCCGGTCCGTCCGGGTGGGAGTGATAGAAGCCGACGACGTCGTCGCCCGCCGCCTCGATGGACTCCATCGCCGCGAGTTGCTCGCCGGGGTCGAGCGCGTAGGCGGTTCGGGGACTGGCCGCGACGTTGGCCGCCCGGCGGACCGTCGTCACCCGGGCCGCGTCGCCGTCGGTGCCGCCGAGGACGCCACACACCTCCTCGGGCGCGCCCTCGTGGGCGTGATCGACGACGGCGTCGTAGGCGTCGCGTGTGAACGAGATGGTCGTCACGGGCCGGACTCGCCGGTCGCCGTCCCGGCGCCGGAGTCGGCCACGCCGTCGAGTGAGACGACCGCTTCCTCCGGAGGCGCGTCGAAGCGGTCGGGGTGGCCGAGCGCGGCGAGGTACTCGAGCGTGTCCACTAGCCGCGGGCCGCCGCGGTTGACGTAGTGGTGGCCGTCCATCGCGTACACCCGGTCGGTGCGGACCGCTGCGAGGTCGGCGTAGCCCGGGCGGTCGGTCACGGCGTCGTGGTGAGTTCGGGTCTGGGGCAACTCGAAGCCACAGGGGGCCAGCACCAGCACCTCGGGATCGTACGCACAGACGGCGTCCCACTCGCGGGGCGTCGAGCGGTCGCCGGGGTCGGCGAGGCCGTACTCTGCCCCGATCAACTCGGCCATCTCGGGCACCCAGTGGCCGGCGACCATCACGGGGTCGAGCCAGTCCAGGACGGCCACCCGCGGGGTCGCCTCGGCCCCGGCGGCGCGATCGGCGACGGCGTCGACGCGCGTGCGGAGGTCCTCGACCACGGCAGCGGCCCGTTCCTCGCGGTCCAGTGCCGCGCCGATCCGTTCGATCGCGGCGTACAGGTCCGCCAGCGACCCGACGTCGAGCGCGATGACGTCGGCCTCGACGCCCGTGCGCTCTAGCGCCGCCTCGACGACGCCGCGGTCGATGGCGCAGACGTCGCAGGTCGCCTGCGTGAGCACGAGGTCGGGGTCGGCCGCGGCGAACGCCTCGTCGTCGATCGTGTAGACGCCGTCCTCGGCCGCCTCGTCGACGGCGGCGTCGACGTCGGCGGGCGAGCCGTCGGGGTCGATTTCGACGCTGTTCAGCGACTGGACGTCCGCCGCCGCGGGCGGATAGTCACACTCGTGGGAGACGCCGACCGGTTCGACGCCGAGTTCGTAACAGATCTCGGTCGCGGACGGCAGCAGTGACACGACGCGCATACCCCAACGAGGACACACGACGGCGTAAATCCATCGTCGTCGGAAGACCCGAACGACGCTCCGGTTAGCAAATCGGTCTGGGGTCGAGTCCGAGTTCGTCCAGCGCGTCGACGTAGCCACGATAGGCGGCGTCGACCAGCCCCGCGGCGGCTTCGCGGGCGCGTTCCTCGTCGGCCGCGTCGTCGCAGCGATCGACCAGCAGGTCGAGGCCGTCCTCGCGGGTGATCTCCACGTCGGTCCGCAGGTCCCGGGCGAGGTCCGCACCGGTTCTGTCGGCCTCGTTGACGAAGAAGTTCACCGCCTGCAACAGCGTTCGATCCCGGACCAGCGGGCGGGCGACCAACCCCGCGGCGAGTCGATCGACGGTGGCGTCCTGCGACCGGAGGTACTCGGCCACCGGATCGTCGACGTCGATAGCAGGTTCGTCGTCGAGCGGTTCCGCGATCCGCTGGGCGTGGTCGGCGGCCTGGTCGGCCGCGGCGACGAACGCCGCGCCCGCGTCGACGTCGGGTTCGTCGGTCGACCACTCCCGGTACACCTCCCGGACCGTCGCGTCGGCGCTCGCCAGCGCCGCCCTGACGGCCGTCTCGTCGAGGCTGCCGCCGGTGGTCGCCAGCAGTACCTTGTCCGATCCCAGGCGGTCGAGTTCGGTCGCCTTCGCCTCGCGGAGCGTTTCCAGGAACGTCTCGCCGTCCATGTCACCTCGTTCGTCCGCCGCCGCCATAGGTTTCTCGCCCGGTCGTCGGCAAACTGACGTCGAGAGCAACCGCCGCGTCAACTACCCCGCGGGGCTTATCGGGACGCCGCCCGTAGCTCCGACCCATGAGCGACTACCCCCAACCCGACGACGAAGTGCCCTCCGTCTCGCCGCTGGAACTCGAGCGACGGATCGAGGCGGACGAGCCGATTCGGCTGCTGGACGTGCGCAACCGCTCGGAGATCGAGCAGTGGCGCATCGAAGGGAACGGCGTCCGGCGGACCGAAATCCCCTACTCGAAGTTCATCGAGGCGGAAATCGCCGACGACGTGGCGTCGCTGGCGGCCGACCTAGAGGGGCCAGTGGTGGTCGTCTGCGGGCAGGGGGAAGCCAGCGCGTACGTCGCCGACCTGTTACTCGAGGCGGGCGTCGAGGCGCGCAACCTCGCGGGCGGCATGGACGCCTGGGGGCGCATCTACGAGGCCGCCGAACTCGACCACGCTGGCGACGTGACGGTCGTACAGTACCACCGCCCGTCGAGCGGGTGTCTCGGCTACCTGCTCGTCGCCGGCGACGACGCGGCGGTCGTCGATCCGCTGGCGGCGTTCGTCGACCGATACGTCGCCGACGCGGCCGACCGTGGCGCGACGGTCCGGTACGCCATCGACACGCACGTCCACGCCGACCACGTCAGCGGGGTGGGGCGGCTGACCGAGGCGACCGACGCGGCGCCGATGCTGTCCGAACGCGCCGTTGCACGCGGCGTCGACATCGAGGTGACCGCGCTAGCGGACGGCGAGACGCTGGCGCTCGGCGAGAGCGAGGTGACGGTCGTGGCGCTGCCCGGCCACACTACCGGAATGGCCGGGTTCGCCGTCGAAGACGTCCTGCTGACGGGCGACTCGCTGTTCGTCGAGAGCGTCGCCCGTCCCGATCTCGAAGCCGGCGACGAGGGCGCGCCCGACGCCGCCCGCGAGTTGCACCGCACCCTGACCGAGCGCCTGACGGCCTTCGACGACGACACCGTCGTCGCACCGGGCCACACGAGCGCGGCCAGCGAGCGCGCACCCGACGGGACCTACACGGCCCGCCTGGGGACGCTCCGCGAGACGCTCCCAGCCTTCCGACAGGACCGCGAGGCGTTCGTCACCGCCATCACCGACGACATCCCACCACGGCCCGCGAACTTCGAGCGAATAATCGCGATCAACCTCGGCCACGAAACCGTCGACGACGAAGAGGCCTTCGCCCTGGAGCAGGGACCGAACAACTGCGCCGCGACGCCCGCGGACGCTGACTAATTCGGCACGTCCGGGCTGTTTCCGACGACGAAGTTCGGCGCACCCGGACTGTGTCCGACGACGAAGCGTGCTGGATCATCGGCCCATTCTCGTTCTCAGCCGTGATAGCACGGGGGATAATTACTTGTAGGAGCTTCGAAAATTGATCCCCATGTGTGGGAGTGACTATCATAGAAGGGAGCATCGAGGCGGCGACTCACACCGAAACGACAGCCACGGTATCGAACCGGCCGGGCGACTGACCGAGGGCGGGGGACCATGACTGAGCCACGACGAAAGTTACGGGCGCTCTATCTCGTGGTCCTGCTCGTGCTGTCGACGCTCGCGGTGGTGACGTTCACCGGACCGGCGGTTGCGGCCGGCAACACCGGGGTGCTCTCGGGCGGGAACGCGGCGGTACCGTCGATGCCCGTGGCCGCGAACATGCCGACGGCGGTCATCGACCGGAATACCGACGCCGACGTGACCGTCGGGTACAACTTCCAGAACACGGGCTACAGCCCCAGTAATACCGAACTCACGCTCCGGAACCAGCGGACCGGGAACACCCTCGACACGCAGAGCCTTACCGGGATGGGCAAGAAGGGGACCGCGACGCTGACCATCCCCGCCGGAAACTATCAGAACCAGAACGACTTCGAACTGCGTCTGGACAACTCGAACCTGAACCGTGGATCCCTCGCCTACGACTCGGCCACGCTCGAAACGCGCGCAGTGGGGACCGCACCGGTACTCGACGTGCCGGACTTCAAGACGAAGGGCAACGGCAACACCAGGATTCAGGTCGGATACAACGCGAAGGGCCACCTTTCGGAGGGTGACACGCTCAAAGTCGAGGTAACCTGGCCGGACGGCAGCACGGACACCACGTCGGACCTGAGCGGAACCCCGAAGGGCGCGGCGACCCTGACAGTTCCCGCCAACGTCGGCGAGGGGACGGCGACGTTCGAACTCGAGAAGAACGGCAGCCCCATCGCGTCGACGACCGCCAAACACTCGCTCAAGACGTACATCTCCGCGAAGAACGTCAAGTACGTCGAGGGAACGAAGCCGACGATGTCGAACGTCGGCATCGACAGTCAGACGTTCAATTTCGGCAATCAGGGTAGTTTCCTCATATTCACGCTGGTAGACAAGACCAAGAACACGTACGGCAAACGCGACCTGTCGGGGCCGAACGTGGGTGCGGACGAATCGACGCTCGTGTGGGTGAACTTCACCGTCGAGAACTACTCGCCGGACGTCCTCCAGGGTCCCGGAGACGTCAACAAGTGGCTGATCACGCCCCACAACGACGGCAGTGCAGACGTCGACGTCCGTGTCCACCCGACGACCGTGTACCGATACAGCGGCGCGAGCGGGTTCGATCCCGCCAACTGGAAGAGTTCGTGGGACATGGCCGACTACGGTCTGGACGCCAGCGTCTCGCTCGCGGTGGCCGAGATGCCGGGCTCGATTGGGAGCAATCTCCACGGAGCGCGCCTGACCACCGACGCCCAGCAGTATCGACCGCCGCGGTTCAAAGACGGGCAGTTGCAAGTCGACGTCGCGGCACCGCACTGCAAGCCCGCGGCCACCGGAAACAGCTGTTCCGGTGACGACCTCAACGACGACGGCTTCTACACGGCCGTCATCCCGAAGTCGTTCTGGTCGCAACACTGGGGGAGCAACCTGAATGCCGACGATCTGGGAGGGGAGTACACCAGCGGCGGTACTACCGAGGACCTCACGATGACGGTCACCAAACGCGACGACGACGCGCTGGTCGTGAAAGTGACGAACGTCCACTACTCGAGCGGAACCATCAAACTCCAGCCCGACACCGCAGGCGGCGGTAGTTCCGACACGACCGACCCGACCGCCGACCTCAGTGCCGGATCGACGTCGATCACCGCCGGCGACAGCGTCGACTTCGACGCCAGCGGCTCTAGCGACAACGCCGGCATCGACCGCTACCAGTGGGACTTCGACGGCGACGGCGTCTACGACTACACCGGCCTGACCCAGTCGCACACCTTCGAGACCACGGGCGACCGCACCGTGACCCTGGAGGTCACCGACGACAGCGGCAACAGCGACGTCGCGACCCTGACCGTTCACGTCGCGTCGGCGACCACCGCCTCGGGCGGCGACACGACCGGTGGCGAGACGAACGACACGACCGCCACGCCGACCGCGACCGAAACGCCGACGGACACGGACACGACTCAATCGACCGACACGACTCAATCGACCGACACGCCCGCAAGCGCCGACGCGGGCGAAACGGACACAGTCACCTCAGGAACGAGCAACGACGACCAGCAGGCCACGAACGGGAACGAGAACGGGGGCGCGACCACGGCCAGCGGCGAGACGCCGGCCGAGTCGCCCCAGACGACGAGTCGACCGCCGACCACCGTCCCGCCGACGACTACGCCCGGGACCGGACCGGGCTTTGGCGTCCTCGCGAGTGCCCTGGCGCTGCTCGCAGCGGCCGCCCTGCTGACCCGTCGACGCTCCTGATACGGATTAGTGTCTTCGGTTGCCGGCGGTTCGCCCGAACGGGTCGGCGACCCACCGGCAAAGAGTGACCCGAATCCGTACGAGGCGGACGGCGTTCCCGATACTGACCGTTGCAGTCCGTCTCAAAACGGGAGCCACTCGCGAATCTGGTCGACGATGGAACCGGCCTCGTCGGGGTCGTGTGGACCGACGACGCCCTCCTGCGGGACGATGACCGTCCGTCGGTCTTCGTCCTCGATCTCGATCAGGTCGTCGGATTTGAGGTCCGCCAGCGCCGCTTCGAGACTGTCGATGTCGACGTCCACCCGCGACCGGAGTTCGAACACCGTCATCCCTTCCTGGCCCCGGTCCGCCAGGGCATCAAGGACCGCGACTTCGGTCCCGTCGCGGTCGCGATACTCCGGCTTCGCTCTCATAGACGTACGTTCACACGGACGGCCCTTATACGCTACCCGTCGAGGAGTGCGCCGCTCGACGCGAGTCCACTCGACGTGCGCCGAAGTCGTCACTAAGCAGTAGGCTTATGTCCCGGAGCGGGAGATGACATGACAATGGGTCTCAAGTGTTCGCTCCTCGGGCACCGATTCGAGGAGACCGAGGTGGAGCGCGAACGCGAAGAACAGGGCAGCGAGGTCGTCACCACCATCGAGGAGCACGAGGTCTGTTCGCGGTGCGGGGAGACGCGCGTCGTCTCGGAGAACAAGGAAGTGACTACGCTAGAGACGCCCGACGAACCGGTCGGGGCCGGAGACTCGAACGACGAACCGGTCGGGGCCGAGGACTCGAACGATACACAGGCCGTCGAAGCCGAAGACTCGAACGACGCACAGGCCGGCTCGACCGATCGTGTCCACGGAATCGCCGACGCCGAGTCGCGGGCCGAATCGGACGCCACAGGCACAACGAGCGCTCCCGACACGGCGACGACCGACGACGCCGAAATCCTCGACGACGGGACGACGATTCCGGACGCGGAAGCCGACGCCGCCGACGCCCGAGACGTCGTCGCCGACCCCGAGGAGACGACCCCCGCGGACGCCCCGGAAGACGACGGCGTCGTGCTCGATTCGGACGGCGACACCGACGCCGAGCGCGACCCCGGCCAGTGGCCGGACGAACCGGACGAGGAACCGACGGCCCCGGAAGACGCCGCCGACTGGCCCGAGGACGGCCGCGATCAGCAATCGGACTTCGACGCGGCGCTCTTAGAGAAACCCGACACCGAGCCGTCCCGAGACGACGAGGACGTGACCGTTCCCGACGGCAGCTACCGGTGTGAGGAGTGTGGCTTCACGACGTCGGTGCAAGCGTCGTCGCTCCGGCCCGGCGACTTCTGCCCGGAGTGCCATCGCGGCACGCTCGTCCACCGGACCGAGGACTCCTGACGGCGTCGCTCGAAAAACGTAAGACGGGCGCTCGCAAAGGCCCGCCTATGCGAGAGTACAAGATGCGCAGGGGCGAGTACCTCGACGAACGCGTGCCGGACATGAAAGCGAAAGTCGAGGAGTACTTCGGCGAGGTCACGACCACCGAGGAGTACAAGGGCAGCGAACTGTACGTCGTCGAAAACCCCGACAACCCGGTGTTCACGCGCATCACGGCCGGCGCAGTCTCCTACAGCGGCAAGAAGGACAAACTCGCGGTCGACTTCGAGGAACGCCCCGCCGAAGAAGTTATCGCGGACGGCGACGCCGACGCCGCCGCCGACGCGGTCGACGCGAAAAACGACTTTCTAGAGGAAGCGACCGGTCGCGACGCCAAGAGTCGCCGCGATTCGATGAAACGCTCCGTCGAGGACAGCCCAGACGCCGCCGACGAGGTCTGATAGTGACTGCTGTGACGGTTTTCCAGTGATCTGCCACCCCGTTCGGCGGACCGGCCGAGAGAGACGCACCGCAGGACGCGACGCGCGGCAGAGCTAAGTACGTCCGTGCCATAGGCTGACGAACGCCCTGCCGGAGGCGACACAAGTATCCGGAGAGGAACGACGCGTGGCCACCATGGGTAGGGCAGGTGACCACTGTTCCTGTCACAGTCCCGCCCCGTCGGAGGCGGTCATATCCGGTATTTCCACGATTCGGTAAATGTTTTCTGGTAGTTCAGTCGCCGTACGTCGGCGAAAGCGGCCGTCACGACTCCAGGGAGGGAAGAGACACGTCACGACAATGTAGCCACCGTTCGACGGTCCGTTTCGCGTCGACGACGGCCTGGCTCCCGCCGGCACCCAGAAACGTCAGGAGAAACATGGCGGCGTGCCAGGGTCGAAAGTCCGCCGCCAGGGACTTGCGCAGGTACCGCCGGGCCTCGGTCGGTCGATCGTTCTCGAGGTACGTCCGGCCGACGTTGGCGTAGTAGGCCGCCATCGTCCGCTCGTAGCGGCCGCGGTCGCGGACGAGCGACTCGTGTTTGTCGATGACGCGCCTGTTGTCCTCGCGGGCGGCCGCAGGACTGCTCGACATGCTCGGGTGAATCGTCCGATAGCAGAGGACGTCGTCGACGCAGACGACGTCGTATTCCGTGCAGAGTCGGACGTAGAAGTCCCAGTCCTGTTTGGTCGGCAGCGACTCGTCGAACGTACCCACGGCGTCGAAGACGGTCGGTTCGACCAGCACGCGCGAGGGGCTCCCGACGACGTTGCGGACGAGTATCGCATCGAGGATGTCGCCGTCGGGTTTGGCCCCTTCACAGCGGAGGAGATCGCCCTCGGGCGAGACCGCCGCCAGCAGGCACGTCGCCATTCCAGCGGCGGGGGCGGCCTCTAGAGCCGCCACCTGTCGGTCGAGTTTCGTCGGATGCCAGCGATCGTCGTCGTCGAGGAAGGCCACGAAGTCGCCCTCGGCGTGCTCGATGCCGGTGTTGCGGGCCGCGGAGAGCCCGCGGTTGCGCTCGTGGCGGAGACACCGAACGGCGTCAGGATAGTCGGCGACGACGTCGGCAGCGTACGGCTCTGGTGACCCGTCGTCGACGACGACGACCTCCACGTCCGCGAGCGTCTGAGCGAGTGCCGACTCTATGGCCCCCGGTAGCTGCTCGGGGCGATCGTAGGTCGGAACGACGACGCTGACGCGTGCCATCTCCTTCGTGTGGCGGCGAATTCGGCTTAAGGGTAGCGGATTCTGCGACGCGTGATCGACTCACTGTGAGGTGTGGCCGAACTGCTGCGACCCTAGTCGACCAGCCCGTATCCACGCGAGAACAGCAGGAAGTCCACCGCGAGAACGACCGCTGCCGCCGTCGACAGGACAAACAGGGAGGTGTTCGGTTCGATCTCGGTCACGCCGATCATGCCGTACCGGACGCCGTTGACCATGTAGACCATCGGGTTCAGAAGCGAGACGTCCCGCCACAGCGGCGGGAGTACGTCTAGCGAGTAGAACACGGCGCCGAAAAACACCAGCGGGCGGAGGATGAACTGGTTCAGCACCGTCAGATAGTCGAAGTCGCTGGCCCACAGGCCGCCGATCACGCCCAGGCCGCCGAACAGGATCGTGATCACGAGCAGGAAGGCAACGAGATACAGCGGGTGCGAGAGGGGAATCGAAGTGAACACCAGCCCGACGGCGACGATCAGCAAGGCCGTGACGATGCCCCGCATCGCGCTGGCGGTCACGTAGGCCGCCACCATGTCGCGGTTGGACATCGGCGTCGTGATCACGGCGTGGATGTACTCGTTCCACCGGCCGTGGAAGATGGTGAACGAGGCGTTCTCGAAGGCGTCCGAGATGGACCCCAGGACGATCAGCCCCGGCAGGACGAACTGGATGTAGCTTACGCCCGCGATGGAACCGATGCGCCCGCCGAGGATGACGCCGAACACCGAGAAGTACAGCGCGTTGGTGATGATCGGCGGCAGGAAAGTGTTGTACGGCCGCCTGACGTAGCGCAACACCTCGCGTTTGAGCAGCGTCCGCAGTTGCACGAATTCGGTGCTCATTGGAGCACTCCCTCGGCCGCGTCGCTGTCGTCGGCCGCGTCGCTGTCGTCGGTGCTCCCCCTGACCGACGACCCCGTGCGAGTCATGTCCACGAACACCTCTTCGAGGGAGGCGTGCCGGATGTCGAGGTCTGTCACCTCGTGACCCATCGACTGCAGATCGAGCAGCAGGTCGGGAACGACCCCGCCGCCGCCCGTTGCGGTCACGAGCAGGCGACCGTCCTCTATGCGCGTTTCGACGACGTCCTCGTAGTCGAAGGTGGGCGCGACCGCCGGAGGATCCGCCAGCCCGACGTCGATGGTGTCGGTGCCGCGCGCCTTGAGGTCGTCCGGACTGGCGACCTCGACCTTTCGACCATTGTCGACGATGGCGACCCGGTCACAGAGCCGTTCGGCCTCCTCGATGTAGTGGGTCGTCAGCAGGATCGTCGTTCCCTCGTCGTTCATGCGGTTGATGATTTCCCAGAGGTCGTGGCGCAATTGCACGTCGACGCCCGCCGTCGGTTCGTCAAGGATGAGCAGGTCGGGATCGGCCACCAGCGCCCGCGCGAGCATGAACCGACGTTTCATCCCGCCGGACAGCCAGTCGAAGCGCGTGTCCCGCTTCTCGTAGATGCCGACGGTCTTCAACGCCCGTTCGGCCCGCTCGCGCGCGTTGTCCGAGGGGATGCCGTGGTAGCCCGCCTTGTGTTCGAGCACCTCCACGATAGGGAAAAACCGATCGACGTTGAACTCCTGGGGGGCGATTCCGATGCGGTCGCGTGCCTGCCGGTAGTCGTCCGTAACGTCGAATCCGAACACTTCGGCCTCGCCGCCGGTCTTGCGCACGAGTCCGACGAGGACGTTGATGAACGTCGTCTTGCCAGCGCCGTTCGGTCCCAGCAGGCCGAAGAATTCGCCCTCCTCGACGGTCAGCGACAGGCCGTCGAGCGCCTGCACGTCGCCGTAGTTCTTCGAGAGATCCCGCACGCGGATAGCATCGGCCATTGACTGATAGAAACGCCCGCGGATGGTTAAGGAGTGCGAAATGCATCACCACCGACGAGAGCGACCCTGGCTACCGACCGAGGCGTTTGCGGCTGATCGAGACGCCGGTCGGCGTGATGATGAGTTGGTCCTCGTCCTTCTGGACGATGTCGCCCCCGACCTCCTTGACGACCTGTTTGAGTTCGTCGCTGATGTGCTCCATCGTCCGATCTTTGGTCGTGTGCCGCGTGATGTCGGCGATGACGACGTCGCCGTCGTAGACGGCGTCTTTGATGTCGACGACGTCCTGTTTGTCGCCGATTTTGGCGATTCGAATCCGCAGTTTCGCCTCCGGAGGTGCCCCGTCGAACGCCGCTGCATCGAGTTCGACGTAGTCGTCGGTCTGGCGCGACGAACCCGACTCACCGAGGATTTTGCTCATCAGTCCCATACCCGGGTTCAGGGGGCGGTACCCGTTTAGGTCTTTCGTCAGACGCAATCGTGAAGACGTCCGGGCCGTCCGACGCGCTGGCGACCACGACGACGAGCGAACTTTCCGGTCGAACCGTCGCTCCCGACTCCGGAGCCGACACACAGTGACACGATACCACAACCTTTAGGACAGTGCTGGAACAGCAGCAGGTAAGGGGACGAGGTCGTATGCAACCGTCCGACTACGAGCGAGTTATAGACACTCTCCAGAAGGCCCTTGACGCCGACGAGTCGAACGACACCAAATACTACGTCCGAACCGCCGCCCAACAGCTCGAGATCCACCGAGACCGAGCCGAATCGGAATCCACGACGGTCGGCGACGGACCGCAGACGACTCCCGGCAGGTGACGGAGCCGACGCGCCGGGATCGGAGCGACGCGGGTAGATCGTCGTTTTGGATTCGGCCACTGTTTCACGGACTAGCCGGTCGCTATTCGACGTCGCAGGTCGGCTATCCGTCAGATCGTCGAACGGCGATGGCGTCTTCGACGAGACCGATACACGCCGTTAGCTGACCCATAGTAAGGCACGTAACAGGCGACGTGGGACGTGGAGCATCACGATACTCCACCATGAAAGGACACAAACTGCTAGCGCTCTCGCTCACGCTCGTGCTGTGCGGGTCGGCCGCCACCGTGGCGTTCGCCCGCGTGCCGTCGAACGCGACGGACGACGACCTGACGGCCGACGCCGATGCGAAGACGAACCACACGGACGACGCCTGGTCCACCAGTTCCGGCGACGCCGCTCACACCGCCTCGAACGGCGGAAAAGCTCCGGTCGGACCGAACGTCACCCAGTCGTGGAAGACCGACTGGGCACGGTTCGGCGAACCAACGACCCCAGCGGTCGCGAACGGGACGGTGTACGTCGGGTACCAGAACGGGACCGGGCGGCCCGAGTCCGAGACGGACGGGAACGTCGTCGCGTACGACGCCGACTCCGAGAACGTCACCTGGATTCAGGAGGACCTGCCACGCGTCGACCAGACACCGACCGTCGTCGACGGTCACGTCTACGTGACGAGCGAAGACGATCGGAGTGACGACGACACGGATCCGCCCGCCGAACGGGCCGGCGTCTACGCGCTACACGCCGCGACCGGCGAGGTCGCGTGGACGCGAAACGAACCGGCCTTCGAGGACACCTACCAGCACGTCTACGGCGACGGTCGACTGTACGTCAGCGTCGTGGGCGACGACGAGCACCTGTACGCGCTGAACGCCTCGACGGGAGCGACCATCTGGAAGACGCCCCTCGACACGCCGTCCAACAGGGTCCAGGACGTCTCGTACGCGAACGGCACCATCCTCACTCGTAGCTACGACGGAAATCCCTACGGCGACCGGTACGAAATCGCCGTCGACGCCTACGACGCGTCGTCGGGCGAGCGTCGCTGGTCCACGTCGCTATCGAACGCGAACGAACCGAGCGACACGCTCTTCATGTACGACGGCTCGGACACGCAGGAGGTCGCCACCGCCGACGGAGTGGTGTACCTGTCGCTCCAGAACCAGGAATTGTACGCGCTTTCGCTCGACGACGGGCGCGTCCGCTGGAACCGGTCGCTGACCTCCTCGTACACGGACGAGACGCCGGACTGGATCTCCGCACCGGCGGTCCACGACGGTGCCGTCTACGTCACCACGCAGTACGAGGACGTGTACGACAGAACCGAGTGGGAGATCGGTACCGTCCATCGGATCGACGTCGACACGGGCGAAACCGAGTGGCGCTACGAGAGCGCCGCACGGCTTCTCGGACCCGCAGTCGCCAACGAGACCGTGTATCTCGGTGCGAAGTACCGGAGCGTCGATTCCCAGCGACGGGCCGCGGACGGCAACCCCGAGACGTCGCCCTACCCGTCGGCCCCCGGAGTCTACGCGCTGAACGCGACCTCCGGCGACGTGCGCTGGACCAAAGCCGAAATCGGCGTCTCTGAGGAATCCTACACGTTCAAGCGCTACACGACGCAGGTAGCCCCCGCGGAGGGTGCGCTGTACGTTCGACAGGCAAATTCCGCCTTCCCGTTCGAACACAAAGGGAGCGTCTACGAACTCGAATCGACGACGAAGCCAGTCGACCCTGGGAGTCGGTTCGCCGACGACACGCCGCTGGCGAAGAACCTGCCGCCGATCGTCGACCTGTCGACGAATCCGTCCAACGCGACCGACGAAGAGTTACCCAACGGCACCAACGTGACGATGACCGTCGACGCGTCGGACCCCGACGGAAACGTCACGTCGATCGAGTGGGACGTCGACAACGACGGCGCGTACGAGCGCGACGGAGCGTCGATCACGCTCGACCTCGACTGTGGCCTGCACGACGTGACGCTTCGAGTAACCGACGACGACGGCGCAGCGACCGTCGAAACGTACACGATCGACATCGCACCATGACGAATTCCATCGGAGTTCGATGGTGTGCTCGGACGGCGTAAGAGCGTTTCAAACCAGAAACGGAGCGGAAGTTGACTCGCCGGGAGTCACGCGAGCGGAGCGAGTGTGACGTCGGCGAGGGAACGAGACGAACGAAGTGAGTCGAGTGGACTCGCCGGGATTTGAACCCGGGGCCTCTT
>JBDGSB010000105.1:0-20040 GCA_042217765.1 Haloarculaceae archaeon | reverse complement strand
CGACATCAGCAAGTGGGGCGAGGACATCGGCCTGGCGAGCAAGGCCACGTTCTCCCGGACGAAGACCAAACTCGAAGACATGGGCCTCATCGACACCGAGAAGGTCCCCATCGACGTCGGTCGGCCGCGCCTGCGGTTGATGCTCGGCGACGACCGGCTCAGCGAAGCCGACACCGACGAACTCGCCAGCGTCGCCCAGAGCCTGCTCGCGTAGCCCCGACGCTTTTCTTCCCGGCCCCCGTTCGGCGTCGTATGTCAGTAGGCGTCGTCGGCAGCGGTTCGGCGGTCGAGGCAGTCACGGCCGCGCTCGCGGACGCGAGCGCCGCGGTCGTCGAGACCGACGCCGACGCCATCGACGAGACGGACGTCGCCGTCGTGACCGGCCAGGCCGGCGCGAGCGTCTTCGAGACCGCCAACCGGACCGCCCGGCGCGCCGACCGTCCGTGGCTCGCGGTCGAACTCGGCGGCGTCGGCGGCTATCCGGTCGTCGACGCGGCCGTCTCCGGCTTCGCTCCAGAGACGGGCTGTTATGCGTGTTTGGCCGACCGCGTCGGGTCGAACGTCGATCCCGACTCCGAACCGCACTCCCCGCCGGACCCCTCGACCGCGCGTTTCGCCGGTGCGCTGGCCGGCCGGTTGACCGTTGCCCACCTGGACGGCGACGACGCCGTCTTCGGCACCGTGATCGAGGTGCCACACGCCCGGCGGTCGTTCCTGTCGGTTCCCCACTGCGCCTGCGGCACAGAGCCCGACTGGAGCCTCCCGGGCGAGCACGTCGACCGGCCGCTCGCGGACGCGCTGGGGCGGGCCGAACGCGCCCTGGACGAACGGGTCGGTATCGTCGGCGAGGTCGGCGAAGCCGAGTCGTATCCCGCGCCGTACTACCTCGCGCGCCTCTGTGATACCTCGGGATTCAGCGACGCGACCGCCGCCGCGAACGCCGCCGGGGTCGACGCCGACTGGAACGCGGCGTTCATGAAGGCGCTGGGCGAGGGCCTCGAGCGGTACTGTGCGGGCGTCTATCGGATCGACCGGCTGACCGAGGCGACCGTCGACGCCGTCGCCGACGCCGTGTCGCCGTCGTCGTTCGTCCGGCGGGGCGACCCGGACGTCCCCGACGACGAGCCGCTCTCGTGGGTGCCCGCCGAGGACCTGGCGACCGGCCGCGCCGTCTCGGTGCCCGCCGAGTTCGTCTACTACCCGCCCCCGGAACGGCGGTTTCGCCCGGCCATCACGACCGGGCTGGGGCTGGGCAACTCCGGCGTCGAGGCGGTCCTGTCCGGGCTGTACGAGGTGATCGAGCGCGACGCCGCGATGTTGTCGTGGTACTCGACGTTCGACCCGCTGGAACTGGCCGTCGGCGACGACGACGCCTACCGGACCCTCGCTCGACGGGCTGGCGTCGAGGACCTGGAGACGACGGCGCTGTTGCTGACCCAGGACGTCGACGTGCCGGTGGTCGCGGTTGCCGTCCACCGCGAGTCGTTCCCGAAACTCGCGCTCGGATCGGCCGCGTCGCTCGACCCGGTCGACGCCGCCCGGACGGCACTGGCGGAAGCGCTGCAGAACTGGGTCGAACTCCGCGGCATGGGGCCCGAGGACGCCGCCGACGCGGACGGCGCGATCGGCCGGTACGCGACCGACTCCGACCCGTTCTGGGACGCCATGGAACCGTCCCAGCAGGTGCCCGCAGCCTCGATCGGTCCCGACGCCGATCTCGGCGGTCGCGCCGAACTAGAGGCCGTCGTCGAGCGCGTGACCAACGCCGACTGTGACGCCGTCGCCGCCCGGACGACGACCCGCGACGTCGCCGCGCTCGGCTTCGAGGCCGTCCGGGTGCTAGTGCCCGCTGCACAGCCGCTGTTCTTCGGCGACGCCTACTTCGGGGACCGCGCCGAGACCGTTCCCGCTACGCTGGGATTCGAGCCGCGACTCGACCGTCGCCACCACCCGTTTCCGTGACCGCCCGTTTCCGTGACCACCCGTTTCCGTGACCGCCCGGCCCCGTCGTTCGCCGGCCGTCGTCGAACCGGTTTCGGGCGTCGTGGATCCACGCGTTTTTGGCCCCCTGGCGCGCTACGAACGCGTATGGACATCGAGTCGGCGCTAGCGGCAGACGGCACCGTCGCCGTCGTCGGCGCGGGCGGCAAGAAGACGACGATGTACGCGCTGGCGGACCGCATCGACCGGAGCGTGGTGACGGCGACGGTCCGCATTCCGATCTTCGACGACCACGTCGCCGACGTCGCGGTCACGGACGACCCCGTCGCGGCAGTCGAGGAAGCGACGGTCGAGGGGGCGGCAACGTGGCCCCTCGGCGTCGTTCCCGAGCGCGAGCGCGAGGACCGCTACCTCGGCTACGACCCCGCCGTCGTCGACGACCTCGCGGCGGCCGACCTCGCGGACGCGATTCTGGTGAAAGCCGACGGCGCACGGATGCGTCAGTTCAAGGCCCCCGGCGACCGCGAACCCCGGATTCCCGCCGACGTGGACACGGTGATACCCATCGCGTCCGCGCGCGTCGTCGGGGAACCGCTCGACGACGACCACGTCCACCGGCCCGAACGGGTCGCCGCCGTCGCAGACGTCGAGCTCGACGAGGAACTGCGGCCCGAGCACGTCGCCGCCGTCCTGGCCAGCGCGGACGGCGGGCTCCGGGACGTGCCCGCCGGTGCGACCGTCGTCCCGCTGGTCAACATGGTCGACGACGCGGACCTGGCGACGGTCGGCCGGGAGATAGCGACGGGGATACTGGACCGGGTGGCCGACGCCGACCGCGACGTCTCGGTCCCGCGAGTCGTGCTGGCGCGAATGATCGACGACGATCCGCTGGTCGACGTCGTCGAGTGACGGACGCCGGCGAGGCGACTGTGTCGGTCGGTTTCGTTTCGAATCTCGCGATCAGGAGAACCGTTCCGCCGCCGCCTCGAACTCCGCGCGCGTGTTGAGGTTCTCGAAGGTGTCGACGGCGGCGTACTCGCGGACCTCCGCCTCGTCGACGACGACGTACTCGAGGTCTTCAAGTGGCGCGAGCACCTTCCGGTCGCCGCGCTCGAGGGCGGCCTCGCAGGCGTCGGCCATCGCGGTCGTCCGGTAGACCGCCTGGGTCGTCTGGAACCACCGGTCGTCCAGTTGCGGAATCGCGGCGTCGTGGCCGGCGGCCCGCTCGAAGAGGTGTGCGAGCAGGGCCGGTTCGACGAAAGGCATGTCGCAGGCGACGACGACGGCGTAGTCGGCACCCTGGGAGGCCGCCGCCCGCAGGCCGGTCTCGATGCCGGCGACCGGTCCCAGGTCCGGCTGTGGGTCGAGCGCGTAGCCGACGTCGTGGTCGTAGCCCGCCATCGCCGCCCGGATTGCGTCGAGCTGGTCCTCTCGGCAGTTGACGATCAGCGTCTCGATCACCCCGGCGAGGCGGTCGGCGACGCGGCGAATCATCGGCTGGCCGGCCAGTTCGGCGACGGCCTTGTCGCGGTCGCCGAACCGTGTCGAGCGTCCGCCGGCGACGATGACTCCTGCGTGCATAGTGAGACGTCTCGTTGCGTCGGACAAAAGCGTCTCGGCGTCGAACTTCGTCATCGCTATAGCCGGGGGCGTCGGTGGGTTCGATATGAGCGGCGGCCGCGGCCCGATTCCACGACGGTACGCGCGGTACTACCTGGAGAACGCCCCGAGTCTCGTGTGGCTGCTGGGAGCGAACGTCCTCGCGGTGCTGGTCGGGGTCCGTTATTACGTCGCGTCGATGCCCGAAATATCGACGTTCCTGTGGCCGCTGTACGCCGACTCGCCCGCGGCGGTGTTTCTGATGGCGCTGTCGGTGGCGACGCTGCTGCCGAATCTCGGCCGGACGCTCGACGACGTGCCGGTGAATCGCCCGCTCGCGTACCTGCACACGCTGGCGTTCGTGTGGCTACTGAAGATGGGTCTGTGGACCGCCGCGGTGTTGCAGATCGGATTCAGCGCGTACTTCCCCGCCCCGTGGGCGTACTTCGGCATCCTGCTGACGCACCTGGGATTCGTTCTCGAAGCGTTTCTGATCCCCCACTACGGGTCGACGACCCGGGGCGCGCTCGCGTTCGCGCTCGTCGTGGCGCTGGCCAACGACGTCCTCGATTACGGCTTCGGCTACGCGCCGCCCATGCGCATCGCTCCCGGTCCGGTCGTGGCCGTGACGACCGTCGCCGTGTCGCTGGTCTCCGTCTGGCTGGCGTCCGTCTACATTCCTCGTAGCTGAGCGGGTCGCGTCCTGGTGCTGTGCTCGGACGGACGCCGCTCACGCGGGCGTCGTCCGGAAGTGACCGACGGCGACCCCGGCGAGAGCCACGACGCCGAGCGAGAGACCGGTGCCCAGCGGCGGGCCGACGAAGAACAGCACCTGGAGGACGACCCCCTGGGACCGTCCGACGCCGGCGAGCGCGAACAGCGCCAGCGCCCCCACCAGGTAGCCGACCGCGGCGCTCGCGGCGGTCGCCAGCGTGAGCGACGCGTACTCGGTCCGAACGTCCAGTTCGGTGCCCGTCCAGGCGGCGACCCCGAACAGGAGCCCGTACACGAGCAGGAACGAGACGAACCGGCCGGTCTGCGTGACGTAGGCGACCGTCTGTGGCGACGGCAGCGCTCCGGCCCGGGCGGCCAGCGGTACGAGTCGGTGGACGACGCTCACGACCGCACCGACGGCGGCCGCGACGACGACGAGGACGGATTTCCGTAGCATGGAGGGACCACCGGAGACACCGGCCCCGGGATTGTCGGTATTTCGGTTCGTCGCGACGCAGCGTCACGGCGGTAGCCCCCGAAAAGTGCAAACCACATGCCTGCGAAGGAACGGTATGGGAAAGCGGATTCTCGTCCCGGTCGACCAGTCAGAGCAGGCCCAGCACGCCTGCGAGTTCGTCCTCTCGGAGTTCGGCGACGGCGACACCGAGATGGTCCTGTTGCACGTCATCAACCCGGCGGAAGCAGGATACAGCGCACAGGCGTCCATTCCCAGTTTCTCCGAGGAGTGGTTCGACAACGAAAAGGCGAAAGCGGAGGGGTTGTTCGACGACATCGAAACCGACGCCAGCGAGCACGGCGTCGGCGTCGTCCGGGAAGTCGAAGTCGGCAAGCCGATACGGACCATCGTCGAGTACGCCCGGGAGCACGACGTCGACCAGATCGTGATGGGGAGCCACGGCCGATCGGGCGTGACCCGCATCCTGCTGGGTAGCGTGGCGGAGGCGGTCGTGCGCCGGTCGCCGGTGCCCGTGACCGTCGTTCGCTAGTCCGGGCCGACGTCTCGCGGTCGCAACGACCCTCGCCCGGGAATCGGTTCGTCGTCCGTTACGCTGGGTCGGCGTCCGCTACTCGGGGTGGCGGACGATGTGGACGTCGTAACGGGGGTCCTCCGAGACCGGCGCGCCGACGCTGGTGACCGGCGTCGAGACGCGTCCGGCGTTCTCGCTGCCGACGAAGACGATTTCGGCACCCACCTCCGCAGCGACGTTCCGAATGGTCCGAACGACGTCCATCTCGATGGTCGACTGCTCGGCGAGGTCCGCCGCCTGCTGGAAGCGAAACGTCGCCGCCGGCGCGAGGTCGGCCACCTCCGCTTCGAGGCGGTCCCGGATCGTCCCCGGGTCGTAGGATTCGTCTTCGTTGAGCCAGCCGCGCTGTAGCGCGTACTCGACGCCGTCCTCCGGCAGCACCGACAGGACGATCACCTCCGCGTCCATGAACGCCGCGAACTCGACGGCCCGCTCCAGGGCTGCTTTCGAGAGGGCCGACCCGTCGTAGGGCACTAACAGCGTCATCGTCTCTCAGTCCGACGCCAGCACACAAGAATCTGGGGACGCCGGGACGGGATGCGATGCCCACGCACACAACCGCTACGCACTAGTAGTCGCCGCCGAAACGGGACGGTATGGGTTACCGATACTGCGGGGACGCACATCGAGAACTCGTCGCGTCCTACCGGGACGACGAGGACCCGTTTCCGACGGACCTCTCGGCGGACTTTCCGCCCCGGGAACACCTCCGCAGGGAGGTCGCGGTCATCAAGCGCCTCCTGTTTCCCCGGTGCTGGAACGGCGGGTCACCGACACACGAGACGGAGGTCCTCGAGTGCATCAACGAACTCGGGTCGCTGTTTTACTCCGGTATCCGCCCGTACGCCGACGGCGATCCCACGGAGACGGTCACCGCGGTGCTCGATCAGTTGCCCACGATTCGGCAGATGCTCAAAAAGGACGTCGAAGCCGCGTTCAAGGGCGACCCCGCCGCCAAAAGCTACGTCGAGATCATCCGGTCGTATCCGGGCTTTCACGCCATCATGGTCCACCGCGTCGCTCACGCGCTCTACGAGGCCGATGCCACGGAGTACGCCCGCGAACTCACCGAGAACGCCCACACCGAGACGGGCATCGACATCCACCCCGGCGCGGACATCGGCGAGTACTTCTTCGTCGACCACGGCACCGGCGTCGTCATCGGCGAGACCGCCACCGTCGGCCAGTGGGTTCGCCTCTATCAGAACGTCACGCTCGGAGCGCTGCACTTCGAGGAGGAGGAAGACGACGAACACATGCTCAAGAAGGGCTACAAGCGCCACCCCGACATCGGCGACCACGTCGTCATCGGTGCCGGCACCAACATCATGGGTGCCATCTCCATCGGCGACCACGTCTCCATCGGCGCGAACTCCTGGATCACCGAGGACATCCCCGATCACACCACCGTCTACGTCTCCGACCACCCCGACCTCGAACGGAAGAACAACGGGTGAACGGGAGCGGCGGCCGCGGCGTCGCTCGAACGGGTCGTCGAGCACACGACCGGCCGCGGTCGTCGGGCGCGGATTCGAGAACCGAACGACAACCCCTTTGTTCGCACGCGGCGTCGAATTCGGTGAATCGATGACGGAGCGACGACGCGTCTGGGGACGACACTGATGGCGACGCTCGCACAGCTGCTCGAACAGTACCTCGGGCTAGGGACGTTCCTCGTCGCGGGGACGCTGACCGTCCTGAGTGCCATCGCGTGGCGGCGCGAACGCGACCGCCGCATGGCCATCGTGACGGGTGCGTACCTGCTGTTTGCGGTCTTCGGCCTCGTCAAATTCCTGGAGTACCTGCTGTATCCGTACGCCCCAGTTGGGCTCGTCGAAGTGATCGAACACGGCGCTGGCGGCCTCGTCCTCGCCGGACTGCTCGCCTTCTTCCTCGCACTGTCACGGGACTAGCGATGCCGGACCCGGACCTCGAACTAGCGTCGCGGCGGGCCATCTTCCAGCACGTCGCCGACAATCCGGGCATCCACTTTCGCGCCCTGCTAGACGACCTCGACTACGCCCAGGGCACGGTCCAGTACCAGCTCCGCTGGCTCGCCGACGAGGGACTGCTCGACGTCTCCGACGACGGCAAGTACACGCGCTACTACCCTGCCCGTGAGTTCGACGCCGCCGACCGGACGGTGATGAACGCGTTGCGACGCGAGTACAGCCGTCGCATCCTCGCGCACCTGGTCGCCGACGGCCCGCTGTCGACGGCGGAACTGAGCGACCGCCTCGATAAGGCCCCCTCGACGGTCTCCTGGCACCTCTCGAACCTCGCCGACGCCGACCTCGTCACCAAAGAGCGCGACGGCCGAACCGTCCTGTACGACCTCACCGATCCCGACCGGGTAACGTACCTGTACACCGTCCACCGGAAGACGTTCACCGACCGCGTCGTCGACCGCCTGCTGAACCTCTGGGATAGCTACTGAGAGCGCTCGGTTCCGATCGAAGCCCGACGCGACGGAAACGAGACGGCTATCGGACCGCCGCGAGTCCCGGGACGGCCCCGTACTGGACGACCCCGCGCAACAGCAGGACGTAGACGAGGAAGGCGGTCGTGGGGACCAGCAGTGGCGCGATCAGTCCGGTCACGTCCGTCCCGACGGCCGCGGCGTGAATCGTGCCGAAGGCGAACCCGCCGTAGGCGAACGCGTGGACGACCCGTGGGCCCCAGGGCCGCTGGAACCGTCGGGCGTCGAGGAACCCGAGGACGGCCACGAGCAGCAACAGCAGTGCCCCGGCACCGACGCCGACGCCGGCGAGCAAGTACGCCAGCGAATACGCGGGGTCGGGAACCTGGCCGGTGACGACCAGCCACGTATCGAGCACGCCCAGCGCTGCGTGCAACAGCGTCACCAGCGTGGCGAAGACCGACACCTCGATGTGTACGCGCCGGGCGGCGTCGTACAACGGTCCGAACGACTCGGTATTGTAGAAGATCCCGGTCAACACCGCCAGGTACAGCGACGGGTACGCGACGATGGCCGCGCCCCGGTCGAGGTACCACACCAGGACCGACATCAGGACGCCCCCGTCGTCGCGACGACGTCCGGACAGCCGTCCCCGTCCTGGAAGCCGTTGGTGGTCTCCGGTCTGGTCGGACACCGATCGGTCGCATCCGGCACGCCGTCGCCGTCGTAGTCGTTCGGCGCGTGCCGCGTCGTCACGGTCTTCGCGACGAGGTGCGACTGCTCGGCCGTCGTCGCCTGCCTCGCGCGCACGTGACCGAGTTGCCACAGCAACACCACCGACGCGACGAGCACGAGCACGGCGACGACCGTGATGATCCGGTTAGTCGTCGTACGCGCCGTCATCGCCCTCGTGTTCGCTTCCCTCCCGTTCGTCGTGTTCCTCGCCCTCGTCCTCGGCCGCCTCGTGCTCGTTGCGCTCCTCACCGCCGGACTGCGTCTGGACGGCCGGCGTGAAGTTCTGGTTCGGCGTCGGCACGTCCCCGGCAGCGGCCTGCTGGGTCGTCGCGCCACCGGCGTCCGTCGACTCCGCCAGCCCGAAGCCCGGGAGCACGAGGCCGACGGCCACGATGGTCGTGAGCAACGCACCCACGAGGGTGAGCGCCACGAGCCTGTTGGTCGGCAGGGGACTACGCACGATGCCACCTCGCGGTCGGTCCGCTCGACAGTCTCGGCGTCGCCGTCACGGCGTCGTCGTGCGTGTCGAAATCGACAGCGATACTCGCTTCGTTCCCGTCCCCGCCGCGGACGAGACGTGTGATCGAAGCCATTGCAGATAGACGCTGTCGGGACACCGAGTAAGGCGTTCGCGTACAACCGTCGAACCGTCGTTCAACCGTCGAATCCTTCGAAGCGCATTTGTCGTTCGCGGCAAAATGCTACGGGCCGGAAGGGATTCGAACCCCTGACCGTCTGGTTAAAAGCCAGACGCTCTGCCGAACTGAGCTACCGGCCCTCACGTTGCTGTCTGCCCGAGACCGATTAAGTACTTACGATTGGTGGCCCTCGAACCGGTCGTTCAGGGCGTCGGCGACGACGTCGCCGGGGTCGCGGTCCGCTATCGAGGCGCGTTCGCGGAGTTCGCAGTAGAGGCGTGGCGGAATCTGCAGTTCGATCTCGCCCAGCGTGATGTTGCGGCTGGCCAGCGCGTCCGCGACGTCCGTGCCGTCGTCGACGGCGCTGGCGACAGACCGGACCTCGCGGACGGTCAGGTCGTGATCGAGCGTGGCCCAGGCCAGTTGCAGGCGGGCGGTGCCCGTGACGCGGGCGATGTGCTTGGCCGCGGTGGGGGCGATCTGGCCTTTGGCGACGTGGCGGCGGATGGCCTCGGGGAGGTCGTGTACGCGCGACCACTTGCGCATGAACGAGACCGACGCCTCGCCGCCGGCGCGGTCGGCGGCGGCCTTATAGGAGCCCTCGCCGCGAACGAGGGCGGCACACGCGGCCGCGCCGCGCAGGACGTAGACGTTGTCGTCGGCTCCGGCAGTGTTCAGCGAGAACTTGCGGACGGTGTCGGCCGCGCGGGTGAGGCTGTCGGGGTCGTCGGGATCGAACTCGACGGCTTCCTCGGCGCGCTGGCCCGTGACCGACGGGTCGCCGCGGATGACCGGTTCGCCGACCGGTGACTCGCGGTCGGTCGACGGGCGATCTGGGCCCTCGCTCATGACACGCCCATATGTCGTCGTGAACTAAAAGGGTCCCGTACGGAACGCACGGGCGGTGCTACCCCTCGCCCTCGCGCTGCTCGCGGCGCTCGGAGAGGTGCTCCCAGATTTCCGTGCAGCCGCATCCGTCCTCTACGTCGTCGAGGTGGTCTGCGTCCGGCTCGTCTCGCTCGGGTTCGGGTTCGGCTGTTGCGTTTGACATCGTTCGAGTGTCTCCTCGGAACGGCACCGGGATCGGTCGATCCGGGCACCGTCTGCTGTCAATCCGTCGTATGCCGGGCACCCCTATAAGAACGCGTTCACCTGTAAGGAATACCATTACTCCCGCATAACGGCAAGAAATGCGGGGTAGCTCCGACGCCCCCCAAACGGCCGCTACGGGCCGAAAACGGACGTTTCGAGGGTGGCAGTGACACGCACCCGTCGGCGACCCCGGCGAGTGTTGCGGGCGGCGACGTACTCAGATACTGCCGGGCCGAACGGCCGACGATGACCACCTCGATTCACCAGCTCGACGACGGGGCGTGGATCAGCGTCAACGACAGCCGGGAAGTAAACGTCAGCGACCTCTGGCGGCTGGCCAGACACGACGTCTGTGACTGTGCGATGGCAGACTTCCTCGCGGAGGGGTTCGTCGAGGTCGGCGTCGACCCGCCGAACGTCGCCGCCCGCATCGCCGGCCAGTGCATTCAGTGTGACACCGAAGGCGTCACCGACTGGTTGATCGTCGGCCGCGTCGTCGACCCCGAGGAGGGGACGTTCTACCCGGTCGACTTCCAGAGCGTCCACGTCCCGCGTCAACGGAGCCGCCTCGCGACGGCGGAATAGGCGGCAACAAAATCCGATTCTGGCTAGAGACGGGGAGGATTGACGTGAAAGTGCGGGGTAAATATGTGGGGGTGTTAAGCGGGACTACGATGCCAACGAAGGTCGAGAAGTGGAAAAGCGAGGTGTACGGAAACGAGATCCGCGAGCACCTCGTGCGCTTTGCCGAGGAGGGCTGGGACGCGATTCCGGAAGACGAACACGACGCGTGGTTCGAACGGTTCAAGTGGTGGGGGCTGTACCACCAGCGCTCCGGCCAGGAGAGCTACTTCATGATGCGAATCGGGACACCGAACGGCGTCGTCGAACCGGGCCAGCTCCGGGTCGTCGGCGAAATCGCCAGGGAGTACGCGACCGGTCCCGCCGAGAATCCCGAGTTCGGCGACGCCTACTGCGACTGGACGACCCGACAGTCCATCCAACTGCACTGGATCAAGTTAGAGGACGTCCCGGAGATTTTCGAGAAGCTAGAAGCGAACGGTCTCTCGACCCAGCAGGCCTGTGGGGACTCCTGGCGGAACATCGTCGGCTGTCCGGTCGCCGGCAAGGACCAGCACGAACTCGTCGACGCCTGGCCGGTCGCGAAGGCGATGAACGATCGGTTCAAGGGCGACGACGATCACGCCAACCTGCCCCGAAAGTGGAAGGTCGCCGTCGCGGGCTGTGACCAGGGCTGTGGCCAGGGCGACATCAACGACCTCGCGTTCGAACCCGCCGAAAAGGAGATCGACGGCGAGACCGTCGAGGGGTTCAACGTCCGCGTCGGCGGTGGCCTGTCCCGCAAGGAACCCCGTTTCGCCCGCGACGTCGACGTCTTCGTCCGGCCGGAGAACGCCCCTGCCGTCGCCGGGGCCTGTTCGGCGCTGTTTCGCGAGTACGGCAACCGCGACGACCGCTTCAGCGCCCGCATCAAGTTCCTGCTCGACGAGTGGGGCCCCGAGAAGTTCCGGCAGGTCCTCCAGGACGAGTTCGTCGACTTCGAGTTGCACACCGCCGGCGAGGACCTCCGTTCGGAGTACTCCTACAACGCCGGCGACGCCGAGACCCACGGCGACCACGTCGGCGTCTACGAGCAACCCGACGGCGACTACTACGTCGGCCTGAACGTCCTCGTCGGTCGGATGGGTGCCGACGACGTGCTCGAACTGGCCGACCTGGCCGACGAGTACGGCTCCGGCGAGGTTCGACTCACCCAGCGCCAGAACGTCATCGTCACGGACGTCCCCGAAGCGGACCTCGACGCGTTCCTCGACGAGCCGCTACTAGAAGAGTACTCGCCGGACCCCCACCCGTTCATGCGCGGCTCTGTCGCCTGTACCGGCACCGAGTACTGCTCGCTGTCCATCGTCGAGACGAAAAACCGGCAGGTCCGGTACGCCCGCTGGCTGCGCGACAACGTCGAGTTGCCCGACGACGTCGAGGACTTCCACGTTCACCTCTCGGGCTGTACGGCCTCCTGTGCCCAGCCCCAGATCGCCGACGTCTCCCTGCGCGGCATGAAGACCCGCAAGGAGGGCGAACCGGTCGAAGCACTCGACGTCGGTCTCGGCGGCGGTCTCGGGGAGGATCCCCGCTTTGCCGACTGGGTGGCGATGCGGGTACCCGCCGACGAGGTGCCGGGTGCCATCGCGAACCTCGTCGGCAACTACGCCGAGTGCCGTGCCGACGGCGAGTCCTTCCGCGAGTTCGTCGCCGACCGCGACGAGGACGATCTCGCCGCCCTGGTCGAACCCGAAGAGACCGACTACGAGGACCCGTACATGCACAACACCAAACAGACCTGGTACCCCTACGCCGACGAGGATTCGATGGACGCCTCGCCAGCACCGACCGACGGCGAGGGCGAACCGTTGCCGGCCGACGACTGACATGGTCGACCGCATCCTTCGCGTCAACGCCTACACGACCTTCGACATGCTCGACGGCGAGATCGAGGGCCACGACTTCGAAGACGACGCCTACGCAGTGGTGAACGTCACGTCCCCACGGGAGAATCCCGACCACGTCGAAGTGCAACTAGAGATGGACAACGTCGACCTGTCGGACGTGCCGGCCCACGCCGACAAGGTGACCCTGTCGGCCGCCGAAGCGCGCGACCTGGCGGCCGAGTTACGGCGACACGCCGAGAAGGTAGCGTCGTCAGCTACCGACGGCTGAAGCCGTTGGCTTGTCGGTGAATCGGGCTGTACGGTCCGTGGTACCGATGGACATATGGGTGTCCCTATCGTACGTAAGTCCATGTCTACTGACACGCCAGGGAACCCGGCGTCCCGGGAACTGGGGTTTTGCCCCTGCTGTGGATACCGGACACTGCCCGAAGGGCGACCCGGGTCCTACGAGGTGTGTCCGGTCTGTCACTGGCAGGACGACCCGACGCAGTTTCGCGACCCCGATTACGTCGGCGACGCCAACGCCGTCTCGCTACGCGAGGCACGCAAGAACTTCCGGGAACACGGGGCCTGCAACGCCGCGTTCGTCGAGGAAACGCAGGAACCACCGCGGAGCGCGCGGCGCGACCCGAACTGGCCGTACTGAGACGGATTCGTGTCTTCGGTTGCCGTCGGTTCGCCCGAACGGGTCGGCGACCCACCGGCAGGGAGCGACCCGAATCCGTTCGACGGGTCGGGACCCGCACTCGCGGTTCGACGTTACTCTTTGATCTCTTCCAGTTTGTCGAGCAGTTCGTCCCGGTCGGCGTCGGACTCGAAGTTGATCTCGCCCTGGTGGTCGTTCTCGTGGACCGACACCGCTTCGTCGTCGTCGTAGTCCGTGTCCTGATCCTGCTGTTCGGACTCGTCGTAACTTCCGAATCCCATGGTGGTGTCGACTAGCGGCGACGGCCACTAAAACGCGGTGATGGGCGACGTGATTCGGTTGTGAACCACACGCATATCGCCCTCGCCACGTGTGTCGACGGTCGGGAACGCGCCGTTCAGCCGAGCGTGACGTCGAGGTACAGCATCACGACCACTCCGAGCATCGTTCCCAGGGTGGCGACGCGTTCGTTGCCGCCAGTGTGGGTCTCGGGGACGATTTCGTCGCTGATGACGAACAGCATCGCCCCGGCGGCAAAGCCCATCGCGTAGGGGAGCAACGGCCGGGCGACCGTGACGGCGTACGCGCCGAACACGGCCAGGGGAATCTCGACGATGCCCGAGCGAGCGCCGGTGAGCATGGCGTAAAAGCGGCGGTCGAGTCCGGCGTTGATCGCGGCGATGGAGACCGCCAGCCCCTCGGGGACGTTCTGGATGCCGATGGCGAGCATCAGGGGAATCGCGGTCGCCGGATCGCCCGATCCGAAGCCGACGCCGACGGCCAGTCCCTCCGGCATGTTGTGCAGCGTGATGGCGAGGATGAACAGCACGACCGACGCCACCCGGTCGTCGTCGAGCGGGATCGACTCGTCGGGGTCGGCGGCGTCGGTCCGTTTGCGACCGGTAAACAGGTAGTGGACGTGCGGGACGAACGCGTCCGCGCGGTCGAGAAAGAGTCCGCCGAGGACGATGCCGACCAGGACGGGAATCGGATTCCCGCCGGCCGCGTCGATACCGGGGAGGATGAGACTCGTGAAACTGGCCGCCAGCATCACGCCCGCGGCGAAGCCCAGCGCACCGTCGAGGCTGCGGTCGGACGGGTCGCGCCAGACGAACACCAACAGCGCACCGAACAGATTCAGCAGTGCGATGACGAGGCCGCCGACGAACCCCTGGACGACGACGTTCTCGCCGGCCACCGCCACGAACAGGTCCGAGACCATTCGTCCCCGGTATGATGGCGCGACGCCTTGTAGTTGTCTGTGGTCGACGAGTGCCGTGGGTGGTGTCGTCAGCGGATGCGTACCGACGCATCTGCCCGTCGAGTCGAAGGGGAAAAGAACGTGTGACGCAGTTCATGCTGCCGGCTATACTTACTTAAACCCTCGTAAGACGTCGGTCACACGAAACCGCAGTACTGCAAACGTATGAGACGCCCGTCAGACGGCCAGATGACGGCCGGAGGACTACTTAAACGACACCGTGACGTCCTCGCGGTCGAGGTACGCGTTCGTGCAGTCCGGAAACGGGTCGTCGCCCGGCCAGGATACCGGGGCGTCGAGTTCGGCCGGATCGCCGACGTACGTCTCGACGGTCCCCTCGGCGTCGGTTCGCGGGACGGTGACGCGAACGTACAGCCCGCGGTCGACGCGCTCGTAGCGGTCGAGAGCCGCCACGTCGTCGGTGCGGAGGACGCGACCGGAGGCGCTACCGCCCGGGGCCAGCGTCGGGTAGCGACCTCGCTCGCGGTGGAGACCGTGAAGAACGGCGTCGCCGCGGTACGCGTACGTATCGAGGAGGTCCGCGGCGCGGTCGGGGTCAGTCAGCGTGCCGTAGACGAACAGGTCGAGCGCCGAGTCGGTCGTCGTCGAGTTGGTCATCGTCGAGTTGGTCGTCGTCGAGTTGGTCGTCGTCGCGTCGACGGTCACCGCTCGTCGAGCGGGACGAACGTCTCGTCTTCGGGACCGACGTAGCGCGCCCGCGGCCGGATGAGGCGGTTGTCCTGGTACTGTTCGAGGACGTGGGCGACCCAGCCGCCGACGCGGCTCAGCGCGAAGATGGGCGTATAGAGGTCGATGGGAATACCCATCTGGTAGTACGTCGACGCCGAGTAGAAGTCGACGTTGGGGGCCAGGCCCTTCTCGTCGGCGAGGTGTTGCTCGATCCGAGTGGAGTACTCGTACCACTTCGTGTCGCCGGCGGCCTCGCCGAGTTCCTTCGACTTCTCCCCGAGGATGCGGGCGCGTGGGTCCTTGACGTTGTAGACGCGGTGGCCGAAGCCCGAAATGCGGCGGCCCTCGTCGAGCGCCTGCTGTACCCACTCGACTGGGTCGGCGTCGCTGTCGTCGATGGCCAGCAGCATCTCCATGACGTCCTGGTTGGCACCGCCGTGCAGCGGCCCTTTCAGCGTGCCGACGGCGCTGGTGACGGCGCTGTAGAGGTCCGACAGCGTCGAGGCGGTGACCATCGCGGCGAACGTCGAGGCGTTGAGGCCGTGGTCGGCGTGCAACACTAGCGCCATGTCGAACGTCTCGGCGAGCACCGCGTCGGGTTCCTCGCCGTTGAGCATGTACAGGAAGTTCGCGGCGTGTCCGAGGTCCTCGCGGGGTTCGATCGGGTCGTCCCCTTTGCGGAGTCGGTCGAACGCGGCGACGATGGTGGGCACCTTCGCCGTGATTTTTCGTCCCGTTTCGAGCGTGGCCTCCCGATCGGTCGGGTCCGTAACGTCGTGGCCGGCCGACAGCGACGACACGGCCGTCCGGAGGGCGGCCATCGGGTTCTCGTCGGCGTCGGCCAGCCCGCGGATCGTCTGCAAGACGTCGTCGTCGAGCGAGCGTTCGCTCGACATCGCGTCGGTGAACGACCGGTGTTCCTCGGCGTCGGGGAGGTGACCGCGCCAGAGCAGATAGATGACTTCCTCGTAGCTCGCGCGCCGCGCCAGGTCCTCGATGGCGTAGCCCCGATAGATGAGCCGACCCGCGTCGCCGTCGATGCGGCTCAACTCCGACTCGGCGACGAGCACGCCCTCTAGCCCTTTCTTGAGGTCGTCGGACATACGCTGTTGAGTTCTCGGCGTGCGGACAAAAACGTTGCCAGTCGTGGCGAGCGTGCTCGCCGTCGAGACGGCGAACGCGAGCGTCGACGCCAAAGCGGGCAACGTTTTTGCCCGCCCGGACCGCAGGTCGTACATGGTCGCGGGCGAGGAGGTGACCTACGAGCCGGTCAGCGTCAAGGAGGTGCTGGCCGAGATGAAAGACACCGCGGAGTTGCTCATCGACCTGTCGTACTCGGCGGTGTTGCTCGGCAGCGACGAGGTCGCCGCGGAAGTGGTGGAACTAGAAGAGCGGATGGACGTCCTCCAGCTACAGGCGCGGATGAGCCTGCTGATGGCCACCCGAAGTCCGGACGACGCCGAGGCGCTCGCGCCCGTGCTGGGCGTCGTGGGAGCCGCCGAGAAGATCAGCGACGCGGCCGGCGACATCGCGAAGGTCGTCCTCGAAGACATCCGACTGCCCGAGGCGATGCGCGCGGCGCTCCCGGAGGCCGTCGAGACGGTCGTCCGCGCGTCCATCGAGATGGACTCGCCGTTCGCCGGGCGGGACCTCGCGGACCTCAACCTCGAAACCGAAACGGGCGTGCGCGCCATCGCCGTTCGGCGACAGGGCGACTGGCTGCTCAATCCCACCGCCGAGACGACGCTTTTGGCCGGCGACGTCGTCCTCTTTCGCGGTCCCGCCGAGGGCATCGACGAGGTGTACGCCGACGCCACAGGCGAGACGTACGCTCGGCCCGAACCGCCCGACAGCGCCATCGACGACCTCGAACGCGCGGTCGACTCCATCGTGCTGATGAAGAACATGAGCGAACTCGCCGTCGACCTCGCCTACGGCGCGGTGCTGTTCGACAGCGACGACCTCGCCGAGGAGGTCATGGAACTCGAAGCGGAAGTCGACGCCTTGCAGGACCGCTTCGAGGCCTGGACGCTCCGGGCGGCCGGCCGCGTCGACGAACCCATCGCGCTGCGCGGGCTCGTCCACCTCGCACAGAGCACCGAGGTCATCAGCGACGCCGCCGTCGAGATCAGCGAGGGCGTCCTCCGGGGCCTCGGCACGCATCCCGTCGTCGCCGAAGCCGTCCAGGAGAGCGACGAGGTCATCGTCCGGACCGTCGTCGCCCCCGAAAGCGCCCTCGACGGCACGACCCTGGGGGGCATGGAGGTCAAGACCGAGACCGGAATGCGCGTCATCGCCATCCGGCGCACCGGCGAGAGCGCACACACCGGCCGCGAGGGCGGCGACTGGGAGGTGTCGCCCGGGCCCGAAACTCCCCTCCGCGGCGGCGACGTCCTCATCGCGAAAGGGACCCGGACGGGAGCCGAACGCCTGGCCGAACTCGCGGCCCACGACCGATAGCGATTGCCGTGAACCCGACGGTCACAGCTCCCTGGCGAGTCGTCGCGCGCTGACGAGTAGCAACACGACCGTCGCCAGTCCGGCGACCGAGACCGCGAGGACGAACGCCAGCGCGACGTAGTAGAGTGAGTTCCGGTAGGTGCCGGGAATCGCCACGAAGAAGACGTACACCGCGACGGCGACCACGACGCCGACGGCGAGTCCACGGCGGGCGTTTCGACGGACGTGCAACGCCCGGAGGAACGCCGCCGTGCCGGTGTCGGCCCCTACCGGCGGGTCGTGGGCGGCCGAGCCCCCCTGGCCACCGCTCGTCCCGGACGTCGACCCGTCCCCGGACTGGCCGTCGTGCGTCCCGGACGCCGCCCTGTCCCCAGGCCGGCCGTCGGCGTTCCCGCTGTCGCGGTCTGGCACGTGTCGACGTTCGCACGGTACCGGCAAAACCGCGTCGATGCCGTCACGCGTTCAGAACGTGCTTCAGAACTTCTCGAGGTAGCGGTCGAGTTCCCAGTCAGAGACGTCGATTCTGTAGTCGGCGAACTCCTGGCGCTTGGCTTCGACGAACTTCTCGTAAACGTGGTCGCCGAGCGCGTTCTGGACGACGTCGTCCGCTTCGAGCGCGTCGACCGCTTCGCCGAGGTTGGCCGGCAGCGTGCTGATACCGTACTCCTCGCGGGTGTCCTCGTCGAACTCGTAGATGTTCTCGCGGACGGGATCGGGACAGCTGTAGTCGCTCTCGATGCCGTCGAGGCCGGCGTGAATCATCGCGGCCAGCGCGAGGTAGGGGTTGGCGGTCGGGTCCGGCGAGCGCAGTTCGATGCGGCTGGCCGCGGGGACGCGCGCGGCGGGCTTGCGGATGAGCGCCGAGCGGTTGCGGTCGGACCAGGCGACGTAGACGGGTGCCTCGTAGCCGGGGACCAGGCGCTTGTAGCTGTTGACCGTCGGGTTGGCGATGGCGGTGATGGCGGGTGCGTGTTCGAGGATGCCGGCGACGAAACTCTTGGCGGTGTCGCTGAGGTCGAACTCGTCGTCGCCGTCGTGGAAGGCGTTGTCGCCGTCGTCGTCGAACAGCGAGAGGTGGGTGTGCATGCCTGACCCGTTGATCTTCGGGATGGGCTTTGGCATGAACGTCGCGTGCAGGTCGTGTTCGGCGGCGATGGCGCGAACAACCGAGCGGAACGTGGCCACGTTGTCGGCCGTGCTCAGGGCGTCGTCGTAGGTGAAGTTGATCTCGTGTTGCCCCTCGGCGACCTCGTGGTGGGACGCCTCGACGTCGAATCCCATACTCTCCAGGCCGAAGATGATGTCACGGCGCACGTCGCTGGCGAGGTCCTTCGGCGCGAGGTCGAAGTAGCCGCCGGCGTCGTTGGTCTTTGTGGTCGCGCGGCCGTCCTCGTCCTCCTCGAACAGGAAGAACTCGGGTTCGGGTGCGGCGTTGACGGTGTATCCCATGTCCGCGGCGCGGTCCAGCGCACGCTTGAGGACGCCGCGCGGATCGCCGACGAACGGCTTGCCGGTCGAGGTGTCGATGACGTCACAGATGAGACGGGCCGCGCGCCCGTCCTCACTGTCACGCCACGGCAGGATGGCGAACGTCGACAGCTCCGGCTGGAGGCGCATGTCCGACTCCTGGATGCGGACGAAGCCGTCGATGGACGACCCGTCGAAGTAGATGCCCTCGGAGAACGCCTTCTCCGCCTGATCGGCCGGGATGGAGACGTTTTTGACCGTGCCGAGGATGTCCGTGAACTGCAGGCGCAGGAAGGTGACGTCCTTCTCGTCGATTTCGTCGATTACGCGCTGTGCTTCGTCGGTCAGTCCTCCGTCGGGAGAGACGTTTGGGCTTGTCATTTTCGACAGTAGATTACCTTCGTTGCTATTACAAAAACCCTTCTGTTTTGTCCAAATACTGCCCGTCTCGTCCAGAATTGGATATTCGTAAACTTCTAAACCCCTCCCCTCGTGAGTGGTTTATATGACGTACGAAAATCTCGACCGAAAGCTAGTGAATGCACTGTTGGGCGACGGCCGGGCGAGTCTGCGCAGCCTCGCGGAGGATCTGAACGTGTCGGTCACGACCGTCTCCAATCACCTCAACGACCTCGAAGAGGACGGGATCATCCAGGGCTACACGCCGAAGGTCGACTACGACGCGCTCGGATACGACGTGACCGCCGTCGTCCAGCTCAAAGCCGAGGGCGGTGCCCTGCCGGAACTGACCGAACGCCTGCGCGACCACGACCAGATGATTAGTGTCTACGAAGTGACCGGCAACCACGACATCGTCGCCATCGGGAAGTTCCGCGACACCGACGACATGAACGAGGA
>JBDGSB010000088.1:0-20096 GCA_042217765.1 Haloarculaceae archaeon | reverse complement strand
CCTGAAATCCCGTGGCGGGATTCCTCCGCGTTTACGCGGAGGAGGAGGTCAATCGCCCGACGAGTGACTCTGCGCTCGTGGCGCGTGTTCCACCGGGACGACTGCTGTCGGGAAACGACGAGCCAGCCGAACGATTATGTCGACGGCCGTTCACAGGGCACGTAAGCCGCTCTCACCGGCCAGCAACGCATGACCCGCTATCCGACGCGCGTCGAAGACGGAACCGTCTACGTCGAAACCCCGGACGGACGGCTGGCGGTCGGCGACGTGGAGACCATCCTCGACGCGGTCGGCGGGCCGGCCTGGACCATCACCTACACCGACGAGGAGAAGCGTCGCCACCCCGAGATGAACACCGACGACGAGGGGCTGACCGTCGACGTGGTCGACATGATGCAGGCGATGACCCACGGCGAGCGCTTCGTCGAGACGCTGTCGGCCCACCCGCTGACGGTAGACCACGGCGATCTCGCGCCCCGGACCGGCCTGTTCGTCGGGAAACTGCTCGAAAACCTCGAACACGGCGTCGACTGACCGACGGGCCGTCAACTGGCGCGCCCACACGATCACTCGAAATCCGTCAGTGCGGTCTGCCCGTCGGACTGCACCTCGGCGGCGACGCCCGCCGTCTCGGAACCGTCGCCGTCGCCCGACGTCTCGGCATCGGTGCCATCTTCGGAACGATGGCCGGTCTCGGAACGGTGGCCGGTCTCGGAACTGCGGTCAGTCTCGGGATCACAGTCGTCGTTGCCGTTCCCGGAATCGGGATCGTCCCAGCCGTCGAGCCGTGTCTGTCTATCTCCGGACGACCCGTCGATCGGCCTCTTCGACGACGATCCGTCGCCTACCTTCTCCGTCGAGGGATCGTCGAAGCCGTCCAGGCCGGTCTGTTTCCGGTCGGAAAACGAGAGGTTCGACACCCGGACGCCGACCTTGCGGACGCGTTGGTCGTCGAACTCCTCCAGGAGGGTCAGCGCCACGTCGGTCACAAGATCAGGCTCGTCGACCGGGCCGGGAAGCGACTCCGCTCTGGTGTGGACGTCGTACGGCGGGGTGACGACCTTGATGCCGATGGTTCGGTAGAGCGCGTCCTGGCGGCGAGCTCGCTCGGCGACCCGGTCGGCCAGCGTCCGGACGCGCTCGCGTTTGGCCGCGCGGTCGGCCGTCGCCTCGTCGAACGACGACTCCTTCGAGAGGCTCTTGGGGTCGCCCTTCGGCGTGACCTCGCGGTCGTCCTCGCCGCGGGCGAACCGGTAGACGTCGACGCCGCGCTGGCCGAACCGGTTCCGGAGTCGTTCGGGGTCGGCGGCGGCGAGGTCGCCGGCCGTCTCGATGCCCATCTCCCGGAGTTCGCTGGCGGTCACCGGGCCGACGTTGTGAATCTCCTCGACGGGAAGCGGGGCGAGAAAGTCGCGCAGATCGTCGGGGGGAACGACGACCAGACCGTCGGGTTTGTCGTGGTCGCTGGCGATCTTCGCGGCGCTCATCGTGGGCGCGACGCCGACGCTGACGACGATGCCGACCGCGGACTCGATGCGGTCTTTCAACCGACGACCGAACGCCCGGGCGGTCACCGCGGCGTCGCCGCCGTCGACGGCGGCGGCGTCCCAGCCGACGCGGTCGGTCACGTCGAGGTAGGCCTCGTCGATGCTCACCTCGCGGACGACGTCGGCCGACTCGGACAGGAGTTCCTTGACCTCCGCGCTGACGGACTCGTAGTAGTCCAGATCGACGGGCCGGTAGAAGCCGGCGTCCTCGACGTTCAGGTCGTCACGTGTCGCGGCCTCGCGCTTGCGCGGGAGCTTTTCGAGCGCCTCCCCGATGGCCATCGCGCTCTCGACGCCGTACTCGCGGGCCTCGTAGCTGGCGGTGGCGACTGCACCGCGCGTTTCGCCGCTCTCGTAGCCCATTCCGACGACGAGCGGTTCCCCGCGCAAGGCCGGTTCCCGGAGCCGTTCGCAGGCGGCGTAAAAGCAGTCCACGTCGACGTGTGCGACCACGCGCTCGTCGGTCGCGTCCGTCCCCGGCAGCCGCGCGCCGTCGGCCATGGCGGCACTACGGAGCGACGACCGTTAAGGCTACGCTCGCGACGGTGACGACGAGTTGGAAAAGTCCGACGAGAATGCGGTGGCCAGGTCGCATTCCCGGCGGGCGCGCTGGTTCGTTGGCGGTCCCAATGTATCAGGATATCGCGACGGTGGTTCCCGCCGGGAGCCTCGCACACTGTGGCTCCATTCGCGTGTTAGAAAGTACCACACTTAATCCTTCCGACCCCGGCAGTCGCTTCGTCCTGGCGGACGGGACGCCGCGAGCGGATTCGGAAATCCCGTTCCGGGCATCCCGTTTAGAGTGAGAGTGAGCAGGCACACCGGTTGGAGACAGTACAGCGAACGCGATCACGCCGAAGGCTGTCCGTTTGCGACGCGGTCACTCGGTCACGGTCAGGTCGAACTCGCAGTCGTCGAGTTCGATGTACACGCCGCTGGCGGTGCGAGCGTACTCGCTGGCGTGTTTGCCGTCCGACCGGATCCGCGTTCGTTCTTCGACGAGCGGCGAGGCGGCAAGCAGGTCGAGTTTGCGGTACGCCGTCGACTGCGGGAGGTTGCAGACGCTGGCGACTTCCGCCGCAGTCAGGGCGCAGTCCTCGATTGCACACAGAATCTCGCGACACGTGTCGTCGTCGAGAGCGTTCAGCACCGCCTGGAATCGATCGTCCGAAGTCACGTTCCCCTTCGACCGGACCGCCTCGGTGGCTGCCGGGGGTGAATGGGCATTCATCCTGTATTCGTCGTTGTCCGTCCGGATTCACCAACCCGGTACCCGCATATCGAGGTGATTTATACGCTCCCGATCACCCGCACTTGTTCGGTCCGATCCACGACCACGGTCATGGGCCTCGTTCGTCGTGGTCCCCGCCGAGGCGTCCCCGAATCGTCCTCTCGCGGACCGTTCTCGCAGCCTGTTTTTCCAGTTCGATCGTTTCTACAGAGAAAAGTGACCGTTCGTGCAGTAGTCTGCCCGCTGTTCCCGTTCGGACTGTCTCAGTGTGGGTCGAGCGTCGCGTCGCGCCAACTGTTATGTGAGTCGAAATCGATGACGTATCCATGAACGTTCGACAAGCGGTACTCGCCGACCGCCCCGCGATTCGTGACGTCGCTCGCCGATCGCTGACACATTCCTACGAGCTAGACGACGCGGCCATCGTCCACGCCATCGAGGAGTGGTACTCCGAGGACCGTCTGGCGACGAAACTCGACGACGACCACCGCCTCATCCTCGTCGCCGAGGTCGACGGGCAGGTCGTCTCCTTCTCGGAAAGTGAGTTCGGCAACTCCGGTGGGGCCAACGTCCTGTGGGTCCACGTCGACCCGGCCTATCGGGGGCAGGGGATCGGTCCCGACCTGTTCGACGAGACGGAACGCACGCTCAGGGAGATGGGTGCGACACACCTCAGTGCGAGCGTCCTCGCGCACAACGAGGTCGGCAACGAGTTCTATCGGGAACGCGGCTTCGACCTCGTCGACCAGTACGAGGTCGAGATCGGTGACGAGACCTACACCGAGAACTTCTACGTCGAGGGCGACGCCTCGCGGATGGAGACCGTCTCCCTCGACGACGGCACGGTCGTGTACGTCAGCCACGAGGAGACGGACACCGGATCGCTGGGGCCGTTCCGGGTCGTGTACGCCGACGTCGACGGCGAGGAGAAGTACGGCTACTACTGCACCAACTGCGAGACGCTGGCCAACGCGATGGACGCGATGGGACGCATCGAGTGCAACAACTGCGGCAACGTCCGGAAACCGACCCGCTGGGACGCCGCGTACCTGTAACCGCCCGGCGCTTGCTCGGTCGAGTACCGTCGATTCGACGGACCGGCCGGGACGAAACGAGGGCAGTCAGCATCACAGCAGTCGGCATCACTCGCGGCCGTAGCGCTCTGACACCACGTCGACGAACTCGGCGGGGTGTTCGACGTGTGGTAACAGGCGCGATTCGTCGACGACGACCAGCCGCGCGTCGGCCCGTTCGGCGAGTTCGTGGCCGGCCGACAGCGGCGGCAGGTCGGCCTCGCGGCCCCACACGAGCGTCGTCGGGGCGTCGAGGTCGCCGAGGACGTCAGCGAGGTCGAACGCGGGGTCGAGAAAGCCCGCGACGAACGAGGCGGGCGCGTACCTAGCACCCGGCTGGTGGGCGCTTGTCCACTCGTAGTCGACGGTCTCGGGGCGGAGTTTTCGCAGGTCGTAGTAGCCGTGGTCGGCGTGGAAGTGCCGGATCGAGCGCTTGCTGACCAGGCCGTTGAACAGCGCCTGGCCGACGACGGGCGAGCGAAGCAGCGACCGGAGCCACACGCGGCGACCCGGCGCGGACTCGTCGGTCGGACACACTAGTAGCAGGCGATCGACGGACGCGTCTTCGGCGGCCTTCGCGGCGTAGGCACCGGACAGCGACGAGGCGACGACGGCGGGGTCCTCGGCCACGTCGTCGAGAACGTCTCGGAGGAAGGTGACGTAAAGCGGCGCGGAGTACAGCAGTGCCGGGCGGTCGGAGTGACCGAAGCCGGGCAAGTCCGGTGCGACGACGTGGTACTCCTCGGCCAGGGCGTCGAACACCTCGCGGAACTCGTGGCTCGACGCCGCGGCGTTGACGCCGTGGACCAGCACCAGGTCGGGGTCGGTCGGATCGCCCGCCTCGGTGTACGCGACGTCGAACCCCCGCCATCGGTACCGTTCGTGAGATCCCTCTAGCGGGACCGCCAGACCGTCCGCGCTGGCGGCCAGCGCCCGGTTGGTGACGGCCGCGACACCGACGCTTCCGGCGGCTGCTGCCAGGACGTTCCGGAGTTTCATGGTGAAACCAACGGCTGGCGACGACAAAAACGTGTGGCAGTCGTCGACGACGGGGACGTCCGCAGGCGATCGATCCCGAGACTCCCACTGTAGATGGTGCGGGATCGACCCCGATTCCCGTGGCCGGCGCTCACCCGCCGTCGCGGTCGTCGAAACACGCTCGAATCGGGGCCAGTACCGCCTCGGCGACCGCGTAGGGGGTGGTTTCGCCGTCGCGGACGCGGTCGACGTGGGCGTCGATGCCGCCGCGACGGTCGAGTTCCGTGGCGACCAGTTCGGAGACGTCCTCCCGGAGGAGGCGACGGATCTCCGCAGCGACGCGCTCGCATGCGCGCTCGTCGAGTCTCCCGGACGATTCCAGATACGAGCGGTGGTCGTCTAGCACGTCCAGGAGGTCCTCGACGCCCTCGCCCCGGGTCGCGACCGTCTCGACGATGGGCGGGGACCACGCCTCGCCGTCCGCGTCCGTGGCGTGGCGTCCGCTTGCCTTGCCGTCGCGCAGTTCGAGCATCTCCCGGAGTTGCTGGACGGTGCGGTCGGCACCGGAGAGGTCGGCCTTGTTGACGACGAAGCAGTCGGCGATTTCGAGGATGCCGGCTTTCAGCATCTGGACGTCGTCGCCGCTGCCGGGCGGGACGAGGACGACGACGGTGTCGGCGGTACGGACGACGTCGATTTCGTTCTGGCCGGCTCCGACCGTCTCGACGACGATGCGGTCCTTGCCGAAGGCGTCAAGTGCCGTCACGGCGTCGCTAGTGGCCGTCGAGAGCCCGCCCAGCGCACCGCGGGCGCTCATCGACCGGAAGAACACGTCCATGTCGCCGGCGTTGTCGGCCATCCGGATGCGATCGCCCAGCACCGCGCCGCCGGTGAACGGCGAGGCGGGGTCGATGGCGACGACGCCGACGGTCAGTCCCCGCTCGCGGTAGGCGGCGGCGAGTTTGTCCACCAGCGTCGACTTGCCCGCGCCGGGACTGCCGGTGACCCCGATCACCTCGGCGTTGCCGGCGTGCGGGTAGAGGGCGGCCACGAGGTCGCGATACCCCTCGCGGCGGTTCTCGATGGTCGTGATCGCCCGGGCCAGTGCGCGGTGGTCGCCGTCGAGCACGCGAGAGACGAGGTCGTCGATCATCCGTGCCTCGCGCTCATCGGTCGGGCGCGTGTTCGCGAACGTACGCGACCATCTCGTCGATGGACGCGCCGGGGCCGAACACTTCCGCGACGCCGGCGTCTTTCAGGTCCTCGCGGTCGTCCTCGGGAACGATGCCGCCGACCAGCACGAGCGTGTCGTCGAGGGCCCCGTATTCCGCCAGGCCATCGAGTACCTTCGGGACGAGCGTCTCGTGGGCCCCCGAGAGGATGGAGATGCCGAGCACGTCGACGTCCTCCTGGACCGCTGCCTGCACGATTTCCGCCGGCGAGCGGTGCAACCCGGAGTAGACCACCTCGAAGCCGGCGTCGCGGAACGCCCGTGCGATGACGTGCGCGCCGCGGTCGTGGCCGTCCAGCCCGACCTTCGCGACGAGACAGCGTATCGTCCGTCCCCGTTCGTCAGCGCTCATGCCCTCGACTACCGGGGCCGGTGTCTTATCGGTACCGACGGACGTCGGTTCGCGGGCGGTCGATGCAGTCGTCGGACGTCGGCCGGAAGCGTCAGTCCGTGTAGGTCCGGAGACGCGTCACGGCGTTCGCCGAAAACGAGAACACGTCGACGAAGCCGAACAGGCGTTCGTCGTCCCGGAGGAGACGGCCGCGAACGGCCACCTCGTCGTCGGTGTCGTCGCGATAGACGCCGTCTACCGCGTGAGTCGTGTCGGTCATCGGGCGGTCCTCACGCATGAAGTCGACGAACCGATCACGCCCCTCTAGAGTACGGTCCGGTCGCTCGTGGACGAACCCCGGTTCGAGGAGGTCGGCGAGGTCGTCGTACGCGTGTTCGTCGATGGCGGCGTAGTACGAACGGGCCACGTCCGCGTGGTCGGTCACCATGGATAGTGACGAACGGGCCAGCGACATGAGCGTGGCGTCGTCCGTCCGGCCGACACAACATTGAAATACGGGGACGGAACGATCGCATGGCGTGACGTTCGTACTCGGACGGGACGGCGACGACCCGGCGGGCGACCGGCCGACCGGGACGCTCGGCCGCTACCGGGCACTCGACGGGAGCGCAGGCGCACCGTTGCACCTCGACCTCGACGGCCCGCACTCGATGCTAGTGGTCGGCAAGCGAGGATACGGCAAGTCCTACACGCTGGGCGTCGTCGCGGAGTCGCTGGCGCGGGCCCGCGGCGTCGCGCCGGTCGTCGTCGATCCCATGGGCGTGTTCGACACGCTGGCCGGTCCATCCGACGGCGACGCCGTGCCCGCCGAGGTCGTCGCCAACCCGGCGGTCGCGCCGTCGTCGGTCGATCCGCGGTCGTGGTGTTCGATGCTTGGACTGTCGCCGGCGAGCGCGACGGGCGGGTTGGTCTGGCGGGCGGCGGCGAACGCGACGACGGTGGAGAAGATGCACGAGCACGTCGAGACAGCGGACGCGCCGAGAGCAGACCGGCGAGCAGCGGACAACTATCTCTCGCTGGCGTCGTCCTGGAACGTCTTCGACGCCGACGGACTGACCGCGACCGACCTGGCGGGTCCCGAGGTGACCGTCGTCGACGTGTCCGGGCTGGCGGACGCGCCGATGAACGCCGTCGTCCGCGCCGTCGGGGAGGCGCTCTATCGTGCCCGAGTCGACGGGACCGTCGCACGCCTCCCGTGGCTCCTGATCGACGAGGCCCACACGTTCTTCGATGGCATCGCCCGACCGACTCTCGAGACGATACTCACGCGCGGCCGCGCCCCCGGAGTCAGTCTCGTGAGTGCGACCCAGCGTCCGAGCGCGGTTCCCGATGTCGGCATCTCCCAGTCGGACCTGCTAGTGGCGCACCGACTCACTGCACGGGCCGACCGCGACGCTCTCCGGCGAGCGCGGCCCACCTACGTAGACGAGGTGCCGAACGAACGGTTGCCGACCGCGCCGGGTGAGGTCGTAATCGTCGACGACGCGACCGAAACCGTCCACACCGCACGGATTCGACGGCGCGATACGGCCCACGGTGGGGCCAGCCCCGCCGCGAGCGACGTCGATCCGGACTGATCACTCGCCGTCGTAGGCGTACGCCTCGACGGTCTGGATCGGAATGTCGTCGAGCACCGCCCGGTTGGTGGCGTCGGGAACGATCGGCGGAGCACAGTCGCCCTCGTAGGCCTCTAGCCACCGCGGCACGCAGATACACCACCGGTCGCCCGGTTCGAGGCCGGGAAATCCCAGGTCCGGTCGGGGCGTGAGGAGGTCGTTGCCCTGTGCCTGACTGTAGGAGAGAAAGTCGTCGGTCATCACGGCACAGACCTGATGGCGGCCCGGATCGTTGCGGAACTGCCGGCAGTGGCCGTCGCGGGAGTAGCCAGTCGCCGGGTCGGTGCCACAGGGTCGCAGTTCCGTCCCGAAGACGTTCAGGTCACCGGACATCTAGTGGGCGTCCTGGGTGTGCCGGTCTAGTTCCTCCTCCGTCCGGAAGGTCATCCCACAGACCATGCACTCGCGGTGGACCAGCGCGACGTGCTGGGCCAGTCCCGCCGGGGAGGCGAACTCGATGTCACAGGTGAGGCAGGTGAACGATTTCGTCGTGACCATGTCCGTTGGGTTGCGAGGCGTCTCCGTAAGTGTTCCGTAGACCGCAAGTATTCCGTCGCGGTCGTCTCTGGACGAGCGCTCGCCCGACCACTAACGGGCAGACGCGCGTCGTTACTGTCCGCCGGCCCGCTACGTATCGGTCGGCCGGACGTCGGCGTTGTCGGCCGTGTCGCTTCCGGCGTTGTCGGCCGTGTCGCTTCCGGCGTTGTCGCCTCCGTCCTCGTTCGCGTCCGGAACCGACGCCTCCGCGAGGACCGACTCGACGTCGACGCCGTCCCGTTCGGCCAGCGCCTCGACGATGGCGCGCTGTTCGGCCAGGTCCCGTTCCATTCGCTGGACGCGTTCGCTGGTACTCTCGAAGTCCTCGCGCAGGCGTTGTACGTCCGCGACGACCCGATTCATCTTCTCGTAGGTCTGCTCGGCCACGTCCCCGAGTCGCTGGATCTTCTTCGCAGTGTCGCCGAATCCCATGCTCGGAAATGGGGGCCGTACCCTTTGGGCCTTGTGTCCCGGCGTCGTTCCGGCCCCGGGTTCGCGGGACCGTCGGCGGGACGAGTCGGTAGGTCTATTGGGGGCCGCAGCGACCGCCCATCCATGCAAGCAGTCGTTCTCGCGGCGGGCCAGGGAACGCGGATGCGCCCGCTGACCGACACGACGCCGAAGCCGATGCTTCCGGTCGCCGACCGGCCGCTTGCGGCACACACCGCCGACGCGGCCGTCGACGCCGGCGCGGACGACCTCGTCTTCGTCGTCGGGTACGGAGCCGACGTCGTCCGCGCGTACTTCGGCGAGTCCTACCGCGGGGTGCCGGTCGAGTACGCCGTGCAGGAATCGCAACTCGGCACGGCCCACGCCGTCGCGGCGGCGGGCGAGTTCCTGACCGACGACTTCGCGGTACTCAACGGCGACAACCTCTACGATCGGGAAAGCGTCGCTGCCCTGTTCGACGCCGGGCCGTCCATCGCCGCCGTCGAGGTCGACGAGCCGACGAACTACGGCGTCCTCTCGACGGACGGCGAGCGCGTCACCGGCGTCGTCGAGAAGCCGGGGGACCCGCCGACGAACCTCGCCAACGCCGGGGCGTACGTCTTCCCCGCCGCCGCCCGCGAATGGCTCGACGCCGTCGAGATGAGCGACCGCGGCGAGTACGAGATCACCGACGTCGTCGCGCGGGCCGTCGAGGAGTCGTCGGTCACCGCGGTCACGTTCCGCCGGTGGCTCGACGTCGGCCGCCCCTGGGAACTGCTCGAAGCCAACGAGTGGAAACTGGCCGACCTCGACCGGCGCGTCGACGGCGAGGTACGCGGCGACGCCGACCTCCGGGGCACCGTCGTCGTCGAGGAGGGCGCGACGATCGAACCGGGCGTCGTCATCGAGGGACCCGCGCTCGTCCGGTCGGGCGCGGAGGTCGGGCCGAACGCCTACGTCCGTGGCGCGACCGTACTCGGCGAAGACGTCCACGTCGGCCACGGCGTCGAAGTGAAAAACTCCGTCGTCCGCGCGGGATCGAGCGTCCCCCACGTCTCCTACGTCGGCGACAGCGTCCTGGGACGGGACGTCAACTTCGGGGCCGGTACCCAGGTCGCCAACCTCAGACACGACGACGAACCCGTCACCGTGACGGTCAAAGGCGAGTCCGTCTCGACCGGCCGGCGGAAGTTCGGCGTCGTCGCCGGCGACGGCGTCAAGACGGGCGTCAACACGAGCATCAACCCCGGCGTGAAACTCGAAAGCGGTGCCACCACGTTCCCCGGCGAGGTCGTGAAGACCGATCGGTGACGGTCGACCGTCCCGGGCGTTCGTCGTTGGATCGACCGTCCCGGGCGTTCGTCGCGACCGGCCGACCCGATCACGTTCGGGCACGTGTCGTGTCCGCGGCGACTGCGGATATGTGAGGTTAAGTATGGGGCTACCGACGATTGAAGTAAAGATGGTCGACCCGACTTCGGATCTGGGGGAGGACGTCACCGAGGCGGACGCTCCCGTGTGTGAGACCTGCGGCGCGAGCATCGTACGCGACCCTGACCACCGCGTCATCACGTGGATCGAGGACGGCGAAGTACAGACGCTGCACTTCTGTGACGAGGAGTGCCGGCTGAACTACGACGAGTGAACCGCCTCGGGGTCAGGTCCCGAGACGTCCCGTAGACGACGGCGACCGTTTTCGCTTCCCCAATCGTTTACTACCCCGACGTGGACCACTCCGGTAGATGCCCTCGCCCTCCAAACGAGCCCTCCGTGCAGCCTTCGCCGTCGTCGTCGCCGTCTCGGCGGTCACGCTGGCGTACAGTTTCGCCTCGACCGCGACGGGCAAACCCGAGGACGTCGCCGAACGCGTGCCGACGGCCGAGTCGTCGAACGCGACGAACGGCACGACCGACGCGAGCGCCAGCACCGTCACGACGGATACGACCGACAACGCAACCGCGGCCCGCAACGCCACGACGAACGTCACCGTCCCCGAAAGCGACGTCGTCGCGGGGTCGCTGGCGGGCAAGGAAGTCACCGTCGTCGCGACGCAGGGATTTTACGTCTCCGACGAGCGCGCGGAGATTCTGGCGGTGACCCACGACGGCTCGGTCGTCTACTTCGACAACGACTACCGGGTCTACTTCGACGTCGACCCCGTCGAAGGGAAACGCTACACCGTCGAGTACGTCGCCGCGAAGCACTTCAACGGGACCACCTGCGAGGCGGTCGGCACCCAGCGGTGCACCCGCAACGTCGTCGTCCGGGCGAACCTCACCACCGGCCAGCGGCGGACGGTCTACGCCAAATTGACCCCGCGGATCTACTCCGCCCGCTGGCACGACGTCGACCGTCTCGACGACCACCACCTCGTGGTCGCGGACATCGTCAACGACCGGGTCTACACGGTCGACACGCGGACCGACGAGATAACCTGGCAGTGGAACGCCTCCGAGCACTACTCGCGCGACGCCGGCGGCAAGCCCGGTGACTGGACCCACGTCAACGACGTCGAGGTGCTCGACGACGGCCGCATCATGGTCAGTCTGCGGAACATGGACCAGGTCGTCTTCCTCGAACCGGGCGAGGGAATACAGGACGACTGGACGCTCGGGACCGACGACGACCACTCGATCCTCTTCGAGCAGCACAACCCCGACTACATCCCGCCCGAGAACGGCGGTCCCAGCGTCCTGGTGGCCGACTCGGAGAACAACCGCATCGTCGAGTACCACCGGACCAACGGCACCTGGACGCGGACGTGGACGTGGCGCGACGCCAAACTCCAATGGCCCCGCGACGCCGATCGGCTGCCCAACGGCGACACCCTGCTGGTCGACACCCACGGCGACCGCGTGCTCGAGGTCGGCCCCACCGACCGCGTCGTCTGGTCGCTGTCGGTCGGGATGCCCTACGACGTCGAACGGCTGGGAACCGGCGACGAGAGCACCGGCGGCCCCGTCGCGAGTCGGCGGCTGGCCGCCTGGCGCAACGCGACGCTCGATGCGGGTGAAACGACTGCGAACGGGACGACTGCGGCCAGGAACGGAACCGCCGGTCCCGGACGGGCGACTGGGTCGCTCCCGGACAGACTCGATCGGACGGCTGCCGGGTTCTGGCTGGCGCTCAAGACGCTCGCGCCGGGCGTCGTCGTCAACGGCCTGCTGTACGTCTCCCCGCAGTGGGTCCACTTCAGCGACCTCGGGTTCGCGTTCGTGCTCGTCGTGACCGCGCTGGCCTGGGTCGCCGCCGAGTTCTACTGGTCGTCGTACTCGATCCGCGGGTTCGGTCGGTGGATGTTCCGCCGCGTTCGCACCGCCCGACGGTAGCATCGCTGGGGTGGACGACGAGCAGATCGGTGCCCGGCAACGCCACGAGGGTTTCATGTGTCAGAATAATAGTGGGAATCAAAATGGGAAATACGACGTCCGAAACGTGAGGAATGGGACGGTTCCACACCGGTGGACGCAGGCGAGACGCTGTTCGGTCCGACGGACGTTCGAAACCACTAACATGACCGAGTCGCTCCCGACGGCGGCGACGGTGCTCACCGACGTGAGCCGCGTCCGCGCCTATCGGTCGGTCGGAGTCGACGACAGGTCTCCGTCGATCGGATCGAGCGCGTCCAGGTCGACGTGGTCGGCGACGAGGTCGGCCGCGGCGTCGTACGGCGACCGCGCACGCTCCCCGTCGACCAACGGGCGCTCCCGGCCGGCGTGGGCGTACGCCCGCTCGACGAACGCCTCGCGGACGGTCCGGTTCTCGAAGAGTCCGTGCAGGTACGTGCCCAGCACGCGGTCGGTGGCGACGCTGTCGGGGCCGAGCGGGCGGGCGAGTTCGTCTCCCGAGCGGCGTGGAGCGTCGTCCGCACCGTCGCCCGGTTCGGTGTCGCCCGGTTCGGTGTCGCCCATGTGAATCTCGTAGCCCGAGACCGTTCCGGACGCGCCGGCCAGCGGTCCCGCGCCGTCGACGGACCGCTCGACTGCGACGACGGTCTTGTCCGGCGAGAAGTCCGTCGTGACCGGCAGGAGGCCGAACCCGTCGACCGCGTCGAGGTCGCCGGTGCTCTCGACGCCAGCCGACGTGATGCGCTCGCCGAGCATCTGGTAGCCGCCACAGACGCCGACGACGGGGCCGTCGAAGGCCGACAGCGCCTCGCCGAAGCCCGCCTCCCGCAGCGCCAGCAGGTCGTCGACGGTGTTTTTGGTGCCCGGGAGCACCACGGCGTCGGCGCTCGCGAGGTCGTCGTCGGGCGGGACGTACGCGACCCGGACGCCGGGCACGCGAGCCAGCGGTTCGACGTCCGTGAAGTTCGAGATGCGCGGGAAGCGAGGGACGGCGACGGTGATCGTCCGCTCGTCGGGAACGCCGTCGTCGTCGCCCAGCGTCGCGTGTCCCTCGCTCGAAGGCAGGGAGACGCTGTCCTCGGCAGGCAGTCCGGGATCGTCGTACGGCAACACGCCGAGAACGGGAACGCCGGTCCGGTCCTCGATCTCGGCGATGCCGGGTTCCAGCAGCGAGCGGTCGCCCCGGAACTTGTTGACGACGACGCCGACGACGTTCTCGCGGACGTCGGGCGGCATCAGTTCGAGCGTGCCGTATATCGAGGCGAAGACGCCGCCGCGTTCGATGTCCGCGACCAGCAGGACGTCGGCGTCGGCGAAGTCGACCACCTCGCGGTTGGGCAGGTCCCGGTCGGAGAGGTTCGGTTCGGCGACGCTGCCGGCCCCCTCCGCGACGAGCACATCGTACTCCTCGGCCAGTCGCTCGTAGGACTCGACGGCGGCCGCGCGGGCGTCCTCCCAGTGGGTTTCGTAGTAGTCCCGCGACTCGTAGTGGTCGACGGCCTCGCCCTGCACCACCAGTTGGCTCTCGCCGTCACCGCGGGGCTTCAGCAGGACGGGGTTCACGTCGGTCGTCGCCGGGACGCCGGCCGCGCGCGCCTGGACGTACTGCGAGACGCCGATTTCGCCGTAGCCGTCCGGCGGCGACGCGACGGCGCGGGCGTTGTTGGACATGTTTTGCGCCTTGAAGGGCGCGACCGACGCGCCGCGGCGGGCCAGCAGGCGACACAGGCCGGCGGTCACGACGCTCTTGCCAACGTGGCTCGCGGTGCCGGCGACCAGCAGCGTTCGGGTCATGACCGCAGCGGACGGGCCATCCGTCAGTACTCGGTCCCCTTCCGGGCCGCCTGGCCGGCCTCGATGGGGTGTTTCTCCTTGCGGACGTTGGTCACGAGGTCGGCGGCGTCGTAGACGTACGCCGGTTTCTCGTGGCCACCGGTCAACACCAGTTCGAGGTCGTCGGGCTTGCCCGCGATGAGGTCGAGCAGGGCGTCGGGGTCGACGAGGTCGCGGTTGGCGGCGTACAGCACCTCGTCGAGGATCAGCATGTGGACGCCGTCGTCGGCCGGCCCCTCGGGGTCGAGCGACCCGTCGACGTCGCGGGCCGCCTCGACGAGTTCGCTCGCGCGCTCGAAGCCGGCTTCGGCCTCCCGTTCGTGAGCCCTCTCGTCGTCTTCGTCCATCGGCCCGCGATCGTGCCAGCCGTAGTGGCCGGCGTTCTCGTAGGTGAAGCCGGGGAACGCCTCGATGGCGTTGTACTCGCCGCGGACGTCCTCGACGGTGGACGCGCCGCCCTTCATGAACTGGAGCATGTGGACGCGGTAGCCGTGGCCGGCCGCCCGGAAGCCCATGCCCATCGCTGCGGTGGTCTTGCCCTTGCCGTCGCCCCACCAGACCTGTACGAGGCCGAAGTCCTCCGGGGCCGACGGTCGAATCTCCTCCGCGACCGGCGTTCGCTCCTCGCTCCGCGTCGCCGCGCCGTCGTCGGGTGTCTGGTCGGTCATGGCGTCGGTGCTCCGTCGTCGGTCGTGCATTCGCCGTCGTCGGTCGTGCAATCGCCGTCGTCGGTCGTGGCCTCTGTCATGGATTCGTTCTCAGTGATCCGTCGTGCAGTGGATTAGTGGTCCGTCGTTCAGTGGGTCGCGCGGTGGGTCGTTCAGTGAGTCGTGCGGTGGACCGTGGGTACGTTACCGGCCCGTCGGACGTGACGGCTTCGATACGGCATCGACGAGTGCGTCGAACGCCCCGCTCTCGGCGTGGACGTGCGCGTACGTGCCGAGCGTCCGGTACTCGGTGAGGCCGTCGTGGTCGCCGTCGATCCCGTCGCCGCGTTCCATCTCGAAGGCGAAGCGGGCGTCGCTGGCCACGTCGGCGCTAGAGTAGTGAAACTCGTGGCCGCGCAGGCGCTCGTCCGGCCTGGCGGTGGGAACGTCGGTCGTCGCCGCGAGTTCGACGTGATCGAGCGCCTGGTACCGCTCCTGCATCTCGACGTCGGCGGGCAGGACGCCCGCCATCTCGTGGGTGTCGCCGTCGGTCGTCGTGAGCGACTCCGAAAGCACCATCAGGCCGCCACACTCCCCGACGACGGGCAGGCCGTCGCTGGCGCGTTCCGCCAGCGTCGCCAGCGCGTCGCTGTCGGCGAGGTCCGCGGCGTGGAGTTCGGGGTAGCCGCCCGGCAGGTAGACGGCGTCGCAGTCGGGCAGGTCGTCGCCGTCGACGGGAGCGAACGTCACCACGTCGGCCCGTTCGCGCAGGCGTTCGATCGTCGCCGGATAGCAAAAGCAAAACGCCGAGTCCTGTGCGACGGCGACGGTCGCGCCGGTGACCCCGCGCTCGGTCGCGAAGTCGGGTTCGGGCGGGTCGCTCGCCGCCGCCAGAAGGCGGTCGCCGCGGACGTGTTCGGCGGCGGCGTCCAGGGCGTCCCCGGAGAGCGGTGCCTCCTCGCCCATGTACAGGCCGAGGTGCCGATCCGGAATCTCCAGGTCGTCCGACGGCGGGATCCGGCCGAAGTACGTCATGTCCTCCGAAAGCGCCTCGCGGATGCCGTCGGCGTGGCGACCGCCGTGAGCGCGCTGGGCGAGCACGCCCGCCACCTCGACGTCGCGGCCGATCTCGGCGGCGTACTCGCGAAAGCCCAGCGCGGTCGCGCCGACGCTCTCCATGCCCGCCGTCGCGTCGACGACGAGGACGACCGGCAAGTCCAGCGCCTCGGCGACCATCGCCGTCGAGGACTTCGCGCCGTCGTACAGGCCCATCACGCCCTCGACGACGCAGACGTCGCCGTGGCCGCGGTGGTAGTTGCGGACGACGCCGGCCTCGCCCTGCATCCAGACGTCGAGCGTCCGGGACGGGGTCCCCGTGACGGCGGCGTGGTGGCTCGGGTCGATGAAGTCCGGGCCGGCCTTCGCGGGTTGGACGGTCGCGCCCTCGCCGTCGAGCGCTTCGACGACCGCCAGCGTCGCCACTGTCTTGCCGACGCCGGAACTGGTGCCCCCGAGGACGAACCCCTGCATGTCACTCCGTGGCCGTCCCGGCGTGGCTCGCGGCGGGGTGTTCGTCGGGCATGTCCGCCAGCAGGCGGTCGTAGACGTCGACGACGCGTTCGCGGACGGCGGCCATTCCGGTCTCCGAGCGGGCCGCCAGCGCGAGCGCCCCGCCCATGCCGACGCCCTCTTTGGCTTCGCCGCGGACGAAGGCGTCCATCGCCGGGTGGTCGGTCGCGTCGAAGGCGGGGTCGGTCACCGTCAGGTCCAGCCCGAAGTCCTCGGCCATCGAGCGGACGCCCGCGCTGTCGTCGGCGGCGATGAACGAGGTGGTCGCTTGCCCGAGCGGTTCGTCGACGCCGACGTGCCGGACCAGCGCGGCGGCGGTGCTCAGCTGCGTGCCGCCGCCGAGCGTGACGTCCGTGCCGGACTCTAGCGCGCCGACGGTGAAGCCCGCGACCGCCGCCAGCACCGGGTCGCCGACGGCGCGGACGGCCTCGATCGGATCGCCGGCCGTGTCGCCGGGTTCCACATCGCTTGCCGCCAGCCCCTCGCGGACGACGTCGCGTTTGAGTTCGATCGGGTTGTCCGGCAGCGACGAGGAGACGTCGGTCCGCTCGCCCAGCGCCGTCAGTACGCCGAGTGCCGTCGTCGTACCGCCGGGAATCGTCTCGGCGACGAAGACCTCCTCGTCGGGCAACTGCCGCCCGAACTCCCTCGCGGTTTCGAATTTCTCGTCGGCCGCCGGGACGGCCACGTCTTCGCGGACGTCGTTGCCGTCGGCGCCCGGCAGTTCGACCGTCGGCGCGACCGTGTCGCTGGCCGCGCCGGCGTCGACGACGACGGTCTCGAAGTCCAGACATTCCCTGACTGCGCGGGAGACGACTGCGGGCGTCGGACAGCCCGTCGGGCTGACCGGGACGACCGGCGCACCGACCGGCTGGCCGTAGGTTAGAATCTCCGCGTCCGCGCTGGGCGTGTGGACCATCAGGTCCGGATTCGCGCCGGCCGCACTGATGCCGTCGATCGCCGCCGTTTCCGTGTTGCCGATTGTGAGGACGAATTTCATTGTGACTCGAACTCCCGATCCGTAGTTAGTTGAACTAGCACAACCAAACTTTAATTGTTCGGTCGGCGGATGTCTTTCCTCGACAACGAGCACGTGGTGGCAAAAGTCCGTCGGCGACCGTCGGGGCGTCGAATCGACGAGCGGCCTCGTCGGTCACTCCAGAACCGCGACCGTTCCGTCGGTGCTGGCGACGTGGACGCGTCCGCCCGCGACGGCCGGCGGCTGGGCCGCTCCGGCGTCGTCGTACTGCCAGCCGCGATTCCTGCCGTTCGATGCGGCGACCAACTTCCGGCAAACCACGGCAACCGGATCACGACCGAGAACCGCCGCGGCGAGTGGTCGCGGTAGGACTCGACGAAGACGAACGCCAGTAGCGGGTCCTCCCACGGCTGGACCTGTACGTCGACGACAACGTGGTGGTGAAGGTAGCTGTTCATCCGGTCTTCGACCTCGTCGGGGTTGGTCGAATCGTAGCCGAACTCTAGTACCTGAACTTCCATACGGCGGCTTCCACGAGCGGGGCAAAACCGTTTCCCCGGTCCGACACGGGCTGGGACGCTCGACGGTTGGGTTCACTCGCTATCGACGTTGCACGAGACACAGTACGAGGGTGTCGCCCAGTCCAGCGGCGTGGGTCACGAGTTGCAGTTCGACCTCGTTGGCCGCCGGCGAGTCGCCGGCGTCGATCCTTACCCGCGTTACTTCCCGGTCGGTCTCGATGCACTCGTGAATCGCGGTTGCGAGGCGTTCGACGCTTTCCGAGGTGAAGACACCGGATTCGGTGAGGACGTCGACGGGGTTGTCGAGCAAGTCGTCGGGTTCGACGTCCGCTACCTCGGCGAATCCGTCGTCGACGTGTTCGAAGCGTCCGTCGACGTCGAAGACGCAAGTGCCACACCGGACGGACCCGAGCAGTGATCCGTCACCTGCGTCCCGTTCCGGAAGTAGGCCACGACCCGAAACGTCGGTCGAGACGGAGACGAATCGCGTGATATCACCGGTTTCGTTCTCGATCGGGGCGATCGTCTGGCGAGCGATGTACCGCGTCCCGTCTTTCCGTTCGTTCACGAGGGTTCCTTCCCACGTGCCTCCGTCGAGAATCGTCTCCCAAAGGCGGTCGTACAGGTCGTCGTCGTGGACGCCGGACTGGAGGACGTTCGGATTCCGACCGACGACTTCGTCGTTCGAATAGCCGGTGATCGCTTCGAACGCGGGATTGACGTACTGGATCGTCCCGTCCGAATCGGTCCAGTAGATGGCGTGGCCTGCCCGTTCGACGGCTTCGCGAAACGCGCGGAGGTTTCGGCTCCGCTGGACGCGATCTGAGACGTCCTGAACGACGCCCCGCATCGCGACTGCCTCGTCGCCGTCTCGAATCACTTCTCCCGACTCGTGGACGACTCGCTGTGCACCGTCGGCGCGGACGATTCGGTGCTCGATACTGTACGTGTGGTCGTCGTCGAGAGCGGCGTCGACAGCCGTGCGAACTGCCTCGCGGTCGTCCGGGTGGACGAACTCGAGGAAGGCGTCGTAACTGGCGTCGAAGGCGTCCGGTTCGACTCCGAAGATGCGGTAGATTTCGTCCGACCAGTACAGCGTGTCGTCGACGATATTCCACTCCCAGTGTCCGAGATCCGCGAGCCGCTGGGCCTGTTCGAGGCTCTGCGTTCGTTTTTCGAGTACCCGGCGGGACCGGTATCCGTCGACGGCGTTCGTGATGCGATTCGCGAGGACGGCGTACTGGTTCGTGCCCGATCGCTTCTGCAGGTAATCGGTCACGCCCCGGGAGATGGCCTCGCTGGCGATTTCCTCGCTTCCCTTGCCGGTGAACAGCACGAACGGTAACTCGGGGTACTCCTCACGGACGGCGTCGAGGAATTGCAGACCGTCCATCCCGGGCATCTGGTAGTCGCTGACGATGCAGTCTATCCGGGTGGTCGACAACCGGTCGAGTCCATCGCGGCCGGACGCAGCACTCGTGACCGTCAATTCGTCGGCTTCTCGTTCGAGAAAGTCGGCCACGAGGGGTCTGAGTGCCTCGTCGTCGTCGACGTGTAACACGCGAATCGACTCGGGGACGCCGACACCGGTGACCCAGTCGGTGCCGCTCGAAGCGACGTCGCTTCGCTGGAGCATTGGACGACTCACCTGGCGTCTGTCAACCGCGCTACCGACGACGTGAGTTCCGAGAGTTTCGCCGCGACCACCTCGTTGGCTGCCGCGATGTCTTCGATCTGTCGGGCGACGTCCGCCGCCTGATCGACCGCCTGATCGACCTGACTGGCCACCTCTTCGGTGCTGGCGGCCTGGTCGTCGGTCGCGTCGGCCACTTCGGTAATGCCGCTGGACGCGTCGTCGACCGCGTCGGCGACGTCCATGAGGCTCTCCATCGCGTCGTCGACCCGTTCGGTCGATCGTTCGACCTGTTCGATCATCGCTTCGAGACTCTCGACGGTCTCGTTGGTGTCGTCCTGAATCTCGTCGATGAGCGTTTCGATCTCGGTTGCGCGTTCCTGCGATTCGCCCGCGAGCGATTTCACTTCGTCGGCGACGACGGCGAATCCCTCGCCAGCCTCGCCGGCGCGGGCGGCCTCGATGGACGCGTTCAACGCGAGGATGTTGGTCTGTTCGGCGATGTCGTTGATGATCTCCACGATGTCGTCGATCTCGTCGACGCGGTTCTGGAGTGCGTCCATGTCCTGGCCG
>JBDGSB010000089.1:0-21210 GCA_042217765.1 Haloarculaceae archaeon | reverse complement strand
GCCAGTAGGTGTAGGCGGCGAACCAGTTGGAGTTGTCGCCGTACAGGACGACCGTCGACTCGTCGGAGATGCCGTGGCTGCCCAGCAGGTCCGCGAAGTCCTCCTTGTCGAGGATGTCTCGCGTGGTCTGGTCCTGCAACTGAGTCTCCCAGTTGAAGCCGATGGCACCGGGCGCGTGGCTCTCGTCGTAGGCCTCGGTGTCGACGTCGACCTCCACGAGTCGCAGTCCGGGGTCGTCGCTCTGGAACTCGTCGAGACGCTCCTCGACCCAGTCGGCCGAGACGAGCACGTCGTTGGCGTAATCGCTCATGATTGCATCCCTCCATACGTCCCCTTCTCTTATAGTCCCGACACTCACGGCAGGTACCGCCGTCCCTCCCCTTTCGGAGCAATATTTGCCGTAACGTGCCCTGCACCCCGTGCGCTACGTTGCCACACAGTTAGCGGCCACTAACGGCCCGAAACGCCGCTCGTTCGCCCGTCAGCACGGGGATTTGCCGACGACAATGCGGCAAAATCGTCCGTTATCTTCGAGTCCGGGACAAAACGCCTCCAAGGGACATCTTCAAGCGATTCGGTCCTGTGGCTCAGATAATGAGCGACATCGTCGTTTCGGCCGACTGGCTGGCCGACCACCGCGAGGCGGTGCGGGTGGTAGACGTGCGCGACGCCTGGGAATACGACGGCATCGGCCACGTCCCGGGAGCCGTGAACGTCCCCTTCGAGTCCTTCCGTGCGAGCGAACACGGTTCCGAGTCGGGAACCGGCGACGGCATGTTGCCCGGGGAAGCGATCTTCGCCGACCTGATGGGTGAGGCCGGCGTCTCCCGGGACGACCACGTCGTCGCCTACGACGACACCCACGGCGTCTTCGCCGCTCGCCTGCTCGTCACCCTCGAACTGTACGGCCACCCGCGCGAGAAACTGCACCTGCTCGACGGCGACTTCAGTTCGTGGCGACTCGGCCACGAAACCACCAGCGACGCGTCCGACGTGACGCCGACCGACTACGAGGTCGTTCGCCCCGAGACGACGCCGCTGGTCGACCTGGAGGGCGTCGAGGAGGCGCTCGACACCGACACCGTCGTCGTCGACACCCGCGAGGGGTGGGAGTACGAGGAGGGCCACATCCCCGGTGCGGTCCGGTTGGACTGGCAGGAACTGGTCGACGAGGAGACTCGCGGGCTCAAACCGCGCGCGGAGATGGAGGCCATCCTCGCCGACCGGGGAATCACCCCCGACCGGCGCGTCCTGCTGTACTGCAACACCGCCCGCCGTATCAGCCACACCTACGTCGTCCTTCGATACCTCGGCTACGACGACCTCGCGTTCTACGAGGGTAGCCTGACCGAGTGGAAGGCCGCCGACAAGCCCCTGGAGACGGAGTGACGACCGCGTGACGACGGTTGCAAGCGGCGTTCCGGCCTCACTCGCGGGCGTCGAGCGTCGTCTGGACCGTCGCGTGGTCGTTGGAGACGAGGTCGACCACCTCGACGAGCACGGCGACGATCAGCGGGCCGGCGATGAACCCGATCAGCCCGAGGCTCAACACGCCGCCGGTGAACCCGACGAAGTAGAGACTGCCGGGCATCTCGGCGGTGATCGACGCCAGCCGCGGCCGGATGAGCGCGTCGGGTAGAAAGCCGACGAAGACCAGCCCGAACGTGATCACGAGCGCGGCCGCCGGCACGTCGCCGGACAGCAGGTCGACCGCCGCCAGCGCCACGACGACCACGCTCGGGCCGATCACGGGAATGAACTGCAGGACGCCCGCGACGACCGCCAGCGCGAGCGCGCCGTCGTACCCGAGGCTCCAGAAGACGACGTACGCGACCACGAAGGTTCCGAAGGCCGTCGCCGCCTGGAGGACGTAGATCGCATACAGCGTGTTCCGGATTCGGCGGTGAATCGCCACGACGACGTCGTGGTACGCCGACGGGACGAGTTTGAACACCGCCGTTCCGACGTTGGTCGGCCGGAGCAACAGCGCGTATACCAGAAACGTGAACAGAAAGGCCTTCAGCGCCAGCACCGGAGCGACCCGCGCCCACTGGACCGCGACGGAGATGACGGCCCCGCGGGCCAGCGTCGCCACGGTACTCAGGTCGACGACGAACGAGACGTCGAACACCGTCACCGGGATCTGGGTCGGCACGGCCCGGATGAACGCCAGCAACGCGCCACGCCGTCGATAGAGGACGAACCCCACGGGCGTGACCAGCAGGACGGCCCCGAGAAAGGCGACGGCCGTGCTCGCGCCCGCCGCGAGGTGGCGCTCTAGCCCCCGACGTCGCAACGTCCGCGTGAGCGGATAGAGCACGTACGCCACCGTGATCGCGAAGAAGACCGTCGTCAGAACTCGCGAGAGGATGAACGCCGCCAGCAGGGCGACGCCCGCGAGCAGTCCCGCCAGTCCCGTCCGCCTGTCGACGTGCACCACACCACACGGTTCCCATCGAGCCCTCAAAACCTTTGGCGCGAGCGACGGATCGACGTCCCACGGGCGCTCGTTTCGAGTTTTGCAGACGAAACGGAGGGGTGTCGGGATTCGTCCGGTCGATACCCGGCCGTTCACGGCACCACGCCGACGGTCACGTGCCGTTCACGGCACCACGCCGACGGTCACGTGCCGTTCACGGCACCACGCCGACGGTCAGTAATGTCCCGTAGACGCGGTACCGTTCGACCATGTCCTCACGTGAGTCCCAGTCGTCGGTCGGGAACTCGCTTTCGGGAGGAATCTCGATTTCGCGGTCGGGAACGTTGTCCTGTGTGGCGACGTGAAAGCCCGCCTCCCGGAAGGCGTCGCGGTACTCCGCGGCGGTCCAGCGGGTCATCTCCACGCCCATGTTGTCTTGCCAGTCGTGGCTGTGGACGTTCTCCTCGAAGTAGTCGACCGCACAGAAGAACGTGCCGCCGGGTCGGAGGACGCGCCGGAGTTCACACAGCGTCTCGTGGGGGTCGGCGGCGTAGTAAAACGCCTCCATCGAGAAGACGTGATCGACGCTGTCGCTCTCGAACGGGAGCGCGCCGAAGTCGCCGAGGACGTAGCCGATCTGGTGATTGTCGGTGTACGAACGGGCGTTGTGGACCATCTTCGGGGACCCATCGAGTCCGTAGACGCGGCCGGCGTCGGCGGTGTCGTGCAGCGCCCGACCGGCGTAGCCGCTCCCACAGCCCAGGTCGAGCACCGTGTCGCCGGCCTCGACGGGCATCCGCGCCAGGACGTGCTTGGCGGTGTGCCAGTGTCGCTGTTCCATGCCCTTGTCACGGCCGCGCTCGGCCCACGAATCGAACTCCTCGCGAACGCTCATAGCGATCCCAGGACGCCAGAACGCAAAACGGATTCGACTCGTGGCCGTCCGTCGAGTGAACGGATTCGACTCGCCGTCGGCCGAGAGGGTTTTGACCGCGGGGTACAGACGAACGCCCATGGTCGGACCGTCCCGTCGGTACAGGCTGGCCGACACCGCCCAGCAGATCGTCGGAGGGTTCTTGCTGGCCGGCCCGTTCGTGGTCACCCAGGAGGTGTGGGACCTGGCGCGCGACATGCAACTGCTCCAGACGGTCGCCACCGTCGGACTCGTGTTCGCCATCGGGTACGGGGCACTCTACCGGGCGGACCACGAACGCGACCCGGAGTCGGAAGCCGAGGTCGCGGGCGTACCGCTGCGGTTCCTCTCGCTGATGGCCGTCTCGTTCGGGTCCGTGGCCCTGCTGGCGGTCGCGTTCGGCGCGCCCGGGACCTTTCTGCCCGAGTTGCCGCTGGTTCGGCGACTGGCGGTCACGGTGCGTGCCGTGGCCGTCGGCGCGATATTCAGCGTCGTCGGCGCGGCGACGGCCGACAGCGTCTTCTGACGACGGACGCGCCACCAGGGCACCCGTGTCGAGACAACCGCAGACTTAAGACCGCTGGCCCCACTCCCACGGACACATGGAGTACACGCTGGCTATCGACGACGCTCCCGAGACCATCCCCGCCGGCACGGGAATTCTTCTCTTGCACCCCAGCACCGGCGCGACCGACCGCATCGACACGGAGTTTCTCGCCACCGACACCGACCAGTTGCTGGTCGTCTCCACGCGGACGACCGCCCGCGAGGTCAAGCAGAAACTCGAACACTACGAGGTCGACGAGTCGAAGGCCCACGTCCTGGACACCCTGTCGGTCGAGCGGGGCTACACCCGCCGGTGGTCCGACGACGTCCGCTACGTCTCCGCCCCCGACGACATCGACGGCATCGTCGAGCAGATCCGCGGTTTTCTCGACACCCACGACGGCAAACGCAGGGTCAGTTTCGACTCGATAACCGAACTCATCTACTACGCCGACGAGGAGCGGGCCTACGACGCCGTCGAACGAATCCTGGAACTGCTGGTCGAACACGAAGCCGTCGGCCTCTTTCACCTCGCCGAAGGCGTCCACGACGACGCGGTCGTCGACCGGTTCCGGGCGGCGTTCGACGCCACCATCGAACTCGACCAGGACGGCACCGTCACCACCGACTTCTGACCGCCGTCGATCCGTTCGTCGCCGCCGCTTGCCTTTCGATTTCGTTCGTCACGCCAGCCACGCCGACCGTCGCCACACTACCGGAACACGCAGTCACTATTTCGATCGCAATGCTTGCCGCCGTGAGTCGATTTTATTCGCCGTCGGATTCAAACTACGGGTCCGTTTCGTGAGTTGCAATCGCATACCACCAACCATTAAGACACCTCCAACCGAAGTAAGGGGTTGTATGCCCGAGTGCCAAAACTGCGGTTCCTTCGTAACAGCGGCCTACGTACGGGTGTTCGCACCGAACGACGTGGAACGACCGCGGGTCTGCCCGCAGTGTCAGGACAAGATTCGTGACGGAGCCGACGTTCGAGAGGCGCGCTCCACCCGTCGCGGATGAAACAGTAAACCAGGCACTCGTTGTTATTTGTCTTTCGCGGACTGTACCATTCGACGCGCAGTGTCGAAGACGTCGTCGGCGCGCTCGGCGTCGCGGGCCTCGGCCGTCACGCGCACCAGCGGCTGGGTCCCGCTGGCTCGCAGCAGGAACCAGGCGTCGTCGAGGTCGACGCGGACGCCGTCCATCGTCGACACTGCGTCGTAGCGATCGGCCACGCGCTCGCGCACTCGCTCCATCACGTCCGCCTTGCGGTCGGTCTCGACGCTGTCGCGTCGAATCGGGTAGGTGTCGACCGCGGCGACGCGGTCGGCCAGCGGCTGGCGCGCAGCCAGTGCCACTAGCCGGCAGGCCGCCAGCGGCCCGTCGGGACACAGCGTCTCCTCGGGCCAGATCCACGCCCCCGACGGCTCGCCGCCGAAGGCGACGCCGGGTTCGGCGGCCCGTTCGGCCACGTAGACGTCGCCCACGGGCGTTCGCGTCACGTCGACGCCGCGGTCGGCGAGGTAATCCTCGACGGCGAGGCTGGTGTCGACCGGCACCGCCACGCGGTCGCCGTCGGTCGCCGCATCGCCCGCCAGCACCGCCAGCAACACGTCGCCGGAGACGAACTCGCCGGTTCCGGTCACCGCCCGCATCCGGTCGGCGTCGCCGTCGTGGGCGATTCCGAGGTCGGCGTCGCGCTCGCGAACGAGCGACGCGAGCGACGTGCAGTTGTCTGCGGTCGGTTCGCTAGGCCGGCCCGGGAAGCGGCCGTCGGGCTGGGCGTTCAGCGTCTCGACCGAACAGCCCAGCCCCAGGAGCGCCTCGACGGTGACGCCGCCGGCCCCGTTGCCGACGTCGACGACGACCGACGGCGAGCCGGCGAGGTCGACGGACGCGACCAGCGTCTCGCAGTGGCGCTCGGTGGCGTCGCGGCGAACCCGCTCGCCCAGCCGGTTCCACGGTTGCAGGTCGGCCTCGCCCGCTCGAACGCGGTCGGCGACGGTCTCGCGCAACGCGGCGTCGAACGCCTGTCCCGACGGCTGCCAGAGCTTGATGCCGTTGTCCGCAGCGGGGTTGTGCGACGCCGTGATCGACGCGCCCGCGTCGGCGTCCTCCCAGGCCACCGCGCGGGCGACCGTCGGCGTCGCCGCCATCCCGAGGTCGATCACGTCGGTCCCCGACTCGCGAAGCCCCGCCGTCAGCGCGTCGACCAGGAATCGACCGCTCTCGCGGGGATCCCGGCCGACGACGACGCGGGCGGCGTCGACGCCGAGCGCCCGACCGACCGACAGCGCGAGGTCGGCGGTCACTTCCTCCCCGACCGGCCCGCGGATGCCGCTGGTGCCGAACATACGCGACCCGACGACGGGCGACCCCAAAAATCGGTCGTCACGACGGCGGCGATTCGACGGTCGTCACTCCGGCGACCACTCGCAGGTCGCGCCGACGGTCAGGTCCGCCTCCTCGACGTGCGACGACAGACACGCGTAGTTGCAGAACTGCCCGACTCGCTCGGTGCCGCCGTCACCGTCCGGTTCGCGGACGAATACCGGGTCGTGTGCGGTCACGTCACAGCCACAGTAGGTACACGCGGTGTCCATACCCGACCGTACGGACGCGGTGGGCAATACTTTTGCCCGCCCGCGGAAACGCTCGCACATGAAACGCGGGGGCCCGGAGGCGGCGAAGCGCCATGCTGGCGAGAGCGCCGCGCGGGCGGTCGAAGACGGCACGGTCGTCGGACTGGGGACGGGCAGCACGGCGGCCCACGCCATCCGCGACGTCGGCCGGCGAGTCGACGCGGGCCTGGACGTCGAGGGCGTCCCGACGTCGTTCCAGTCGCGACAACTCGCCCGCGAGGTCGGCATCCCGCTGACGACGCTGTCGGAGGCGACGCCCGACCTGGCAATCGACGGGGCCGACCAGTTCGCCGACGGAAACCTCGTGAAAGGCGGCGGCGCGGCCCACGCCCGCGAGAAGGTCGTCGACGCCGCCGCCGACCGCCTGCTGATCGTCGTCGATCCGACCAAGGAGGCCGACGTCCTCGACCACCCCGTCCCCGTGGAAGTCCTGCCGGCCGCGCGCGAACCCGTCGCGTCGGCGGTACGCGACCTCGGCGGCCAGCCCGACCTCCGGGCCGCCGAACGCAAGGACGGCCCGGTCGTGACCGACAACGGCAACCTCGTGCTCGACTGCGACTTCGGCGCGATGACCGATCCCGGCGGCCTCGCCGCCGACCTGGCCGCGATTCCCGGCGTCGTCGCGCACGGTCTGTTCGTCGACCTCGCCGACGAGATTCACCTCGGCACCGACGACGGCGTAGACGTCATCGAGCCGTAGCCACGCGACGGCGTAGACGTCATCGAGCCGTAGCCACGCGACGGCGTAGACGTCATCGAGTCGTTCTCGCCGACCACGAGGACGGCCGAACCGTCGACCCACATCTTAGCGGACGACACCGTCCACGTCCTGGCGGATGAAAGGGCGAAGCGCGCTCGCGCACGGGCAGTCGTCTGAGCGACCCCTATCCGAGTGAACGGCGTGAACGAGGATATGTCGCTCAGCGACCGCGAGCGCGCTGAGGGCTTTCTACGCCCGTCGTTGGTAGCAGTTCGTCGTGCGGTATCGGTAGCAGTCTCTCGTGCGGTATCGGTAGCAGTTCGTCGTGCGTCGTCGGGCGGACCAAGCCCGCGCGACGCAGAGAGCAGCAGCTACGCGACGGTGTTCCGAAATAAATAGTGGATGCAACGCCCGCTCTACAGGTCGCGGGGCTGGACTGTCTTGCGGTCGTTCGCCTCTGCGCGTCGGGCAGCGTCTTCGAGCAGTTCGGCGACTTCGTCGTCGAGGGCATCGTAGAAGTCCGAGGCGACGTTCATCTCATCGAGCGCTTCCTTGACGGCGGCTTTGACGATTAGGTCTGCCATACAGGCGTCGTTTCCAGAGGCGGGTTTATATAATTTCCCAATTCATCCCCGTTCTCACCGTCTCTCGCGGTCGTTCGCGGGAGTTGCGGCCGGGTCGATGGGAGGAAGTTGCGGCCGAATCGACGAGTGCGAGAGAGTTGCGGCCGGAGCGATGGGTAAGAGTACGTCGAGCACGCACGGGTACACATGCGCGACGTACTGGACGCGGTGGCGGCGGGCGACCTCTCGCCCGCGGAGGCGGAAGCGAAACTGGCGGGCTACGCGACGGGCGAGGCCGGTCGATTCGACGCCGCCCGGGAGCACAGAAGTGGCGTCCCCGAGGCGGTCATGGGTGCGGGCAAGACGCCCGACGAAGTGGCGGACCTCGTCGCGACGGCGCTAGAGACGACCGGACGCGGTATCGCGACGCGGCTGGACGACGACCATCGCGAGCGGGTGCTAGAGACGCTGGCCGACGAACATCCCGAGGCCACGGTCACCGGGGACGAGCGGGCCGGCGTCCTCGTGGCGACGGCGGCGGACTTCGAGCGGCCGGACCTCGACGCCTCGGTGGCGGTGGTCACCGCGGGCACCTCCGACGCAGTTCCGGCGGGCGAGGCGGCGGCCATCGCCCGGGAAATCGGGGCGACGATCACCCGCCTCGACGACGTGGGCGTGGCGTCGCTGACCCGCGTGACCGATCAACTCGACGTTCTCCGCGAGCACGACGTCCTGATCGTTGCCGCGGGACGGGAGGGGGCTCTGCCGACGGTCGTCGCGGGACTGGTCGACGTACCTGTCATCGGCCTGCCCGTCTCGACGGGGTACGGGTACGGCGGCGAGGGCGAGGCGGCACTGTTGGGGATGTTGCAGTCTTGCACCGCGCTGTCGGTGGTGAACGTCGACGCCGGTTTCGCGGCGGGCGTTCAGGCGGGGCTGATAGCGCGCCGCATCGACGCGGCCCGAAACGAGTGACTGCGGCGGTGCTCGACGGTTCTCGTCGACGGTGCCGACCCAAACTGATTTGGTACAGCGACTATCCACGTTCCCGCCGTAGCGATTCCCGTCGGCAACCCCGCCGGCAGAGATCATGCCAGAGTGTGACAACTGCGGGACGCACGTGTCCGAGCAGTTCGTTCGCGTCTTCGGCGACGAGTTCGGACGCGTCCACGCCTGCCCGAACTGTTCGGCCAACGCCGGAATCGCGGAAGTCGCCAAGCGCCGCGCCCGTGAGGCTTAAGCCGTCGCCGGTGGTTGCCCCGCTGGTGGCTGGCCACTACGTCTACGTCCTCCGCTGTAGCGACGACACGCTGTACACCGGGTACACGACCGACGTCGAGCGACGGGTCCGCGAACACGACGCCGGCGAAGGCGCGAAGTATACCCGCGGGCGTACGCCCGTTGAACTCGTTCACGTAGAGTCGTTCGACTCGAAGTCGGCGGCGATGGCGCGCGAGTACGAAATCAAACGGCTCTCGCGGGCCGAGAAGGAGTCGCTGATCGGCCCAGGAGAGAGCGACGAGTAGCTTTTTGCCGCCCCCGCACGCGGGTGGCGTATGGACGACGCCGACGCCATCGCGTTCGGGACCGACGGCTGGCGGGCGACGCTCGATGCCTTCACCGACGAGCGGGTCCGGATGGTCGGCCAGGCCGTCGCGAGCTACCTCGACGAGCAGGGTCGCACCGATCCCGTCGCGGTCGGCTACGACGCGCGCGAAACCTCCCGAGGGTTCGCCGAGGAACTGGCGCGCGTGCTGGCGGTAAACGGCTTCGACGTGCTGATTCCCGACCGGGACACGCCCACGCCCGTCGTCGCCTGGACCGCGACCGACCGCGGTCTCGCGGGCGCGTTGCAGATTACCGCGTCGCACAACCCGCCCGAGTACAACGGCGTCAAGTTCGTTACCCACGAGGGAACGCCAGCGCTGCCGGCGGTGACCGACCGGCTAGAGGAACTGCTTGCCCCGCCGTCGCCCGCCCCGGAGTCGGCGTGGGGGAGCGTCCGCGAGACGGACTTCGTCGAGCCGTACCTCGATCACGCGCTGTCGTTCGTCGACGCGGACCTCGACGGGCTGATCGTCGCCTACGACGCCATGCACGGCAGCGGCCGCGGCGTCACCGACGCCCTGCTCGAACGCGCCGGCGCGACGGTCACCCGACGTCGATGCGAACGCGACCCGACCTTCGGCGGGGCGCCGCCCGAACCCACCGCAAAGCGGCTAACCGGACTGGTCGAGACCGTCGAGCGCGGGGCGGCCGACGTCGGAATCGCCAACGACGGCGACGCCGACCGCGTCACCCTCGTCACGCCCGACCGCGGGGCACTAGACCCGAACCTCCTGTTCGCGACGCTGTACGACGACCTGCTCGAAGCCGAACGCGGCCCGGCGGTCCGCACCGTCTCGACCAGCAGCATCGTCGACCGCGTGGCCGCGGCCCACGGCGAGGGCGTCCACGAGACGGCGGTCGGATTCAAGTGGGTCGCCGACGCGATGAGCGAGTACGACGCGCTGATGGGTGGCGAGGAGAGCGGCGGGTTCGGGCTGACCGCCCACCTCCGGAACAAGGACGGTGTCCTCCTCGCGCTGGCGGCCGCGGCGGCCGCCGTCGAACGGCCGCTCGACGCCCGCGTCGACGACCTGCTGGCCGAACACGGCGCGATTCACCAGGGCCGAATCAGCGTCGACTGTCCGGACGCGCAGAAAGCGCGCGTCCTCGACGACCTGGAGGGAGCGCTCCCCGAGACGGTGGCCGGCGTCGCCGTCGCGGACGTCAACACCGTCGACGGCTTCAAGGTCCTGTTGGCCGACGACACCTGGCTGCTCGTCCGGCCCAGCGGCACCGAGCCGAAGCTTCGGGTCTACGCGGAAGCCGACAGCGACCGGCGCGTGGAGACGCTCTTAGAGGCCGGGCGAGATCTCGTTGCACCCCTCGTCTGATACGGATTCGTGTCTTCGGTTGCCGGGGGCTCGCCCGAACGGGTCGGCGAACCACCGGCACAGAGCGACCCGAATCCGTACGACACCCTCCCACGGCGAAGGTGAGCTTTCGCCCCGCTACCGCCGTAACCCGCCAGTCTACCCGACAGTGTTTAATAGGTTGATTTCGTACGCCGAGACGTAATGTCGGAAGTCTGCTCGACGTGCGGGCTGCCCGAGGAGCTATGCGTCTGTGAGGACGTCGCCAAGGAATCGCAAGAAATCACGGTCCGCATCGACGAGCGCCGGTACGGGAAAGAGGTAACGATCATCGAGGGGTTCGACCCGAAGGACGTCGACATGGACACGCTGTCGTCGGATCTGAAGTCGAAGTTCGCCTGTGGGGGGACCGTCGAGGACGACGCCATCGAACTCCAGGGCAACCACACCGGACGCGTCGAGGATTTCCTCCGGGACAAGGGCTTCAACGTCGCCTGACATCTCCGGTTCGTTCCGTAGAGTGCTCGTCTCCACAGCGGCCGCATTTTTCGTGCCAGCGTCGACAGTAGCGGGTGCGGAGGCGGAAGCGGTGCGGGTGCGGAGGCGGAAGCGGCGAGCATACGGCGAGCGGGGCGAGCCGTTTCACTTCGCGCGAGCGTCGCGAGCGCGAAGGTCGTTTTTCATGAACGTTTTTGCGAACGGGGTCGCCCCGCGACCCCGTGACGTAAAAAGGTTCTTAGAAACACTTAAAGAGGTCGTCGCGGCCGGCGTCGTGGAGGTGGTCACGGACGGCCTGGGTCAGTGCGTCGACGGAGCCGCGTTTGGCGCTGATGGGGGCGATGGTGTCGCGCCACTGCTGCCAGGGAGGAACGAGGCCGAGTCGCTCACAGAGGTCGTCGAGGCGCTGGTCGCGGTCGTCGACTTTGTCCATCTTGTTGACGGCGACGACGGGCGGGACGCCGACGTCCTGGAAGAAGTGAAACAGTTCGACGTCGTGGGGGACCTCCTCGGAACCGGAGTGGCGGTCGATGATGTCGACGACGGACTTGCCGTCGACGACGAGCACGCCGACGAGGATGGCGTCGGCGTTGGTCTCGACGTAGCGGACGACGTCGGTTTTGATGGTCTCGCGGACGTCGTCGGGAACGCCGGCCATGAAGCCGAAGCCGGGGAGGTCGGTCAGGACGAAGTCCTCGGCGGCCCAGTCGAAGTGGTTGGGCTTTCGGGTGACACCGGGCCGCTGGCCGGTCGAGACGTCGTGGCCGGTGAGTTCGCGCATCAGCGTCGACTTGCCGACGTTAGAGCGACCGGCGAGCACGACTTCGGCGGCGCGGTCGGGGCGCGTCTCGAACATGGACGCCGGTAGCCGTCGGGCGGGGAAAGCCTCCACGGTTGGACACGGACGTTCCGTTGGCTGCGAAACGAGGCAACAGTGTCCGGTAGTTTTTTGGCAAAAGCTCCGTCTTGGTTCTCAGACATGCAACGGCAGACGCGGGGAACGGCCGCGGTCGTCGCACTCGCGGACGCGCTGGTGGCGTTGCTGCCGAAGGTGGTGGCCTATGGCCTGTTTACGTTCTCCCCGTTGAGGCCACCGATCGCCGGAATCGAGTGGCTGGTGACGGGAGCGGTCGCCGTCTCGTTCGTGATCGTCGCGGCCTACAGTTACCGGCGGTACCGGCGCGATGCACGCGCGCTCGCGGTGACGCGCGGCATCCTCGACCGCGTTCGGAACCTGGCGGCGCTTCGCCCGTCGTCCGGGGCTTATTTCTCCTAGCCGGTCGCAGTCGTGGGCGTGCGGCTGGTACAGATAACCGTCCCGACGGGGAAACGCGAGGCCATCCTGCGAGCGCTCGACGGGAACGACGTCGACTACGTCGTCTCCGACGAGACCTCCGGGGCGGGTTACAGCGCCATCGTCTACGTCCCGTTGCCGACCAACGCCGTCGAGCCGATCCTGGACGACCTTCGGACGGCCGGGCTCGACGAGGACGCGTACACGGTCGTCCTCGACGCCGAGACGGTCATCTCCAGGGACTTCGAGAAACTTCGGGAGCGATTCGCCGAGGAGGAGGACGTCGACGAACAGCGCATCGCACGGGAGGAACTGGCGACGAAGGCCAGCGAGATGGCACCGTCGCTGCGCAACTACGCGGCGATGACGCTCATCAGCGCCGTCATCGCGACGGCGGGCCTCCTGCTGGACTCGCCGGCGGTCGTCGTCGGGTCGATGGTCATCGCGCCGCTTGTCGGGCCGGCGATGGCGTCGGCGGTCGGGACGGTGCTGGACGACAACGACCTGTTCGTCCGCGGGATGAAACTCCAGGTCAGCGGACTCCTGCTGGCGGTCGTCGGTGCCGCGGCGTTCGCGGCGGTCGCGAGATCGCTGCACCTGATCCCGCCGTTCACCGACGTGACGGCGATTCCCGAGGTCCGCGAGCGTCTCACGCCGGATTTCCTCTCGCTAGTGGTCGCGCTGGGTGCGGGGGCCGCGGGCGTGTTGAGCCTCTCGTCGGGCGTCTCGACGGCGCTGGTCGGAGTCATGATCGCGGTCGCGCTGGTCCCGCCGGCGGCGACGGTCGGCATCGGCATCGCGTGGGGGCTGCCTGGCGTCGTCGCCGGGGCCGCGGTGCTGGCGCTGGTCAACTGGCTGTCGATCAATCTCGCCGCCCAGGTCGTGCTGTGGTACCAGGACTACCATCCAAGCCAGTGGTTCCGGCTGAACGAGAGCCGCCAGCAGACGGCCCAGCGAATCGCGATGTTCCTGGCGGCCATCGCCGTCCTGTCGCTGTTTCTGGGCGGGGTCACCTACGACTCGTTCCAGAACGCCACCACCGAAGAGCGCCTCCGGAACGACGCGGTCGCCGAACTGGCGTCGACGCCCGCGACGCTACTGAACTTCGAGGTCCGACGCACCGACGACCTCGTGTTCCGGGAACCGAAGGCCGTCGTCGTGACCGTCGGCGTCCCGCCGAACGCGACGGTGAGCGATCTCGCCGGACGGCTAGACGCCCGCTTCGAGGCCGAACTGGGCCGGTCCATCGAGACGCAGGTGCGGTACGTCACCACGGAGTCGGCGTGAATGAGTCAAACGGTCGTTTGAGGGTACGGGACGGTATTATGGGCGGACGGCGTACGGTCGGGTGATGCAATCGCGAACGACACTCCTCGGCGTGGCCGCGCTGGTCGTCACGCTCGCGCTCGGCGGCGTCGTCGGCGCGACGTACGTCGGTGACGGCACGGCCGCACAGTCGGCCCCGCAGGGCCACCGAACGATCACCGTCGACGCGGCCGGACAGGTCCAGACCAGCGCCGATCAGGCGCGAGTCAGCGTCGCCGTCGTCTCGACGGCACCGACCGTGACGACCGCCCGGAACCGCCTCAACGAGAACGTCTCCCGGATGCGAGACGCGCTCCGTGAGATGGGTATCGACGACGGCCAGGTCCGCACCGAGTACTTCGACATCAGCCAGGACTACCGGGGTCCCGACACGGGCCCGACGACGTACCGGGCGACCCACTCGTTTCAGATCACGCTCTCGAACACCTCGCGGGCAGGCGAGGTGATCGATGCGACCGTCTCCAACGGCGCCAACCGCGTCGACGGCGTGCAGTTCACGCTCTCGCAGGACAAACGCCAGCGCCTTCGCCAACAGGCACTCGAAGACGCCATGTCGAACGCGAAGACCGAGGCCGAGACGCTCGCCGAAAGCGGCGGCCTGCACGTCGGTGGCGTCGCGACGATCGACAGCTCCGATACGAGCTACCGGCCGGTGCAGTACGAGAGCGCGGCCCTGGCCAGCGGCGGTGGCGGCACGTCCGTCGAGAGCGGTCCCGTGACCGTGACGGCCGCCGTTACCGTGTCCTACAACGCGACGGCGGCCTGACGTCACGCTCGTGCTGAACTCGACACTCGAGTGGTCTGCATCACGTTTGGACCCTGCACAGCGGCACTTCGACCAGCCTGAAAGCCCCAACCGGCTCCACTCCCGGGCCTCGTTGCGCGCGCTCGCTTGCACTCGCGTGCTTGCGTCGGCCGGGTTCCCGGAGCCGGTTGCCCCTTTCGTTCCCACCCACGTAGCCTGGTTCACCAGCCGAGACGGGCGGGAACGAACGGGGTAGGAGCTTTCGGGCTCGTGGTCACCGCGGGCGCAGACGGTTCGCCGATCACTCTCGCCTCGAAGTTCCCGTACGCGTCGCCACCGACGTGTCGATTCCAGGCGTGTCGCGCGTCGGCCCGACCGTCGCTCACTCCTCGAAGGGCAGGTCCGGTTCGTAGCCGACGGCTTCGACGGCGGCGTCGAGGATTTCGTCGACGCCCTCGCCGTCGGTGACGCTCATGTAGCCGTCGGCGTCGACGGTCGTCTCGGGGTCGTCGACGCGGTCGCACTTGTTGGCGACGGTCAACACGGGGACGTCGAAGCGGTCGACGAGGGAATCGCGAAGCGCCAGTTGCACGTCCAGCGGGTACCCGCACTCGCCGGTCGGGTCGAGGAGGACGAGCACGGCGTCGGCGGCGTGTGCCAGCGCCGAGACGGCCTGTGATTCGATCTCGTTTCGCTCGTCGGCCGGCCGGTCGAGCAACCCCGGCGTGTCGACGAGCTGGTAGCGGATGCGGTCGCGTTCGACGTGGCCGACGTGAATCCGGGTCGTGGTGAACGGATACGCCGCGGTCTCGTTGCGGGCGTTGGTGACGCCGTTGACGAACGACGACTTGCCGACGTTGGGATAGCCCGCGACGACGACGGTCGGTTCGTCGGGCCGGATGTCCGGGAGCGTCCGGAGGTCCTCGCGGGCGGCCGACAGCGCGGCCAGGTCGTCGTCGATCTCCTCGACGACGTCGGCCAGCCGCGCGAACGCCTGCTTGCGGAGTTTGCGTGCGGTGTCGGCGTCGCCGTGGAGCCGCGGCTGGTACTCGTTGCGGATCTCGGTGGCCTTGCGGCTCGCCCACCCGACTTCCGAGAGGTGCTGGCGGAGTGTGTCGACGCCGCCGTCGTCGGCCGTCGAGGCGGCGCTTCCCTCGAAGGTCTCCCGGACCACGGCGTCGGCCAGCGCCAAATAGAAGGGATCGAGGTTTTCGAAGTCGGGCCAGTCGGTGACGACGCTTTCGAGGTTGTCCGAGACGATGTTCGACGCCGTCTGCAGCATCGACGTCTGTGCGTCGAGGCCGTTCTTGGCCCTGCCCGCACGCGCCGCTCGCGAGAACGCCTTGTCGAGTAGTTCCGCCGACGTGAGATGCGTCGGCAGGTCCTCGAACGGGTGACTCATCGAACCGTGGTAGTCAGTCAGGCGGTAAAAGGGCGTTCTTTCGGGGCCGCTCACTCGCCGGCCTCGTCCCGGCCTCCCCCGGGTGGCATCGGCACCACGCCCGCTCCCGTCAGGACGGCCACGACGAACTCGCGCGTCGACCCGGTCATCTCACCGGCGCGATTCCAGTTCCGCCAGCAAGTCGTCTAAGTCCATGTCCTTGCTCGACAGCAACACTAGCAGGTGGTAGACGATGTCGGCGCTCTCGTGGGCGATTTCGTCGCGGTCGTCGTTCTTCGCGGCCAGCAGCAGTTCGGCCGACTCTTCGCCGAGCTTTTCGAGGACGGCGTCCTCGCCTTTCTCGTGGGTGAACAACGACGCCGTATAAGAGTCCTCGGGCAGCGTCTCCTTTCGCTCCTCGATGATCTCGAACAACTCCCGGAGTACGTCGGTCATGATCTGTCCGTGTCGCCACGTCGGCAGGTGACGCGAAGTCGCTTGCGGTCTCGATCCGTGGTCGTTGACCCGTGGTCGTCGACGACCTGTGCGTTCGTCGCCTCGGCGTCCGCCGTCGACCGGTGTCACACCTCGGCGTCGGCCACTGGCTGTCCCTCGAAGAACGCCAGATCGTGAATCCGCCAGTCACCGGTGAGTTCCGGGTGAAAGGAGGTGCCGACGACGGGGCCGTCCCGGACGGCGACGGGGCGGCCCTCCCAGGTGGCCAGCACCTCGGCGTCGCCGACGGACGCGATGAGCGGCGCGCGGATGAACACCGCCGGGAACGGTTCGTCCAGGCCGGCGACGTCGAGCGGGGCCTCGAAGGAGTCCTTCTGGCGGCCGAAGGCGTTGCGCTCGACGGTCACGTCGAGCACGTCGAGCGTCTCCACGCGGTCGTCGTGCGCGTCCGTCGAGGCGACGATGAGTCCCGCACAGGTCGCCAGTACGGGCTTGCCCGCGGCGACGTGGTCGCGTATCTCCGCGGCGATGCCTTCCCGGTGGAGCAGCCGCGAGATGGTCGTCGACTCCCCGCCGGGCAACAACAGCAGGTCGCAGTCGGGGACGATGCCTGCCGTCCGAATTTCGCGCACCTCGGCCGTCTCGCCGCGAGCGGCCGCCGCGGCCCGGATGGCGTCGGCGTGTTCGCTGACGTCGCCCTGGACGGCGACGACGCCTGCGGTGATTGTCATGTCCGCCACCTAGGGACACAGCGCGAAAAGCGTCTCGTTCCGGGACGTACATCTCGGTCCGGTTCCAGCCGAATCGGGCCCAACCGTTAGGTGGACGGGACGCGAGGACAGGAACATGGCACGGCGTCGGGACCCGATCGAAATGCACGAGACCGCGGAGCAGGACCTCTACGACGTCACCGACTGGGAGGTACGGAGCCGGCTGGATCGCCTTGCGGTGGGCGTCTACGGCCTGCTCGGGACGACCGCACGCGGAATCTTGATCGTCGTCGCGGCGCTCATCCTGGTGATCCAACTCGTGCTCGGCGGGCTAGGCGTCATCAGCGACCCCGTGCTGGGGCTGTTCACGCTCCTGTCGGTCGTGCCGGCACTGGCGCTGGCGGCGTACGTCTGGTACGTCGACGTGACGCCGGCGGAGCCGCTGGGATTGCTGGTCGCGACGTTCGTTCTCGGGGTGCTGTTCGCCGGATTCGCCGGCATCGTCAATACGGTCGCACAGGACGTGACGCTACGGGCCCTGGGAGTGCAGTCGTTGCCCTTCCTGGCGATGGTGCCGTTCTACTACCTCGTCGTCGGTCCCATCGAGGAGACGGTCAAGTTGCTGGCCGTTCGGCTGTACGCGTACCGGGACGACCGCTTCGGGGCGGTCGTCGACGGCGCGGTCTACGGGGCGATGGCCGGACTGGGCTTTGCCACCATCGAGAACGCCCTCTACATCGCACAGAGCGTCATGAACGACCCGGGGATGTCGAATCTCGTGTTGCGCGGAGGCGCGACCGCGACCGTGCGGGCGCTGGCGGGCCCGGGACACGTCATCTACTCGGCGTTCTCGGGCTACTACCTCGGGCTGGCCCGGTTCAACCGCGATTCGGTCGGCCCCATCGTCGTGAAGGGGCTGCTCATCGCGGCGCTCATCCACGCCACCTACAACTCGCTCGTGTCGTTCGTTCCGGGCCTCATCGCGGCCGTCGCCGGCACCTCGTCGCTGGTCGGATTCCTGGCGTTCGTGCTGGTCTACGACGGCCTGTTCGGCGCGCTGTTGTTCCGGAAACTCACTCGCTACCGGCGGGTCTACCGACAGGTCCACGGCGACCTCGACGTCGACTACGACCCGGAACTGACCGAGTTCGATCCCTGAAACGCGAGGGGCAGTCGGCGGCGTTGGCGTTCTTCGCCGTGTCACAGCCCGAAACGTCGCGACCGTGTGGGCACTCGTTCGAAACCGTTCGTATTCCGAGTTGGTTCGGGCGGATTCGAACCACGCCGAGACGTGCTCACTGCGTTGCGCGCGACTCGTCCGGTTCGAACCGCCCGAACGCTTTACTCGTCACTCGTGAGTTGCTCGTGACGAGACGCAGTGGGTTCGGGCGGATTCGAACCACCGACCTCGGCCTTGTAAAGGCCGCGTCATGACCAGCTAGACCACGAACCCACACACGGGTGAAACCGACGGGGCGGAATAACGCTTTCTCTCTCGGGCGGAAGGCTTACCCGCGGACGTGACGGAGTTTCGGTCGATGGCGCGCAGATCTCGTGCGGTGCTGTTTCTCGCGACGCTGGCCATCGTGGCGTCGCTGGTGGTGCTGGCGTCGAGCGGTCTCGACGCGGGCGGCGTCGACGGCAGCCGGGTGACCGTGACCGTCGTCGACGACAACGGGACCCAGTTGACGACGGTCGAGGCGCGGGTCGCCAACACCTCCCGCGAGCGGTACGTGGGGTTGAGCGAAACCGAGTCGCTGGCTCCCGGGACCGGGATGCTGTTCGTCCACCCGTCGGTGGGGACGCACGCCTACGTGATGCGGAACATGTCGTTCCCGCTCGACATGGTGTTCGCGGACGCAAGCGGTCGGATTACGACGATCCACCACGCGAGCGTGCCGCCGGCCGACGTCGACCGCCTCCACCGGTATCGCGGCCGCGGAAAGTACGTGCTAGAGGTGCCACGCGGGTGGGCCAACGAGACCGGCGTCGCCGTGGGGGACCGGCTCCAGGTACCGCCGTCGGTCACGTGACGTGGTCGCGACGCGACGCCCTTTTGAATCCGCGCCACCTGACTGGAAACGATGCATTTCGACGTCGGTGGTGCCGACGACGACGGCACGTTCGAGGACGAACGCGAGCGGGTCTCCTCGCCGATGCGACGGCTGTTCTTCGAGTACGGCCGGCAGAATCCGCTGGCGTTCGCGGTCGGGCTCGCCACTAGCGTGGCCGCTCGCGTTCTCGATCTGTTGCCGCCGCTGTTGCTCGCGCTGGCCATCGACGCCATCTTCGACGACTCCATTCCCTTTCGCCTGTGGGGGGTGCCGCCGTCGTGGCTCCCGGCGACCGAGCGGGCGCAGTTGCTGCTGACCGGGACCATGATCGCAGTCGCGTTTCTCGGCGGGGCGGCCTTCCACTGGACGCGCAACTGGGGCTGGAACGCCTTCGCCCAGCACATCCAGCACGACCTGCGGACCGACACCTACGAGAAGATGCAGCGGCTCAACATGGGCTTTTTCGCCGACAAACAGACCGGCGAGATGATGTCGGTTCTGAGCAACGACGTCAACCGCCTGGAGCGCTTTCTCAACGACGGGCTGAACTCCGCCTCCCGGCTCGTCGTGATGATCGTCGCCATCGCGGTCATCCTCCTGAAGATGAACTGGCGGTTGGCGCTCATCGCGCTGTTGCCGGTGCCGCTCATCGCGGTGTTCACCTGGCGGTTCGTCCACACCATCCAGCCCAAATACGCCGACGTCCGGTCGTCGGTCGGGCAACTGAACTCGCGACTCGAGAACAACCTCGGCGGCATCGAGGTCATCAAGACGGCCAACGCCGAACCCTACGAGTCCGACCGGGTCGACGACGCCTCGATGGACTACTTCGATGCCAACTGGGACGCCATCAGCACGCGCATCCGCTTCTATCCGGCGCTGCGCGTCCTCTCGGGGGCCGGATTCGTGCTCACCTTCCTCGTCGGCGGCCTGTGGGTGCTGGGCCAGCCCCTGGGGCCACTGTCCGGGACGCTCCGGAAAGGCGAGTTCGTCGCCTTCATCCTCTACACCCAGCGGTTCATCTGGCCGGTCGCGCAGTTCGGGCAGATCATCAACATGTACCAGCGCGCACACGCCTCCGCCGAGCGCATCTTCGGGTTGATGGAGACGCCCAGCCGCATCGCGGAGAATCCCGACGCCGAGGCGCTGGCCGTCGCGGACGGCCGCGTCGAGTACGACGACGTCACGTTCGGGTACGACGACGAGCCGGTTCTAGAGGACGTCTCCTTCTCGGTCGACGGCGGCGAGACGCTGGCGCTGGTCGGCCCGACCGGTGCGGGCAAGTCCACCGTGATGAAACTGCTCGTGCGGATGTACGACGTGAACACGGGGGCCATCCGCATCGACGACACCGACGTCCGCGACGTGACCATCCCGAGCCTGCGGGACGCGGTGGGCTACGTCAGCCAGGACCCGTTTCTGTTCTACGGCACCGTCCGGGAGAACATCACCTACGGCAGTTTCGACGCCAGCGACGAGGACGTGATCGACGCCGCGAAGGCCGCCGAAGCTCACGAGTTCGTCCGGAACCTCCCCGACGGCTACGACACCATGGTGGGCGAACGCGGCGTGAAACTGTCGGGTGGCCAGCGCCAGCGCATCGCCATCGCACGGGCCATCCTCGAAGACCCCGACGTGCTAGTGCTCGACGAGGCCACCTCCGACGTCGACACCGAGACGGAGATGCTCATCCAGCGCAGCCTCGACCGGCTGACCGCCGATCGCACCACCTTCGTCATCGCTCACCGGCTGTCGACGGTCAAGGACGCCGACGGAATCGTCGTCATCGAGGACGGCCGCGTCGTCGAGCGCGGTACCCACGAGGAACTCATCGACGCCGACGGCCTCTACGCGAATCTCTGGGCCGTCCAGGCCGGCGAAATCGACGAGTTACCCCAGGAATTCGTCGACCGCGCCACCGAACGGCGGGCACAGACCGACGCCGACGACGATTGAATTCGCTTCGCTCTTCGTCTCACTCGCAACAAAAGCGCCGCCGCCAGGGCTCGAACCTGGGACAACCACGTTAACAGCGTGGTGCT